>LKPX01000003.1 GCA_001443525.1 Desulfobacteraceae bacterium RAAP-1 | reverse complement strand
GGACTGAGACCGCGAAAGCAAGCGAGCAGCGATGAGACTGTACATTCAGTACGTCGAATCGCAGCACAGCGAAGCTGACAAAGGTATCAGTTTGAATGCGAACTGGAATGATTTCCCTCTGTCGTGACCGTCACCACTCCATTCCCAGCAGCATGCAATTCAGCCCGCTACCGATGCCGAAAAATCCCACACAGTCGTCTTTTTTCAGAAAGCCGCGTTCATCGGCAATAGCCGCCGTCAGGGGCAAAGAAACCGTTCCCATGTTTCCCAGGTACGGATAGGTGACGAAATCTTTTTCCACAGCAATTCCCAAAGCGTCGAGAATGGTCTTCTGATGGGTCGCACCTACCTGATGGCAGATGATTTTATCGGGTTTGTCCGCTGTCCACGGCATCTCCGCCCTGAAATTACGAAATGTCTCAGCGCCCAGGACAACACCATGCTGAAGCACGCCGGCAGCGTCTGTTTCCATGACCATGGGCAGGGTGGCGGAAATGCCGGTATCCGGTCCCCAGCAGCAGAGTCTGTGATGCTGCACGGCGTTTCGGACAACACCGCCGACCAGGCGGTGACCCCGGGCGGAAACATCCGCGTGGGTAAGTAAAACAGCCACCGCACCGGAACCACCGGTCAGGGTGGCTACGGTGTTCCGGAACACCGCCATGTCCCGCGAGTCGATCATCCGCTGAATGCTGATATCCATGATCTGCCGGGAAGATTCACAGGAGACCACCAGCCCTGCGCGAATGTGTCCCAGTTCGATAGCACTGGCAACCTGAATCATGCCGTTCAACACCCCCAGACAGGCATTGGAAATATCATGGACCAACGCATGGGGGCCGACGCCGATGCTGTGCGCCACAGCGCAGGCGGTCGCAGGCTCCAGTTGATCCCGGCATACCCCTGCATAAATCAGCATGTCCACCTGCTCCGGTGGAAACGCCGAAGATTGAAGCGCTTTTCGTGCAGCACGGCCAGCGCCTTCATACATATGAAATCCGGGCTCCCAATAACGCCGTTCCCGAATCCCGGTAATCATTTCCAGTTGGCCTTTCTGAAAGTGCAGCGCCTGATACAGCGGCGCAAGGCGGTTTTCGATGTCTTCGGATGTCAGTACATTGGGCGCCAGTTCATAGCCAATAGCGTCGATATAAACAGAGGAAAATTGCATGGTGAACTCGTTACAGGATTATGAATTATGGAGTATCCGGATACCGAACCGGTTCATTTCGTAGATAGGCAATCCGTCCACGCTCAGAATACCATCGGCAATGAGCAAGGGGGCTGGAAACGTTTCCTGCTGGGTGATGACAGCTTTCACAACAACGCTTCTATTTTCAGGGACAACCTGTCCCCGGTACGTCCAGACATGTTCCACCCCGGTCACCAGTGAAAAATGGTGGTCAGGGATGCACTCCGGCCACTTATCCAGAGCGGCACACTTGACAAGCTGCATCAGGGCTTCGATTCCCAGAGAACCAGGCCACACCGGATCCTGATAGAAATGAGCCTGGAAGAACCATTCATCCGGATGGATGGTTTTTTCACCCTGAATGTATCCCAGCCCATGCGGCCCGCCATCAGAAATAGAGCACGTAATGACATCCATCATGCGCAGCGCCCTGGCCGGCTGGGTCAGGCGCGGTGAAAAAGTGTCCGGGCTTTCGGAGATATCCTCCGGCGAAAATGGCGGCATGTCCTGAAGCGGATACGCCCTGCAGGCCGTATTACCGGCGGCTTCCGCGCCGGGTTTCCAGCTTTCGGCGCTGCGCAGCCCTTTTTGCTGTTTCAAGGCTTCCGGTGTAAAGAATCCGAATGTGGTATGACCGTCATAGATCATCCGGTTTTTCGACAGCACCTGAAAATCGAAATCCTCGATGATCATATCGCCGGCCGCCGACACCCGCGTCATGCGGCACCGCATGGTGAGAGTTCCGGTATTGGGGAAAATATCTCTGTGAATCATGCCCGTTCCGCCAAGATTCCGGAAATGAAGGTCTTTTGAGCTTGACAGAGAAGATCCCGCATATGCAGCCAGCCATCCGCAGGGTTGCAGCGCAATTTCCAGAAGCACGGCAAAGGGCATGACGCCGGTTCCATCCGCCCTGAAATACCAGTCGGACGGCGATACGTCATATTCCGCCACAATCCAGCCGCCGGGTTTAAGTACCAGCGCCGGAGGTTCCGCGTGAACCACCCGGTCGATAAACAGATACGGCGGCCCCGGAAGTCTGGCCAGAAACCGGCCGCTGTCAAACGGCCGGAATGCTTCACCGAACGCATCCGATGGTTTCCCGATGCAAAAAGATAATATCTGTTGGCGGGTGACATGCCACGATGGAGGGGTACCCGCCGTGGTGGCAGAACTTTTCAAACCGGCTTTTTCCTGCACCATATCGCCGGATACCTTCAACGTGTCTTCTGAAAGCCGGTTTTTCCAGAAAGATTCGATTTCCGTACGAGTGACGCCGGTCATTTTCATGGAAATATTACGAAACAAAACGATATCATGCCCATCCGCCGTCATCAGCGCGTCTGCAATCACATAAGGCTCCGGCATGTAGCCAAGTTCCCGAATCTCGATGGTATATACCACATGACGGGAATGAGGGGTTACCGGTCCCCGGCATTTTAAAATGCTTTGAACACCCGGAACCGGTTCATAGCAGACGCCGGGGGTCTCGCTGATCCATCCCATGCGCTGGATAAACACCCGCAAGGTATGGGCGCAGCACTCATACATCAGCGTGCCGGGCATGACCGGATCATCCATAAAATGACAGGTCAAAAACCAGTCATCCGGATGAATATCCGCTTGAGCGCGGATGATTCCCAGACCATAGCGCCCGCCGGAAGGTTCCAGGTTCAGTATCCGGTCGATCAGACGCATGCGTCCGCCCGGGAGCCGGAGCGAATCCGCCAGTCTGACACCGCTGAAATGTCGGCCAAAACACCCGGAGAGATTCCCGCTTCTCAATGCATCCACCTGGATTTCGTTGTAGACTTCGAAAACCATCGGAACCGGCGTTTTCCAGTCCGCCGGCGTCTTGCCGGAAACCGGCTGACGTTCGGCGTCGGTCAGAATAATCCCCCCTGAATTTTCCACCTCGGCAGCGGTAAAGAACCCCGCACATCCGTTTATCATGGTAATGAGAAGTTCCTGACCGATATATCCCCTGAAACTGAAAAAAAAGAGCCAGGTGTCAGTCTGACGTACGAATCGATCAATATGGATTTCATATCGGATGGTATCCCCGACCGACGGCAGCCCCCGGTGAAACTGCACCGCCGCATCCAGAAGACGATAGGTACGCTGCCCCCTCACCTGAAGATCGATGCCCAGCCACGCGCACAGAAACAGATCGGCCTGACCGGCCTCGACGGCAATACAGACCGGCGCATGCCCCCCGTCCAGATACCAGGCGCCAGGCAGTACATCATGTTCAGTGACAATCCGCCCTGATCCCAAAGAGCCCTTTTGGCCTTCAACTGAAAGAATGCGATCCACCAGCATCAGCGGTGCATCAGGAAGCCGGACGCGGGCCGGATAGGTATCGACCTCGGCAAATCCCGGTCCCAGAACTTTGGCGACAGACCCAATCGCAAATTCAAGACACATTTCTTTGGAATAAGCGACCGCCGACAGGGCCGCATCCGGAATTTCCTGAGTCTTGTATTCATCGGTTTCCAGCGGCCAAATGGTTTCTTCAGTCATCGGACGAAGAAATGCCGTACCGCCGCCGCGATTCAGTGCTGGCGACAGTTGCCGTTCCAGAAGCCCCGACTGAATGGCGAAACCCTCCCCAAATGACCGGATCACTTCATCTGAAAACGACAGAAACGCCTGATGCGCATCGGCATCCGCCTGGGCATTTCTGGTAACGGCCTGAATCATATCGGAAGAATACATCGCGAGCAGCGGTTTATCGGAAACAACCGGTGAAACCGACGCTGGAATATGGACAGGAATTTCAGAAACCGGAATCTCCGGAAAGCTCGGATGAAATGGTGACCCACCGGTTCTTCGGATAACCGTCCGGATGCTTTTCGGCGCCGTCTCTGCTGCAACCGTTGCGGACGAACGGCTGTAAAGGGATTTCAAATCGACGGGAATCCGTTCCGACGCCAGTGTCGCCAGCAATTTCAGAATGGAAATATACTCATCTTCCCCGCGGCTGCTGGCAGAAACCGCCACATGAGGGCTGTCTCCTAAAATCCGTCCGATCATGCGGGTGCAACTGGCGTGAGGCCCCATTTCCAGAAAGATGCGGACCCCATCCTGATACGCCTGACGGATGGTCGCTGTAAAATCAAACCCCGAAACAGCCTGACGGGTAATCGAATCTGCGGCGCTTTCGGTATCAAGACAGGAAATACTCCTGGCCTGCGCACAACTGTAAAAACGGATACCCGGAGGCTGTACTGTCGGGAAACGGTGCAGCTCACGGTAGGCTTCCTGAACCGGCGCCGCAGCATCACAGTGAACCGTCACCACACCATCCAGGTAAATGGCTTCACAGGAAAGCGCCGCGATAACCCCTTCCACATCCGCCTGGCTGCCGCCAATCACGCATTCATCCGGGGTATTGACAATGAGAAGCCGCGCCAAAGGAAATTCAGGCAGCGTCTCGGTCACAAGCGCCGCAGGCCGGTTGACGACCGCAACCTTCCAGACAAACGGGACATCCAAAGAACCCCCCCAGGCTTTTCGAGCCGCCAGACAAGGCCCGGTCAGTTCTGTGTGGAACAAAGCGCTCTCAGACAGCCTGGACAGCATGACGCCAGAATCCGGCCATGCGTTCAAAGCGAAAAATCCGGCGGTTTCTCCCAGACTGTAGCCGATGGCCGCCTGCGGAGTAAGTCCCAGAGTCCGCATCACACGGGTCATGACGCTGCCGTAGAGCACCTGGCCAAAGATCGGAAACAGGGGACTGGCGGAAATGGCGTTTTGGGCCTCAATTTCCCATCCAGGTGTCCAGAACTGGCGATAGGGGACATACATTTCCGGAATCAGTTGGGTTTTAAGTTCCGGCGTTTGAAAATCCATTTGCCGCAGCACTTCGGGCCAGCGAATTCCGACAGACCTTCCCATACCGACAAAGTGATTTCCAGAACCCGGAAACACAAAGGCGATGTCTCCGGCAAGCCCCAAAGGCTGGGGGGTATATGCCACCCCGGATCGCCCTGTGATACGCCGGCATGTCTCAGAAACCACCGCTTTCGCGGCGTCTTCGATAAGTGCCGGGAGCTGCCGGCGGCTTTCGGCGACAAAGCTGACGGCATATGGATGTTTGAATGTCGGTGGATGCTGATGAAACCAGGCGTCAGCCAATGCTTCCGCAGATGGGAAATCCTGCCTTGCATGCGTTTCGAAACGACGCAGGCCGTCCAGCAGCGCGGCCGGACTTTCGCCTTCGATGACAAACAGCGCAGCCGGCGGATTCCCTAAAGGCGCGCGGCGTTCACGGCGAATAGCGTCTGTTTTGTTCAGGTTATCGCAGCCCTCCAGGACCACATGGCCGCATGCGCCGGCGGCGGATATGGCGGCGCAGCAGGCCCGGCGCGGACCCTCCTGCCGGTTTCGTACCCAGTAATGAGGAAATGCGGGGAAATAAAGCGCCGATGAAAGTGGATTTCCCAAACGGCTGCCCATTGTATCCCCTCCAGGCTCCGACGGAAGATGGAGGGCCGGGGGCTTTTGGAAATTGACAAGCGGGGGGATAATTTCCTGATACAGGCACAGACAGGTTTTGACGATAGAAACCATGCCGGCGGCGGCGCCTGTGTGACCGACGATGGGCTTGACAGAACCAACCGCAGTGTTGGCGGCGATATTGGCGCCGGAATCCTGGAACAATGCATCAAACGCCCGGAGCTCCATCCGATCTTCATCCGGATGACCGCTGCCGTGGGCTTCCAGCATGCCGATAGAGGCCGGCGTCGCGCCAGCCTCATCCAGGCTTTGCCGGAGCGATTTCAGATATGCAGCGTCCGAAGTGTCACCGGATGCCGCCATCGCAGAACCCACGCCTTTGATGACCGCATAGATTCTGTCTCCATCCGCTGCGGCCTGGTTCCGCCTTTTCAGCACCAGCGCGGCGGCGCCTTCACCCGGCAGGGCGCCATCCGCCAAGGCATCCAAAGGTCGTATCACGCCAGAGTCGGAAAATGCCTTCACACCATGCGTCATCAGCAGATTTCGCACATCACAGGCCATATCGACAGCACCGACCAGCATGGCGTCGGCTTCGTGTCTCTGGAGCAGGCGCACCGCAGCTTCCAGCGCATGGACACCAGATACGGCATTTCCGGAAACCGTAAAACTGGGCGCCCCCATACCAAATTCCCGCGCCACCCGGCTGGCAATGACGCCGGCCAGAGCGCCCAAGGTGCGTGATGGGGTCAACGCAGGGCCACAGGCGTTCTTCAGCGATTCCTGCCACCGATGACTGTCCGCCGGATTTAAGGATATCCCCGCCCGGTGCAGCCAGTCTTTATAAAAACGGCCGATATTCCATCGCAGGTGAAAGTCCGTAGCTTCCATATCGAAACCCATACCGATAATTGCGCCCATGCGGGGTCTGGGTTGTCTCACGGTCAATCCGGCGTCCTGCATGGCCCGACCGGCGACTTTCAGCATCAGCAGGTGCTGAATCAGGATATCCGGTATTTCGTGCGGCGGTATATGAAAATCCTTCAATTCCAGCACGACAGACTCCATATAACCGCCGGGAAGATCGGGAAGCCCCAGCGATGCAGCAATAGCGTCACAACCCCTCCAGCGGTCTTCCGGCCGTTTGCGAATATCGGAAATGCCGGACAGCACAGCTTCTTGAAACGCTCGCAGGGTATCCAGACTTCCCAGGCAGACATCCATACCGATCACCGCGATATCCGGCGGCGTCTGCACAGAGTTCTCAGAATCGGCGGAGACGATGGCGGCGCCGGCAGTGCTTCGGAAGCCCCCCCCCTCGGTTTGAATAGATGCACTTTCTGCACCCGGCATCCATTCTTCCAACAGGATGTGCGCATTGATGCCGCCGAATCCAAAGGCGCTGACCGCAGCCCGGCGGGGAACAGCATCAGCTCGGCGCGGCCAGGAAGCGGCTGTTGTCTGTACCTGAAATGGGCCGTCATTGAGTGGACTGTTTTCCGGAGGCGACTGAAAATTCAGGGACGGCGGCAACATCTGATGCTTCAGAGCCAGCAGCGTCTTGATGATACCCGCAGCGCCGGCGGCGGTCAGCAAATGACCGATCATGGATTTGACAGAACCAATGGTACACCGTCCGGAGGGTCCCCATGCGCCAGATGCCGAGTTTCCGTCGCACTCCCAGAGGGCTTTCAAGCTGAGAAGCTCCGCAGCATCCCCGACCGGTGTTCCCGCCCCATGGCACTCGATTATATCCACATCTGTAGGCCGCCATCCGGCGGAGTGATAAGCCGCCCGCATGGCCCGGACCTGGCCCTCGATATCCGGAGCCAGAAGGTTGCCCCGCATGTCATTGGATAGTCCGATGCCGCGGATAATTCCCAGCACAGGGTTGGCATCGGCAACAGCGTCTTCAAGCCTGCGCAGCAGCAGAATTCCCGCGCCTTCTCCCACGATCAGTCCATCGCCGCGGACATCGAACGGTGCACAACATCCCGTAGGCGACAACGCCCTCAACTGGCTGAAACCAATCTGGGTATATGGCCTGTCAGGACAGGAAACACCCCCGGCCAGAACCGCATCGCACCGGCGGGACGAAAGGGCGTCACAGGCCAGCTTCACAGCGTAAATGGAGGATGCACACGCCGCATCCAGCGTGAATGCAAATGCGCCAAGCCCCAGCGCCTTTGCCAGAATTTCAGCGGGAAACGCCGTTACCTGGGCCGCCAGACATTGATGGCGGCTCAGTGTGGAAGACGATGTAGCAGGCTTTTGGAACAACGCATTTTCAAAGGACTTCCCCAGAATTTCCTGCGCCAGATGCGAGGATGCGGCCGTCGGCAGCGCAATGGACGCCATAATGACACCCACCCGATCCCACGCCATGCCCGATGGCTGAAACGGCGCCAGAACTTCTCTGGCCGTATGAAGCGCCAGATGGTGCAGCATGTCCAGAGATTTCAGCGTCTCGGCAGAAACCTGGAATCCATCCGGATTGAAGTGAAAATTCCGGACAACACATCCGCGGCGGTGAAACGCCCTGTCCGGCGCCGGTCTGGAAGACAGCACATCTTCCGGACGCATTTTCCAGCGGTCTTCCGGAATATCGGCGCATGCGTCTTTCCTGTGGATGATATTCTGCCAGAACTGTTCCAGCGTGAAGGCTTCCGGAAAAACTCCGGACATACCCACAATGGCAATAGGAGGATAATCGTTCAATCGAATCTCAAACTGTTTGGGTTAAATGATGATGGCCGTCGTCAATGAATAATCCGCACGGATTGAAGCGCACCCAGCAGTGAACCGCCCCGTGAACCGGTTCCCAGCGTCAGATCCGTTACGGCGACCCGTCCTATCTTGTAAACGCGATCGCCGCCCGATGCATGGGCGTGATACCCCCACACATCGTGGATAACATAGGGGACGTCATCCACTTTACCCAGATAGAGCATGATGTGGCCCTTCATATACAGCAGCGTCTCGCCGCCTGTCGCTTTGTCCAGAAGTACGCTGTTCCTGTCCGCCGGAGATGAGGCGGGTGTGAATTCTCCCAGCAGATCGCCGACAACCGCCTGATCGGCGGAATTGCGGGGAAGCGTTATTCCTACGGTAGCGAACACCTCCTGGACAAACCGTGAGCAGTCCTGCTCTCCGTACATCCCCCCCCAGCCATAGGGCGTGTTAAGCATTTCAAATGCCTGATAAAGAATATTGCGGGCGGTGTAGGGCAAATATCCCACATTTGCGGATGATTTGGGTATATAGCCCTGGCGGGTTATCAGATACCCGTCGGCGTCACGCGCCGGCACCTGCACATGGAACATGTTATCATCTGTTGGAATCAAGGGAAGCCGGGCGCCCATCTGCACGGAAGTTTCGCTGTGAGTCTGCTCCGGATTCAGATAAATATCGGTTTTGGGCAGTGTCGTCACCACGAAAGCATCCGAATTCACATATGACTCCAGCTTAAATCGTGTGCACCGGGCAATGCGATCGCTTTTCACCCACCCGGCGCTGTCCGGCGCGCGAACGTAAGTCCACTGTCCATCCAGCGTTCGATGTATGATCAGTACCGGCGTACCCATATTCAGGGCGTTATTTTGAAGTTCATCAAAATCGACATCGGACGGCCGGGCAAACAGCCGTTCTGTCGTGGGCAGAACCCGCTGATCCGTAAAACACGTGATAACTCCGTACGCAGGGTAAATTCGGGCTTCCAGCCCTCCGATATCCATATCCCGGACCATGCGGTCATAAAAAGCGGAAGATACGGAGCGTCCGGAAGACAGGTACCGGGAAGTGCTGCGCAGACGAACGATATCTTTCCGGAGAGCATCAGCAATTTCTTTGTCTGTAAAAGGCTGCTCTACCCGAGTGATATCCAGAATGGTTTTCAAATCTTTTTCAATATGGTGGTTCAGCATCTGTATCTGGTAGGATGACAAAATCAG
Organism: Desulfobacteraceae bacterium RAAP-1; assembly: GCA_001443525.1. GTDB lineage: Bacteria > Desulfobacterota > Desulfobacteria > Desulfobacterales > Desulfatirhabdiaceae > RAAP-1. The sequence goes on along the minus strand of LKPX01000003.1, from coordinate 75,326 downwards.
GGAATCCGGAGACGGATGACGGGTGATCCAGTAACCCGCAGTCATCATGTCTCTATCTGTTCCCGGAAGCATCGTCGGCGCGGCAAACGGCTGACGGCCATAGTAGCATCCTGAAAAAAACAGCAGGAAGATCAGGCAGCCTGCCGAAAAAAAATGAAAGTGGCAGCGTTTCACCGGTGGTTGTCCTCCATTGTGAAGACCGAAATGTCATTTTGAAAGCAAAATGGAATCAGAAAAGGGGAAAACTCTCCATATGTTGAGGATATATACCATATCTCTGGATGCGGGTCGAGACTCATATGTGTGAACAGCAGCATTACAAAAAACCCACGGCGCGCAGCGTACGAGCAGTACGCTGCAATGATGACGGGAAAATAAGCGATTACTGGCACAGCAGCCGTTCGACACAGGCTTTGAGATCTTTGATTTTAAATGGCTTGGGGAAAAAATCATCCACTTTGCCACGCACCGCCTCGATGGCGGAATCCATGCTGGCAAAGGCCGTGATCATGATCACTTTGGTTCCGGGAGCTTCTTTTTTAACGATTCTGAGAACTTCCATGCCGTCGATCCCCTTCATTTTCAAATCGGTGATGATGACATCGAAAGTCTCTTCCTTCAATCGGGCCAGCGCGGGAGCGGCGCTCAGAAACGTCTCCACATGATATCCTTCTTTTTCAAATGTGGCCTTGATCATCTTGCCAACGATATTCTCGTCATCGATTACAATGATTTTAGCTCCACTCATTATTTATCTCCTTTGTGTCATATGCAGGCAGTTCTATGGTGAAACATGTGCCGACGCCCACTTCGCTCTGCACCCGGATGCTGCCTTGATGGTTCTGGATAATGCCGTAGCTGACAAACAGCCCCAGCCCGGTGCCGCTGGCTTCTTTGGTGGTGAAAAACGGATCGAACACATGCGGCAGAAATTCCGGCGGAATTCCCTTGCCGGTGTCCTGTACTTCGATTTCCACATGATTGTCATCCACATTCAGTCGGGTGCTGATATGCAGTTCATCCCCGGCTGTCGCGGCCTGAATGGCATTGGTAATCAGATTGATCAGCACTTCCTGTATCTGGTTGATATCGATAGAAACACGCGGAAGCCCGTCCGCAAGACGAACGCTGATTTCGATATTGGAAATGCTGATCATGTTCTGAACCAGCTTGAGGCTTTTCTGAACGACATCATTGATATGGGCTTCACTGCGGTTGGGTTTCTTGGGTTTGGAAAAATCCAGCAGATTTTTGACAATATCCCGAATACGTTCTGTTTCTTCCTCGATTTTAGTCATGTAATCGAGTCTGTCTTCACGGCTGAGGTCCTCGTAAAGTTCTGCATAGGCCTGAGCCATCATGGAAATGTTGTTGAGCGGGTTGCCCAACTCGTGCGCTACACCCGCCGTCAGAATGCCGATGGAAGCCAGCTTTTTCGACTGAATGATCAGCTCTTCATGTTTTTTCAGCTCTTCGGACATGGAATTGATGGCCTTCATGACGGAGCCTAGTTCATCGGACGGATTCGGCAGAAAGAAAGAAAAACATTTGACGCGGGACAGAAACTTCATGACAGCATCCTGATCCACGGTCTGAACGGTTTCCACCTTGGTGAAAGTGCCTTCGGAGATGGCATGCGCCACGTTTTCGATTTCCGTGAGAGACTTCAGAATACGGCGGGATATCAACTGAGAGAATCCCAGCGCCGAAAACAGAATCAGCACCAGGGACGTGAACAGACCCGTGCGGGAATCCGCAATGAGCCGGTTGACATTGCTGCGTTCCATCTTGGTGATATGATCGGAAAACTCGCGCAGTCTCTGTCCGGCTTCGCGAATGCGGGATTGCAGTTCCTCCGAGGCAGGTGCTTTAACATCCGCGCTGCTGATTATCTGAAGATATGCGTGCGTGCTGGATTCCAGTTGCTGATAACTCCGGGCGCCGATGGCCTTTATGATATCCGCCCGTCCGGACTCCATTGCCTCCTTGCTTTCATTCAGTTTGTTCTGAATGGTCTTGAGCGCGGATGTGTCCTTGTAGAGAAAGTAGTTTTTTTCCGAAAGCCGCATTTCCAGAAACGACGCATTCATATCGTCTGCGATCTCCACATACCGCAGCTTGGTCAGCAGGAGATTCAGATTCTGATAGGCGAAAAAGCCTGTCAGCGCAATCAGCAGGATATTGAATGTATTGGCAAGGATAATCTTGTGAACAATCTTCATGGCGTTTCCTTCTGCATCGAAAGTCTATACCATTTGGGGAGCCTCACGCTGCTCCTTTCGGACCGGCCAGTACCACACAATGCCGTCGGTGATCATCAGGAGACCCACCAGAACGATGAGTATATCCACCAGCGTCATGATGCTGAACCCGAAATATTCGATCAGACCGGTGCCTATGCCGATAAAGGAAGAACCCGTGCGGATAAAGGACAGTCCTGTGCGGGCGCGGGCGTAAATGGTGCGGTAGCAGGCCAGAACCGTTCGCTGAGCCGCCAGAGCCGTCCGCTCGTGGGCCAGATAGGATCGAACCTTGTTGTCCGTGGAATTTTCGATGAACACGCAGGAGTTGGGCAATAATTCCATCAACCGGGCCAGCATGGTTCTACGGGGAGGCGCTTCACCGGTGCGTTCCTTTTCGGCGAACTGATAGTTTTCCAGAAAATGCAGCGTGGCCGCGCTGACTTCGATCAGGGTATGGGGCGCCGGAGGCCTGACGATGGATCTTTTGATTCTGAAATAACTGGTGAATCCTGCAATGAGCAGCAGCACCCCGGCGGCAACCATCGTCCAGCAAAAGGCCACCCAGAGATGGCCGCCTCTTTCAAGCTGCAGCATTACCCGTCCGGTGGTAATCAATCCCAACCCCCAGCGAAGTGAACTGAAATGGGTTCGGGCAATGGCGAAATCCGTCCGGTAGCAAGCCAGACGGGTGCGCCACCGGGACATGATGTTGCGCCAGAACGCTAGCCCCGTCCTTTCATTGCCGATGAGGTGTTCAGGAGGACCGTTTAAAAAATCCTGAATAAAAAACAGGATATCTTCGGTCAGCGCCACACGGAATTCGTACCTCTCAGCACGAACCATGCGCCTGGCCTGATCTATAACGAAGGGATCCGAAGGATTATTGGCCGCAATGACGACCGTATCGCCATCCCGAATTACCGGGAACCAGAGTGCGCCGCAAAGAAGATCGGCGTCAAGACCGGCCAGTAAATCCGGAGGCACCGCAGTACGCTCATCATATTCAATCCATCCGCACTGATAATAATCGGCGAGCGCTTCTATGAGCTTACGGCGGGGAATGTTGAGTTCATGCCGGAGAATATGTTCAATGCTCACAGACCGGACATCAGCGGCAATTCCTGCTGTACGCAGCATGTCGGAATGAAGAATATTCCGGGCCGTCAGTGAGCGAAACCGTTCAAAACCGGTGTCCACCGTATCGGAATAATTTGCTGGGTCACATATCATCATGGCTGAATACCACCTTTGGCCATTCCGGTGTAGGCCTGCCATAATCCGGCAAGGCGATTTCCATATCCGAGGTACAATAGGGAAACTGTTTTTTAATCTTTTCCGCCGGAAAATGCCAGTAGGAACCATCGACGATCAGCACGAGTCCAACGGCGATCAGCGTCATGTTGAGACATGACCAGTAGATATTCCTGAAACCGAAAAAAACCTGTAATCCCATACCGACGGAAAAGATGCTGGTGCCGGTTCGAATAAACGCCAGCCCAGTGCGGGACTGCGCCATTACGGTCCGAAGTCTTGCCTTGACTGTACGTCTGTCCGCTGTCAGTGTCCGTTCGAGGGCCAGCCCCGTTGTACCCCATATGCCCGGCGCGCAGTCACCGTTAATTCGAAGCGGCGACGGCAGATCGTTGGGGCTGATGCGCTTATGAAACGGCGGAAACATGAAATCCCAGATGGACACCCGCCTGGATGCCTTTTTAAGGCCGATGGTGCTGTATTTACCGGCCTGCCGGCCCGGCAGATACCAGTGAAGCCCCTCCAGAGTCATGCTGATACCGAATAAAATCATCACACAGTCAAATATGCTCCAGAGACTTTCATGATATTCGCGCAAAAATGCAATGCCAAGTCCGATAAACGCAACCCCGGTACGGGTAAAGGCAAGCCCCGTACGGGCCTGCGCCATGATCGTGCGAAAACCGGCCAGCATGGTGCGCTCTTCGGCCAGATCGGTTCTGTCGATGGCCAGAAACCGGCGTTTCTGAACGGGAGAAAGCCGGTTCCAGCGGGATCTGAGCAGCTCTGCGCCGGGAACAGGCGGTGTCCGCCGGTACGAAGGCCCCTCCGGAGACATTATCTGTTCCAGAATCGTAGTGCCGAAGGTTGGTTCCGTAACACCTTTTCCCACCGATTTTCTGCCTACCTGACGGGCCGGCAGATACCACGTAAAACCGTCCAGCACCATGACAGCGCCACAGGCCAGAAGCAGAAATTCCGGAATGGTCAGATATCCGAAACCAAACAGCCTGAACAGGGTCAGGCTGATGGAAAGAAAGGCGATGCCGGTGCGGATAAATGCCAGACCTGTTCTGCCTTTGGCCAGAATGGTCCGATATTGGGCCAGCATCACCCGCTGCCCCGCAAACCAGGTGCGCAGTTTGGCCAGTGTCGTCCTGCTGGCGGACGCCGAAAAACCGGGATTGATATCCTGGTGGTTTTCGATGATAGCGATAATATCGGAAGGCAGCGCAATCAGCAGATGCAGACGGTCGATACCGAGCGTTTTCCTAATAATTTCCAGAAGATTCGGGTCACGCGGTCTGCTGACAGCCACCGTCACGGCGCCATCCCGATAAAACAGCGGAAACCAGAGCTCTTCTTTGAGGCGCTCCAGGGAAATTTTCGGCAACAGCTCACCAGGCGCCAGGAGTCTTTCGTTATATTCGATAAACGGAATTCCGTAATACTGCGCCAGGCATTGCAGTGCTTCATGCCGGGGAATACGGCATTCCATCAGGAAGGCTTCTCCATTGCCATCCGGTTTTTCGAATTCGGATATCAGTTCAAGATGCTGCATTTCTGAAAACCAGCACCGGCCGTGTTGTCAACCGCGCGATATTGAGTGCTTCATCGCTGATCAGCCCCAGGTATTTCGGACGGTGATGCCCATAAGCTCCCAGCACGACCAGATCATAGCGGCCGGTCGCCACTTCCTTGAGGATTTCGTCCGTAAAATTGCCGGCAGCCTTTTTGGTCAGCGGCGTGTGCTGAAATTCTTTCAGCTTCTGTTCGGCCTGCATCAGACAAGACTGGGCGGCCATGTCGTTTTCACCGCGTTCCGATTCCTGAACATGCAGGATGGTGATTTCCGGTTTTCGTTTCTGGAGAAGCATCCCGATAAAATCCAGCGCGTCCTGATCACAGACAGACCCTCGATAGGCAATCAGGATACGCTGAATCGGCCTGAAATTCCGGACAATAAGCACGGGCTGTGTGGCGTGGTGCAGAATCTTGGCATGCACCGTACCCAGAATAAACCCCTTGATTGCAGACTGCTCCTGCGCCCCCAGAACAATCATGTCGTAGTGGTAAGTTCGGGCCAAATGCAGAATTTCTTCCGCGGGATCGCCGGTAATGATTTTCGGCCAGCAGGGAACCTTTCCGTTCTCACAGAGTTCGCAGGAATTCAGCACATCTTCGGCTACCGTTTCAGTTTCCTGCTCGATCCAAGCCTTGATTTCCCCTTGCCCCACAAAGGGAGCGTAAAGGGTCTCATTTCCGATATCCGTTTCATCCGGTTTTACATAAACCGCATCTATCTTGGCGTCGAAATTTTCCAGCAGATGGCAGGCATAGCGAAGCGCCTTCTGCGATTCTCCTCCCTTGTCCACAGCCACCAAAACTTTCATAAATGCACCTTTTTGAGGTAATCTATCGTAACACCAGCACCGAGGACGGACAGGCGCTGACGAATTTTTCCACCCAGTCTCTGGGAAACAGCAGAGTCAACAGAGATTTTTTGCCCATCCAGAGCGCCAGTAGATCGTCTCCGGTATGGGTGGAAAGAACGGTTTCAAATTTGGACTGCTCCGCCAGCCGTGTGCTGACAGGAATGCCTTTATCGCCGAAATAATCGCCGATCCGGATCAACTGGGTATAAGCTTCCGGCCTGGCACCGCCATCTTTGGTGAGACCAACAAGCTCTAACTGCGCTCCGTGAATGGTCAGAAGCTGATTGATCATTTCAAGAGACTCCTGACTGACCGTTGTCTGATCCATGCAGGCAAGAATCCGTTTGATAGGCCTGTCTTCCTTGATGAGCAACACCGAACAGGCCGCGTTGCCGACCACTTTCTGAGGCGCTGTGGAAGCGGCGGAGTCCCACGTGCAGGATCCGCCCCTGCCGCTGCATCCCAGTACGATCAGATCGCTGCCGTCGCGGACAGCTTCATTCAGAATTTCGGTATCCGCGCTGCCGACCCTCAGGCGCACCCGAAGCTCTTTTTTAATTCCCCGGCGCACCTGGACTTCTTCCCAGCTTCCATTTCGGAGCGCCATCCATTCGTATTCCCAGCGTTCCTGTGCATAGGGAGAGTCCGGACCACCAAGGGCTTCCATAAATTCTTCGCGATACCGGTGAAGCGCCTCCGGCAGGGGATCACGGGAAGACGGCTGCGTGGGGCACACTGACAGCAACGTGACATCCGCCCATGTATGCCATGCCAGTTCGATGATTTTCTTCAGCGCATACGCACTGTAAGGGTGTTCATCTCCGGCAAACAGAATTCTCATAGCGCCTCCTTTATATGATATCAGGCTGATCTGCGTTTGGCTTCGGCCTTTTTGACCACTTCCAAAATCTCTCCCAGTTTAAAAGGTTTGGCGACAAAATCGAACACGCCTTTCTGATAAGATTCCTTAGCGGTTTCCATAGTTGCAAATCCTGTGATGACAATGACTTCCGTTTCAGGATACCGTTTTTTGACCTCCGTCAGAAACGCCATGCCATCCAGCCCATCCATTTTCAGATCCGTAATGGCCACATCGAACTGCCGTTCCGTCAGCCGATGCATGGCTTCCCGACTGCGGGTAAACGATTCCACCTCATAGCCCGCTTTTTCCAGGGCCGGTTTGAGCCGTTTGCAGACAATGGGTTCATCATCCAGTATTAATACCGTCGTTTTCTGATCCGATGTCATGGATACACACTCCTTTGAAAAAATCGCTCACATGCTGATGAATATCGTCGTCGCTGTTCATCTGGACATCCAGTTGGCGGGTATAGGCCACCAGACAGCCAATTATCGTAATTTTTTCAATCATGATATCCCTGTCCAGCTTCTTGATACGACCCACCACCAGATCGCCGCGGATATCCACCCTGAAATTGAACCGTTCCAGCACTTCGCCGATGAAGCGGGCGCGCCGTGATCTGCGGGTAACATCCGTAACGCCGCCAAGAAACCGGAAATAGACGTAATTATCATTGGGCTTGTCGGAAACATAAGCGTCAATGATATTGAAATGGTATCCCAGCCGCAAGTTCAGGTCAAGATATTCAGCAGATACCACCGCCAGATTGCGGTTTGTATATCGGGCGCTTTCGGATGCTGCGGAAAATGTCCGTGTCAGGCTGGACATGAAGCTTCCGAAATCCACCGACATGGGTTCCGTACTCCACATTCCCGGCGCGGTCAACCCTTTCAGAAACGCTTTCATGGGCGTTGAAGCGATATCTTCGGGGTTAATATCCCTGGCCATTGCATTTCCGGCCTGAATGCCGCCGCCGATATCGATGACGGTCAGCCCCAGAGGAATAGCGCATTTCAGTCGCTTGGATGTGGCGTCCGCCTGTGCGGTGCGGGTATCTCCGAGATGGATCAACTGCTGTACGGCTTTTTCATGAACAAAACGAATAATGTCATGCACCGTCTGGCACCCGGACGGCTTGAAGTTCTGGTCATGCGGATCGATAAGGTTCAAGGGGCTGACGTTGCGCAGTATCCGGCGGAGCAGCCGGTATTCATAGGATTCTTCGAATACATCTTCGGAAGTGATTTCATCATAGCAAAGCTCCGGAATCAATCCGGAATAAACGATATTCTGGGATGCATCCAGGGTGATGCTGTCTCCGGTTTTCAAAATCCGTGTGGCGACGGTCGTATTCACAATCGTTGGCACCCGAAATTCCCGGGCAATCGTGGCCATGTGACCCATCGGTGAACCCACGTCCGTCAGAATGCCCTGAATCCGGCGCATCACTCTTGCCAGCCGGGGAGAAGTGTGGCGGGCCACCAGTATGGCGCCTGTCGGCGTATTCATCAGATCGTTATCATTTCTGACGACAAACACCTTGCCGGCTACCACTCCTCGCTGCACCACGATTCCCTGATTGTTCAGGAGAATGGCGTGATCGCTCATGGCCTTGGCTACATGATCCGCGGTACATCCCGGCTGTGTGCGGATATGCAGGGGTCTGGCCTGCAAAACGACCATTTTGCCTTCCGTGTCTATCGCCCATTCGATATCCTGCGGACGTTTGAAATAGCGCTCGATCAAAAGAGCGGTTTCCGCCAGTTTCTGGACCTGTTCCGACGTCAGGCATGGTTCATGCTGCCTGAAATCGGGAACCGGAACCGTTTTTGTTCCTCCCGCCGCTTCCAGTAACATCATCGTGGATTTTTGCGCCAATACAACGCTGCTGATGGCATGCGGCGGGGTGCGGCTGACCTTGAAACGGTCCGTCAGCACGCTGCCGTCCACGACCGGCGCACCCAGTCCCCAGGCGGCGGTAATCAGCAGCGTGTCGGTTTCACCGGAAAGCGCATCGAGGGTGTAGATAACACCGCTGACGGCGGCGTTCACCATGAGCTGACAGCCTGCCGACATGGCCAGTTCCTGAACCTGAAACCCTTTCTCATGGCGATATGCCAGTACGCCGGGCGCATAAGCGCTGGCCAGCACCTTTCGATAGCTGTCCAGAAGCTGATGCACCGGAACATTCAGAAATGACTGATACTGCCCCGCAAAACTGTGAATACTGTCTTCCCCCCAGGCACTGCTTCGGACCGCAAAACAGAGCATCTTTCCGGGGTTGCTGCGTTGCAGCGCATCAACGGCCGTTTCCACCTGCCGCGTCATTTCCGGCGGAAAGCTCCCGGAAAGAAAATGCGCTTGAATTTCGGAAGCGATTTCCTCGCAGGCCTTTTCATCATCCGGATCCCAGAGCGACATGGCCTGCACCAGATAATCGCACAGGCCGTTTCTTTCCAGATATGCCCGAAATGCGCTGGTTGTGATGGCGAATCCGTCCGGTGTCGGCAGATCGAGTATATTGCGGATATCCGCAAGGTTGGCGTTTTTGCTGCCTACCAGCTCATACATGTCCTGATTCAGGGCCGGATAAAGGATGGCGAAGTCACCCTGGGGAAGCACCCATTTCCCGGAAAGTTCCTGCTGGATGGTATCGTTGATGTCTTCGAATACTTCAAAAAGCCGCACATATTTTCCGGGCGCCAGGGTATTTAAATCCAGCACCAGTCGAAAGACATGATTCTTCAGCTGTTCATAGGTGGATAAAATATATTGTTTGTCAAAAACATAATCCCCGCCGAGCTTATCCCCCATATCTGCAATCAGTTCCAGCGCCTCGTTGTTGGAGGCCAGTATATTTTGGAACTTTTTGAAGAGCTTGGAAAATGGATATTCAGGCTCCAGACTGCGGCGCTGCTGCATGTAACCCGTGATATCCTGGATAAAGCGTATCAGTCTGTGTAACATGATGATGAACTCGCAAAAAATTGTCTGCCCGCGGGGATTACAGGCCGCGTTAATGCCCGCCTTTTCCGCCTCCGAAAAACACGCCGATAAAAAGACCGGCAATCACCGCGACCAGTGTTGCCAGAATTCCATATAGCGCACTGCGGTTAAATGCAAGAGAAGAAAGCACTTTGGGGAAACTTTCCAGTTTTACGGTCAGGGGATGCTGCCAGGTTGAAACGATATCGCCATGCCGCACCGCATAAGCTTCAACCCTGTAGGCGCCCGGCGGAAGTTTGGGAGGAATTCCGAGCGTAACGTCAAATTTTTTCTGGTCTCCTGAAACCGGCGTGTAGTGAATTCCTGTTGTGTTGACAGCGTAGAAACCTTCATTTTCCTTAAGCTTCAGCAAATCCTGAATCAAGGTACTGCGCTCGGGCGACACCGGCGTCACGACGATCCGGTCCTCCAGCGCCGTCAGTCCCAGTTGCCAGACCGGAGTCTGTTTCTGACGGCCGTCCAGAAGCGTATCGAACTTGCCGGACGTATAGAGCAGAAAAGCTTCGGGCACCGCATCGAAATTGACTGTATCCCGGTTCAGCCACAGCAGCCCCAAAACTTTTCCCTTTTTTTTCATTTTAAGATGCATGTCCGAACCGGTGACCCGAACCACTATCTCGCAATCCGCAGGCAATGACCCGTTCAGAGAAACGACGCTGCCGTTATAAAACGTTCCAATGCCGATCCTGTCCGGAAACAACAGGGCCTGAAGCGGCTCTTCAGCCATACTGGCGGATGCGGCAAGCGCCAGACACCCGCAGATAACGATCATTACAGCATATTTCTTTATCATTTAGTGACCTCCTATGTAGGACAGCAGAATATTTGGGGTCAGCAGCAGATCCAGCAGCATCTTGACCATCACCACCAGCACCAAAGAGGCCAGAAGAATTTTCAACTGATCCGCCTTGAGCCGTTTGCTGATACTGACGCCGAACTGCGCGCCGATCGTCGAACCCAGCAGAAGAATCAGCGCCAGCACGAAATCAACGGTATGATTGGTATATGCCTGCATGATAGTAACATTCACACAGGTAAACAGAATCTGAAAGAGACTGGTGCCTACCACAACATGCATGGGCATCCGCAGCAGATATACCATGACCGGCACCATGATAAAGCCGCCGCCCACGCCCATAATGGCGGAAAGCACTCCGACGAAAACCCCCAGAATCAGCGGCATCAGTATGGAAAGCCGAACGCCGGATTTTTCAAACATCATCTGCCAGGGCAGTTTCTGAACAATCATGGCATACGCCGATGGTTTCCCGGAAGCAACCGGCGCCGCCTGTTTGTGAACATGTCTCAGAGCTTGCAGGCTTTCCTGAAACATATAGATGCCGATGATGCCCAGCATCAGCACATAGGTGATGGAAATGAGAAAATCCGCGTTGCCCATGCGGTTCAGCACCTTGATGATCTGAACGCCGACCGTACCGCCCAAAACTCCGCCGACCAGCAGCAACAACCCCATTTTGATATCCACGTTTCCCATCCGGAAGTGGGCGATAGTGCCGGATGTGGAAGCACCGACAATCTGGTTGGAGTCTGACGCTGCGGCGACCGTGGGGGGAATACCGATCATGATGAGCAGCGGCGTCATCAGAAATCCTCCGCCTACGCCAAAGATGCCGGACAGAAGGCCGACAAGCCCTCCCATTCCAAAGACCAGCAGGATGTTTACGCTGTTACCTGCAATCGGCAGGTAGAGATGCCAGGGTATGCTCATGTGTTATCTCCTTGTTGTTAAAGGTTCTTTTCGCCGCACCAGTTCGATGGTGCAGCGGATATTCTGACGAATGTTACATAACGTCCTCTGAAACTCTGCGGTGGTTCCGGCTCCCGAATTCGGCAACCCCAGAATCAGCATGGTAATTTTATGCTCCGCCACAAAGCGGATGACTTCTGTTTCAAAATTCCCCATTGTCATGTAATAATGAACGCTTACACCATTGGCTCTGGCTTTTTCAATCATCAGGTCAAGATGTTTCCGGGCCAGGCGCTTCACGTCATCGGCTTTGTCCACAGCCAGCGCCGGCGGCTTTGAGGTCAGAACCAACAGGATGTGAACCGTCGCATGAATCCGCTCCGCCAGATGGATGGCGCGATACACGGCTCCCAGAAACCCCTCCATGCATTCCTGCTGGAACAGGGGAAAAGGGATGTCCGCAACCTGCCGGATGTCCATACTCACCAGGATGTGTTCCATTCACATACGTTCCTCTGAAATCAAAATACGACGCTAACATGTAAGGTGATTAGTACTATCAAAAAGAGTGCCAATGTCGATTCTGATTTTATAATGGCTCGTAATAATTTGTTTTAGTTGTTCAAAAGCAATAAAATGCGCGACATAGCGCGCAGGGTGTCCGCAGCAGCGGTTTCATAATGGAACGACAGAATGGCAGGAAATGCCTGTTGCAGACGATCGGAAGCATCAGGCAGTATGTTTCATATTGAAACAGGGGGCAGAGATCAGGAATCAAAAACATCAGCGTCGCTGTCAATACCGTACGCTTTCAGACGCCGCCATAGAGTGGTGCGAGGAATGCCCAGAATTTTTGCTGTCAGAGGCCGATTGAAGCTAGTGCGCTGCAACACCGAAATGATATGGCGTTTCTCGATTTTTTCCAGAGATTCCATATCCACAGATTCAAATGTCCGGAAGTCCAGTTGTTGAATATCCGGAGGCAGATCGTCCGGCTCGATGAAATCCTGATCACTCAAGGCCACCGCGCGCTCGATGATGTTTTTGAGTTCACGGATATTTCCAGGAAAGTCGTAGTGCAGCAGGATTTCAAGGGCCAGCGGCGAAATTCCCCTGATTTTTTTACCGAACGCCTTGTTATAATTGCTGATAAAGTGTGTGATCAGCAGCGGAATATCATCCTGGCGTTCTGCAAGTGTCGGAATATGGATATTGACGACATTCAGCCGATAGAACAGATCTTCCCGGAAATTACCGGCTTCCACTTCTTTTTTCAGGTCCCGATTGGTGGCGGCGATGATACGGATATCCAGATCAATCGGACGAACACCGCCCACACGGAATATCCGCTTTTCCTGGATGACATGCAGGAGCTTGACCTGCATGGAAGAAGGCATTTCGCCGATTTCATCCAGGAAAACCGTTCCGCCGGCTCCGGATTCTATCAGCCCGATCTTGGTGGCCGCAGCGCCGGTGAACGCCCCTTTTTCATAGCCGAACAGCTCGCTGCTGATCAGCTCCTCGGTAAACCCGCCGCAATTGAACGAGATAAACATGGCGTTTCGGCGGTGACTCAAGGCATGAATGGCGCGGGCCGCCACTTCCTTTCCGGTGCCGCTTCTGCCCTGGATCAAGACATTGCAGTCCACCGCAGCCACCTTGTGCAGCAGCGTAAATACATCCTGCATGATCTGACTGACGCCGACAATGTCTGTGAGGGAATCTCTCTGGGCGATGGCCTCCCTGAGACTGCGGTTTTCGAGTTGAAGACGGATTTTTTCGACGGCGTTTTTGGCGAGCGCCCGGATTTCATCCAGTTTCAAAGGCTTTGCGCTGTAGTGATAGGCTCCTTTCTTGATGGCTTCGATGGCGGAATCGATGGAGCCATATCCCGTAATGACAATAACTTCGGTTTCAGGGCTGATATTTTTGGTTTTTTCCAGAACCGTCATGCCGCCGCCACCTGGCATCCGCAGATCCGTAAAGACCAGGTGGAAGCCTTTGTGCGTCAGCTCCTGGAAAAACGGTTCCGCGGCTGTAAAGGATTCAACCTGGTACGATTCTTTTTCAAGCGCTTTTTTCAGGCGGCTTCCGACGATCGGTTCATCGTCAATAACGGCTATGCGTATATTCATGGCTCCTGCCGGGCTTAACAAACAATGAACTTCCCATTGTCTGACCACTGTTACGGGGTTGTTGCATTCTGAAACCGATAGATACCATGAATTGGGCCAACAGTAAAACCTAAACGAAGGACATGCGTAATTCACACTCCGATCCGGAGGGCGACATAACGATGTCGAACCCCAGTTTTTTCCCGAGGGTCAACATCGAAATATTTTCGGGTAACACCAGCCCCCAGATCGAACGATATCCGCGCTCTTTAGCGATTTCGATGCACTTTCCCAGCAAAGTCTCACCGATGCCATGTCCCTGCCAGGCGTCTTCCACCACTACCGAAAATTCGGCGTTGACGCTATCCGGATCCCCGAAAAGCCGGGCGATCCCCAGAATTTTTTCCGGATCGTCTTTACTGGACAGTGCGGCAAGCGCCATCTGCCGATCATAGTCGATCTGACTCAAACGTACCAGAAGCTGAACAGGCGTTGTATGAAACGTTCTGAAAAACCGGTGATAAACAGCCTGATTGGAAAGCGTCTGATATAAATCCACCATCAGTGGCGCATCTTCAGGGCGGACAGGTCTCACAAAAATGTGAACTCCCTTTCGGGTGACCATGGAAAATTCGTACTGATTCGGGTATGGGCTGATGACCAGATGATGCGGAGACGGCAGCGCCGCAGCCTTTACCCGAACACGGACATCCACCGCAACCGCCTGATCGTCGTACAGAATCAAAGGGTTGATATCCAGTTCCACGATTTCGGGAAAATCAACAATCAATTGGGACAGCCGCACCAGAATTTCTTCTATAAGCGGCAGGTTGGCGGCAGGACGGCTCCGGTATCCCTGGAGCAGCCGATACACCCGTGTGCTTTCGATGAGCCGCCGGGCTAAAAGCCGATTCAGCGGCGGCAGGGCGATGGCGTAATCTTTAAGAATTTCCGTCATGACACCGCCCATTCCGAAAAGTATGATGGGGCCAAAATCCGGCGTATGGCGGCTTCCGATAATCAGTTCATAATCCGGACGTTCGATCATGGTCTGAACCGTCACTTCCTGAACCGGGGATAACGGATTCAGAGACCGGATATTCGCCATGATGTGATCATAGGCGCTTTCCACCTCATCTTGTGTACACAGATTGAGCTGGATGCCATGAACATCCGATTTGTGAACGATATCCCGTGAATGTATCTTCATGGCTACCGGATACCCGATAACGTCTGCCGCACATACCGCTTCCCGGGAGGATACCGCCACCTGTGTCGGGTTGACGGGAATTCCGTAGGCATGCAAGAGCTGCTTGGACTCCATTTCCGTCAGCCAGCTTTCCCCCGCAGCCAGCACAGGCGCTATCAACTTCCGGCCCTGAACCGGATCATAATGAAAATGAGCGGGAAACTTCGGAGGGATTTCCTGAAGATTTTTCTGATTGGCGTCATAGCTGACCAGATACATGAAGGCGCGGATAGCCCTTTCCGGCGTTTCGTAGGCGGGAATACCGGCCTGATTCAGAATATCCCTGCCTTTTTTCACATCCCAGCCGCCCATCCACGCGGTAATGACCGGAATTGGCGCATTCCGGATGGTTTCAACCACCGAAGCGGCCAGCAGATCGGGATCCGTCAGCGCCTGAGGCCCTGTCATCAGTAAAAGGCTGTCAAACTGTCCGGAGTTCAGACAGATTTCAACCGCCTGGCAGAATGTGGTTATCGGAACATCTCCCCGCATGTCCACAGGATTTGCCTTGCTCCAGAACGGCGGCAGTACCCGATTCAGGCTTTGCAGCGTTTCCGAATTCAGAGGTTCGGGTTCGATGCCGTATTCAGCCAGTGCATCCGCAGCAATCACACCCGGCCCGCCGGCATTGGTGACAATACACAGCCTTGCGCCTGACAATCTGTAATTTCTGGCCAGAAGCTCCGCACAGTCGAAAAGCTCTTCGATGGTGCGGACGCGGACAACACCTGCCCGCCGGAAAGCAGCGTCATACACCGCATCCTCTCCAGCCATGGCGCCCGTATGGGAAGCTGCGGCCTTGGCGCCCGCCCGGCTGCGACCGGACTTCAGCACCACAATCGGCTTGATTCTGGAAACAGCTCTGGCTGCGCTCATGAATTTTTTTGGACGCGTCAGGTTCTCCATGTACAGGATAATACTGCGAACCGACGGATCACTGCCCAGAAAATCGATAAGATCGCCGAAATCCACGTCCAGCATCGATCCCACACTGATAAAATGGCTGAAACCAATCTGGTTCTGAAGAGAATGATCCAGGACGATGCTGCAAATAGCCCCGCTTTGGGATGCAAAGGCGATATTGCCCGGAAGCGGCATGCGGGATGTGAAGGTCGCATTGACCTTTGAGGCCTGACAAATGACGCCCAGACAGTTGGGGCCCACAATCCTCAGTCCTCCCTTACTGGCGTATCGCCATATATCTTCTTCCAGTTTTTTACCTTTCGCGCCGGTTTCCTTACCCCCGGCAGAAATAATCACCGCCGCGCCAATCCCCAGAGATACCGATTCTTGAATGAGATCCGGAACTTCTGCAATGGGAACAGCCACTATCATTAAATCTATTTTGCTGCCCACCGAAGACAGCGTTGGATAAACCGGCCTGCCGTTGATGCTCCTGTAGGCAGGATTAATCAAAAAGATGGGATGTGGATAGCCGCTTTGGACCAGATTGTCCAGCAGTGCAGCGCCAACCGTTCCTTTTTTGTTACTGGCGCCGACAATTGCGATGGATTCAGGACTGAATAACCTGTCAAAATGGTAAATACTCATACAAAGCTCCTTTCTTCAGGCAGATGGGCATCCGTTTACCCTTTCTGACTTTCTTCATGCCGGCGTTGAAACTTCAGCCACAAAAGCGCCATGCGGTGATGCGATGGCAGACAATTGACATGATACCTTGAATGGGTTAGGCTTCAGGGATATGGAAACCGGAGTGAATGATGACAGCCTTGTCGTTCTTGATTTTGAGACCACGGGTCTTTCACCAGCCTATGGCGATAGAGCTATTGAAATCGGCGCTGTTCTTCTTCGCCATAACCGGATTGTGGATCAGTTCCAGAGCCTGATGAATCCGGGAATGCGCGTCAGCAGCTTCATTCAGGACTATACGGGCATCAGCAACGCCATGCTGAAAAAAGCCCCTCCGGTCGGTGAGGTCATGCGGGAATTTACCCGCTTCATGGCAAATCACCATCTGGTCGCACACAACGCCAGTTTTGACCGGCGGTTCCTCGATGCAGAGCTGGAACGTATTCACATACCCCGAAAACAGGAATTCGCCTGTTCCATGCTGATTTCCCGGCGCCTTTATCCGGATGCGCCGAATCACCGTCTGGAAACGCTCGTCAACTACAGATCGCTGCAAACAAACGGCGTTTTTCACAGAGCGCTTGCCGACGCGGAAATGACCGCCCACTTATGGGCCGATATGGTCAATACGATCAAACGTGTTTACAATTTCAGCGAGATACATTTTAGTTTGATGCAGCGTATTTCCAAAATCTCCAAAACGGCTGTATCGGAATATCTGACGCAGACTGCCGCTTCAATGGCTCCAGCAGGCCGCGGCAAAAGATGATGACAACGCCATGTCGCGTTTTCACAGTCCCCCGTTTCCATCGGGATTCAGCGTTTTTTCCAGCAATTGCAGATCCTGCTCCTGCCCCACGGCGATTACGGTCGATCCGGGTTCGAGTCTGGCTTCAAAAGAGGGGTTAAACAGCATGTCACCATTGTCTCTTTTGATGGCGATAATGATCAGATTATACTCCTGCCGGATTCCGGAATCCTTCAGCGGAACGTTGACCAGCCGGGAATTTTCGCCGACCGGAATCTCTTCCATCTGAATATCTTTACGAGCGTAAGTCATGGCAAGGTTCAGAAAGCTGGTGACCGTGGGCCGGATAATCCGGTGGGCCATGCTCACGGCGCCGACCTCGTACGGAGACTCCACTGCAGTAGCGCCAGCCGCGATCAGCTTGGCCTTGGATTCCTTGTAAATCGCCCTTGCCATGATGAACAGGTTGGGGTTGAGCTGCTTTGCGGTCAGCACCAGAAATACGTTATCCACATCGGTCCCCAGAACCGCCACCAGCCCCTTGGCGCGTTTGATGCCCGCCTCCAGCAGGATAGCTTCGTCGGCAGTATCGCCGGACAGATACAGCACCTTATCCTCTTCCATCACCGGAACCAGTTTCGGATTTTTTTCAATCACCACGATATCGATGGGCTTCTGGCGAAGGTTCATACACAGCACCCGGCCAATCCGGCCATAACCGCAAACGATGTAGTGGTTCTTCAAGCGGTTTATTTTCTTATCCAACCGTCGCCTCCCCAAAATGGCTCTGATCCGGCCGTCTATCACAAACTGAGCTGCAGACACCGCCACATAACCCAAAAAACCGACTCCCACAAAAATCAGGATTATGGTATATATCCGACCCAGCGGGCTGAGGGTGTGAACTTCACCATAGCCCACTGTTGTCAGCGTGATGACGGTCATAAATAAAGAATCCAGAAAATTCCATCCCTCGATCGCCATGTATCCCCATGTGCCGCACAGGATGATGGCAACGGTAATCAATATGGATACAATCACTTGTTTGGAGCCGTTCATGTCCAAATGATATACGATACAGCACTTGTTGAAATCAAGAGGGTTTTGCCGTGAACCTGATATCGGCTTATCATGTTTTACATGGTGCACTGGGAATTATGACGCTGCTGATTGCCGCGGTGACACTGACGGCAGTCTGGCGTCTGCGCGGAGTGCTCCAGTGGAAACGCTCCCTGAAACATGAATTCAGAGACATCCGGGAAGCATTGCCGCACGTTGACCCCTTGCGTCAGGACGCCATGCGGGTGGTGCTGGAACGTTGCGAAGCCATCTGGAAGGACGGATTTCCTGAAATCGGCGCACTTTCCGATCTTTCTGAATACATTCATGATATTGCATCCGCCCTTCATCCGGATCAGGAGAATCCGGAACTGTGCATCACGATCGGAAGCCTGGTGCATGCTTCCAACAATGCGATGCTGCGGATTCAGAACATCATGCGCCGGCCAGGATTCACGCGCTTTCAGAAACTGCGCCTCCGCCACATCCGAAGCGCCTGGCAGTGGTACGAAAAAATCAGCCGGCACAAGCTGGTTCGGGGCTATATCCGTTACCGGAAATGGATTCATCACGCCAACATCCTGAGACTCATTCTGCTGCCGGACCCTTTTTCATGGCTTATCTATCTGTCCAACCAGTTGACCATTCTGTCCCTGACGCGGTTCTTTCTGATGGATGTTTTTTTGTTTACAGGGCAGCAGGCGCTTCTGGCTTATGATCATGACATTCAGCATGACGACACCCTTCAGGACGCCACCGAACTGGAACAGGACCTGGAAGATCTGGCCCATCTCACGCATCCAGAACCGCATTTGCAATCTCTGCGGATTCAGGCCATCCGAAACCGCCTGGTAGGCATCAACGCCATGCTGTTTGCAGCTCCCGGAATTGACGACTGGAAATGCGGCTTTCAGGAAGCCCTTGCGGAAATCGCCGCAGCACATTTTCCGGAAAGTCCGGCGCCGGTGGAGGAAGCCTTTGTAAGAGTCATTCTGGAACGGTGCCAGTTCTGGCTGCGTTCGATTTCAGAAACAGAGAGCATGCCGGTGATAAGTCGCCTTCATCGCGTCGAAATCCGGTATCTTTACAATATCAAGACGGCGACGGAACATCCTGTCTTCCGGCAGGCCGGAAGGTTCGCCAGAAAATCCTGGGATGTTTACAAGTGGATGGAGTGGCCGCTCAGATTTTATCGCCTTTTCAGAACCACGACGCCTGCCGGAATGGCGGTCAGCATGGGATGGATGCTGGTGCGCAAAGGCACGGTCAATTACCTGAGCCGGATGGCGTTCGATGTGACTGTACGGGAAATGGAAATGATATATTGCGTATCGCGGCAACCGGAAATCGATTGCCCTCAGTTGCCGGAATCGGGAACTTCATGACATGGCGTGACGCTGTGAAGCCGTCAGCCAGGCATATATCCACGAATTGAGCGTAATACCATGATCCGTCAGCGCACGGGTTCCGCAGCGGATATTGAACTCGAGAAAATAAAAATGCCCTTCGACCTCAGCCACGTCAAACCCCGCGTGATCGACGCCGGTTGCCCTGGCAAAACTTTCCACCAGGCGCACCGCGCCATCAGGGACGCCGTCGAAGCTCACGACGGCCCCGCACGACACGTTGTTGTGAAATTGCCCGGGAGCGGCTTTGCGCCAATATCCCGCCACCACAGAATCGCCGACCAGCACCAGCCGCATATCCCGGGTGATGGGCAGATATTCCTGGACATATAACACCGCAGCGTTTCGGGCGTACTTCAGAAAGTCCATACGGTTTTTGATGAGATATACTCCCTGCCCCATTGAATTTCTGATTTCCTTGGCGACAAACGGAAATGAAAATTCATCCAGTATCTGTTCGACAGCGGTTTCCGTGGCAGCCAGAATCAGTGTTTCCGGCGTATTGTCCGGACATATCGCCTGGAATATCCGGGTCATCTCCACCTTGTCATGCCCCAGATGAAAGCTGGCGATACTGGGGAAAATCCGTTTTTTCCAGCCATATACCAGCGTGTTGGCCTGCCAGTATTCCGGAAACAGCACCCAGTCTGCGGCCAGCACAATATCCCGCCGGCGGATCCAGTGATCGGGTTTAAGAGGAATTGCAGGAATCCCCAGTGTCCGCAGCGGATCGAACGAGACGTTAATATTCATACGGTTCCTGTGAATTCATAGAGATGCCCATGGATTGATTTCATCGGGTTTGCGCCCCTTTACCCTCAACGGATGCCGGCTGAGACCCGGCCCCCAGCAACAGGCGATCCCACATCAGCAGCGTCCGTCCGTTCCAGTTGGGGCATTCTGAACCGAGACCTCCCTGAACGGTGTTTCCGGTTCTGCAGACCGACTCCAGGGCAAACCGTTTTTCGGAGCTCAATATCTGGGTCAGATCGTCCAGCGGAACGTCATAATTGCCGGTGTCTCTGGCTGTGATGATCATACCGGCCATCTGGTGTTGGTCCTGAATTTCGATAGTTCCCAGAAAAATAGGTGTGTTGCCGCCGGTGATTACAAAATCCGAAGGCCACAGCCGCAGCGTCCAGCGCTGTTTGCCGACCTGACGAACAATGTGCATGCAGTCAAACCGTCCATCGTGAAGCCGCGGCAGGATGGGAAGACGTGACAACGGGGTGTCAGGCGACAGCATCCGCAGAAAATTGGCAAGGTTCATTGGTGGTGGTTGACGCCACCCGTTTGAAATCAGATATGCCGCCAGATCGTGAGGGGGGCCGGCCCATTGAACGGTAAGCGGCTGATCCGGTTCCCCTTCAAGATCGATCCGGCATTCGGGAAGCTCGCTCCAGCCATTTTCTATCCAGTTTTCAAACGATATGGATGCCGTGGTATAATGAGGCGCATAAAATACGATGTCTTTTTCATAGCGCTGCGTGATGTGCCAGACCCCCACGATAGCAATAACGCCCAGAGCGACAAAGCCCAGCATCCGTCGGGGAACCGCTTCTGCAGGACCTTTCAGGTAAGCGATCCCTGCTAAAGCGGCCCAGCCGGTGCCCATCAGAAAACCTCCCAGAACATCCGAAAGCCAGTGCGCCCCCAGATATATCCGTGAAAATGCAATGGCGAAAGAGATCATGAAAACGCCGGTAAAAAGTCTCCAGCGCAGAACGTTGGACTGCCGGCGTGCTATCAGGATGGCGAGAAATCCGTAAAGAATGGCGCTCATGGTGGTATGGCCGCTGGGGAACCCGTAAGCGGAAATGCCGTGATACAGCGCGACAGGTCTGGGCAGATGCAGGAGCCATTTCAGCAGTTGAATACCGATCGAGCCGCCGATGATGGTGAAAAGCCAATATGCCGCTGTTCTGTAGCAGCGTTTATTGAGCAGCAGGACCAATATGGCGCCAGTAATGCACAGGTTTACCGGCGAATCCCCCAGTTCTGTGACAGCCACCAGAATGTGATCCGCCCAAGGGGTTCGCAGCGATTGAAAAAAATGATAGACAGCTTCATCCGTCATAGCCAGCGGATCACCGGATAGTACGTTTTGCAAAACGCCTAAAAACCCCCAGCCTGCGAAAAAAAACGTCAGAACCAGCATCGCCATGAGAATTTCCTCACCCTTCTGATGCAGAAACAAGAAGGTGAAGAATCGTTTGACAGGTTTCATCAATCCGTCGGCAGGCTTATTCGAGTCGATCCATTCGTGCAGGGAATCAAACCAGAGAGGGCCGTGATGGCCTATCATCATCAGCAGTCTGCGGCTCAGCCAGACAAATCCCCATATGATAACCGAAACGAGAAGAATCAGTACGACCAGTCGGGTGCTGACCGCGCCGGCTACCGCCAGCGACGTACCGAACAGGACGCCCGGTATGATATAAGCAATGGCCCAGCCGATGGCCGAAAGTACGTTGACAACGTAAAACTGTGGCGGATTCATGCCGAGCATTCCGGCGATAACAGGAATAACCGGACGTACCGGTCCGACAAAACGGCCCAGCAGCACGCTTTTACTGCCATGCCGATGGAAAAAATGTTCGCCTTTTATCAGCATTTGTGGATAGCAGTTAAAAGGCCACATTTTTTTAAGGCCCTGATGGTAGTGATGACCGAGCCAGTAGCTGATGCCATCACCAACAATAGCGCCGGTAATGGCGGCAATCATTGTCGGCATCAGACCGATACTGCCCGAAGCCACCACAGCCCCGATACCGAACATGACCACCGTTCCCGGAATCAAGAGACCGATCACCGCCAGAGATTCCGAGAGAGACACCAGGAAGATAAAGCTGTAGGCCATGTGAGAATTATGAAAGATAAATTGCAGCAGTTTGTGAAAAATGTCCATGAATATCACCGGGCCGGATTAGAGGAATGAAAATACAAGGAAATTCCCGACGCCAGTCTGTCGTAAATTTGAAAAAGTCGTTCATTGACGGGATAAAACCACGTTTTGAGCTGCCTGACGCTCCCGATGCCGATGACCCCGACCATGATAGCGCCGAGGACATCCAACGGGAAATGAAGACCTGTGTACACCCTTGCCCACGCCGTCAGACAGGTGATGCCCCATAACAAGGCTCCTGATATACGCCGGCGGCTGAAAAATAACACATATCCCGATACCGCCGTCAAAAGGCTGACATGATCACTGGGAAACGATGTTTCTGGAATGTGCGAAATCAGAGAAGTACAGAGTCCGTCCATAAAAGGCCTGGGGTGGAAATAAAAAAGGCCGATCATCTGGTTGATGCCCAGGCCGATAAAGCCGGCTTCGGTGGCCTCCAGCAAAGAGATTTTTTGCGCCATATTTGAGAAAAACCACAGCAGGACAAGAACAACGCCCAGCACATAGGGTCCGCATACCGCGCAGAAAACGGCTGCTTTGTCCAGTATCGGCTGCTGGCCTGCTCCATTATGGATCCATTGAAAAAATAAAATATTGAACTTTTCTATCATCATCTCACCTTGCGGACACGCTGAAATGACCGGGCGGATATCTGCACCGTCATATTTCACACTTTTTTGCCAGAGATCATCACTTCTTTGGTCTTGTTTTTCATATCCTGTTGAACATACCATATCATATTCATGATGCTGGGTACAAACAGTCTGATAATCTTTTGTTTTTAAAAACGTCAGAAAAATTTAGCTACTGGTTCAGTTGAATGGGATGCCATAAATGGCAACCTCTTGTTTGAGGTTTGCCATGGGCTTTTCCAGACTGGCAAAAGGAGTATATCTTCATGATTCCGGTGACGGTGTAAGTTGTGTCCCATTCAACGGGACCAGTGCCAAGCAGACAGGGTGGTTGTTTTTTTTAATATCTAAGGGATAATGAAATTATAAATTTACCGTTTAAATTCAATATCTTCATATGTATTACAAGCTGTTATGGTTGTATTGAAACGACATAAACGGTAATTTAGTATTCTTCCATATCCCTAAGTGTTTCCATGGTAAAAAGTCGAATTTCAGACGACTTCGTAAAAACCACTTCTCCCTTGACAAATGGACATCAATGGTTAATATCAATATATAGAAACATAGGTGTATTTTATGTCAAGTTTTTGTGAATTCTGCGTTATCACACTCTGATCTGTTTTCCATTCTGATATTCGATTACGGCTTTACTCTTGCCACGGGCCGGAACATTTTGTCTTGTTGCTTCAAAACTTCCCGAAACTTCAGGCTCGTTGTAAACCTGTCCTGAGAATTCCAAGCTATGTGCGGTTCGTTCCTTGCTCTTTCAGAAAAAGGAATTTTCTGCCTCAAAAGGAGGTGCCATATGGAAAATGCAGACGAAAAAAGACATGACAGTCGTTCCGATCTTGAAGGTTCAGTGCTTTGCGCCAACTTCAACATGTTGGACTGGTCCGCAGCCAGAGTCGTCAATTGCAGCAGGGACGGCATGTATCTGATATCCGATACGGCTTATTACCCAGGTGCTCCGGTGATCATCCGGACCAAAAACTACAAGCGCATCGCACATCCGTCCAATCTATCCGATGAAATGAGACAAACCACACTGGCGGAGGTTAAATGGTGCAAGCCCGCGCCCCGAAATCCTTCCGTATATGAAGTTGGCATCCGGTATTATGACTCCTGGTATTGACCCCGGCTGTTATTATCGGCCTGCCATCTCCAACGCCTCCTCGATGGTGGGTACAATGGGAAGGAAAGCATCGAACCCAGCAATTTCAAACACCTCTTTCACATAATCTGCCATGGAGCACAGGATTATTTTGCCATTTTCAGGCGAGAGTTTTTTAGCGGTTTTAACGATCACCCGAAGCCCTGCACTGGTGATGTAATCCAGTTTCTGGCAGTCCACAACAATGTTCCGGACACCATTTCCCATCGCCAGAACAATGCGCTTGTCAAACTCTTGGGAAGAGCTCGAGTCAAGCCTTCCGGATATACTGAAAACCGTTATGTGATTCTGTGTTCTTTCGACAATATCCATGCGTAATCCTTAGCGATTATATCAAGCTGACCCCAATTTTTCGTCTGCATGCATTGCATCCCGTAGAACGTTCAAGAATAAACATTTCCTCCCAGTCATGAATTTTTTCAATAATCGCCTGAAATACGCTGCCCATGTATTGAGGGTGCTGATCCATGGTGTGAATGAATTTTTCACGGTTTAAAATCAAACAGATCACGGGAGATGTGGCTTTCAGGGAAAACAGCCTGCGAATGTTGCTCAGCAGTGACAAAGCGCCCGAAAAATCTCCGGTATCATAGGTGCGGATGGTTTCATCGACACCATTGTCTGTACGGATCAATTCCGCCTGACCGGAAATAAAAAAGAACGCCTGCCCGTCATCATCATCCTGTGTAAAAAGGTAATCCCCGGTTTTGAATTTTTCGCGAGTACACAAATAGGCAAACACCTTTAATACTTCGAGGGGAAGTACAGAGAAAAAATATATATCTCTGAGGATATTCAGATTTTCCTGAAACTCACAGACCTGACATGGTTCACTTTTTTCCACCGACGAGTTCATATAAGGCTCCTTTTTTGTCAATGAGTTCATGATAGGCCCCTGTTTCGATGATTTTTCCCGCCTTCATGACAGCAACCCGGTCATAATTTTTAATTATATCCAGACGGTGTACTACCGATATCAGTGTGGACTTTCCTTTCCAGCGCGTTTCCAGAAGGTTCTGGATGCGTGTCTGGGACTTGTTGTCCAAGGCGGATGTGGCTTCGTCCATAATCATGATCCGGGGCGATTTGAGAAATGTCCGGGCAATGGCCAGTTTTTGGCGCTGGCCGCCGGAAAGTTTATCCCCCTTGCTGCCAACCTGAAATTGCATCCCGATGTCAACGATGGTTTCAAGGAAATCTTCTTCAATAATCAACTGGATGATGCTCTGATCGATCATATCCAGCGCCTTGGGATTGGATGTTTTGGTTTGTCCGAACAGAATATTGTTCATGATTGTCTGGGAGTAAATATAATCGGAAAGTTGGTAAAATGAAAACGCTGATGGCATATCCTTGCCGATACTTTCCCGAATCAACGCCCTCGCCTCCAGGACGAGGTCTTTAAGAATGCCCGGAATTGCTACCAGGGTATGTCTGCCGGGTGTAAACCGGAGTGCAATTTTCAGCAAAAAATGTCTGTCCTCATCGGACAACTGCATCAGCTTGGTCCGCCGCAACCGTTCTACCAGAAGCCTGGCGTCATCCCATTCTTCGAGGAAAATCGGGCTTTGCTGGAAAAAAACCGGATCAGGAGTCAAATTACCCAATATATCTGTTGTTTGTTTCAAAAGTTCCGCTCCCAGACTCAAAAGCGGCATCATGAGATCCGCTTTCCCCAACAGCTCCAGAAAATAGGAATTCCGCGGTAATTGATTTTCTGAAAAAGCAGGGTCATTTGGAGCGCCTAAAAATAAATTTTCAGCGACATTTGAATAGCGCAAATACTTGTTTTCATCGAAAAATTCTACATAATCCGCCAGCCTTTCACCATATTCCCGATGAAAATTCTCACGAACACGCACTACCCGACCGGCCAGATGTTCCTGCTGCGTTTTATCCAGGATCGCATTGAGTCCGAATCGAAGTACATCCGCAAAAAGCCCTGTCTGATGCAGTACCGCAATTTTATCATCCAGGGACGGAATCTCTGCGGCGCTGTCTTTGCTGTCATACATTGCCGCACACGAATACATCAGATTTTCTTCAATGGAACCGGAAAAAATAAAAGGGCTTTGAGAAACAAAACCCATATTATACACCATATCTTTTTTGGTCAGCTCACTGACTTCTTTGTTTCCCAGCAGAACGTGGCCGCTCGAGTATTTGTAAAGCTGGCCGATACAAAGCGCCAATGTGCTTTTACCACTCCCCGAGAAGCCAACCAGAGCCAAAGATTCACCGGGTTTCAGATTCATATTGATGTTATCCAGCAACTGAATGCCGGTATCGGTGAAATAGGACAGATCTTTGATGTCGATGCTGGGTTCGAGCTGATAAGCATCCCGGCCCTCCGGGGCTATGGCAAATTCCGCCGGAACGTCAAAATACTCCATGGTGCGTTTGTAACTGACCACGGCATCCATGTAAACCTGATAAAAATCGATCAGCTCTTTCCATGGGTCATACAGTTTTTCCTGTGCGGACAAAAAAGCCACCATAGCGCCCAGTTCGAGCTTTCCATGCATGGCCAGGTAGCCTCCGAGGATAAAGATCACAAAAGGCCCAAGGCTGACGAAGAAATTGTTGGTAACCTTTACTCCTTGCTTATACAGCGTCCAACCGATCCGTATCTGCCGCATCTGGTCCACAATTTTTCCAAATCGCCCGTTTTCCATCCGGAATGTACCATTGCCCTGAATTTCATGGATTCCGGATATCGCCTCGCCGATGAGACTGGAAATGACACGCGTGCTGTCCACCCGTTTTTTATTGGCAATATTGGCTTTTTTCTGAAGTATCGGAATGATAACCAGAATAACCGGATACATCCCGAGCGAAATAACCGCCAAAAGCGGGTTCAGGTATATCAGATAACCGGCGAACGCCAGCAGCGTCAGGATATTAATGGTCGGAGATGAAATGGCCAGACCGACAAAGGCGCCGGCGGATGTCAGCTCCGTCACCAGCGCGGACACCACCAGTCCCGGCTGGGCCTTTCGATAGAAATTCAAGGGCAGGGTCAGAATATGCGCAAACAAATCTTTGCGCATGTTTGCCAGAACATTTTCAGATATGCGGGTCTGAAGCATGGCGATGACATATTTCAGACCACTGGCCAGCAAAACGGATACCAGATAAATGCCACAATAGTACAGAAGGAGATCCAGTCTTCTCAGCGAAATCGCCTGATTCACAATCCGTTTCTGCATTTCCAGCGGCAGCACTCGTGCAAAGACAGTCAGCGTGATCAGCGCCACCAGTAAAATTTGAAGGTGAACATTCCCTGGCAGAACCCATGAAAACAGTGATCGTTTTACAACAGAATCCGGTTGCTTTTTCATAATAACAGTTCCCTCTTGAAAGCTGGATATCCCGTAAAACCAATATGCTTGCCATTTTTCACTTCACAATAAATACTTTTACAGACAAAGTCCAGCTCATTTCGCATGCAGTCGGTGATCGACAATATTTGCCAATATCTCTCTTCCGTGCATCCAAATCCAATGACTTTAAATCCATAACCATAGAACCTATTGACATTACAAGACGTTTTCCAATTGATGCTTGACATCGGGTAGAATTCATACTATTTTTGCCCAGTATGCGCCGTTGTTTTTTTATGTAAAGACATTGTGAGGTTGATGGCCTCGTAAGTTGATAGATTTCGGCAATGCACCAGGCAGTTGATTGACCTCAAGGGCGAGAGTGGCGGAACTGGCAGACGCACTGGACTTAGGATCCAGCTCTGGAAACAGAATGGGAGTTCAAATCTCCCCTCTCGCACCAGCTTTCTTATATCCCGCCTGTTCAGATTTCAGCGATGCAAATCAGTTGTGTTCCGGCGGTTATGGTATCTAAAAAACCGTATGTCCGGATATGACAATTGCCGTATATCTTATTTTTCGATAATGTTGATGCCTTCGTAACAAGTCGATTTTCAGACGGCTTTGTAAAAAGTTCGCAGGCAAGGCGCGCAAATCCGCAAGGAGTGAAGCGCACTTGTCGTACGCTGCAACGACGAAGGATGCAGCGCAACGCAGCATGCGGACTTTTTACAAAGTCGTTAATGTTTCTATTTTTATTTAATCAGCCACCAGGGAAATGGGACAAATGCAAATGAACTACACCGTAGAAGATGCCAGTACTGTCAAAAAAATACTTCATATTGAAATACCCCAGGATGATGTAGCAAAAGAGATCAACAATGCCTATAAAGAGCTGAATAAAACCGCCAGAGTCAAGGGATTTCGACCCGGAAAGGTTCCTCGATCGGTCCTTGAAAGGCTGTACGGCAAGGAAGTTATGGCAGACATAAAATCCCGGCTGATTAATGATTCTTGTGCAGATGCCATCAAGGAATCCGGCCTGATTCCTCTGCTTAATCCTGTTGTCGAACCACCGGAGCTGTCCCCTGAAACCGCCTATAGTTACAACGCCACGATCGAGATTCGACCAGAAATACCTGATATTGACTTCAAGGGGTTGACACTGAAAAAAACAATGTACACTCCTACCAATGAAGAGATTGATGCCCAGTTGAAAATGCTCCAGAAAAATTTTGCAGAGTTGAAACCCGTCATACCTGCACGTCCGGTTATGGAGGGTGATTTGGTTATTCTTGATTATGAGGGATTTCAAAACGACGCTCCCCATCCAGAATTGCCAAAAACCGAAAATATGACAATGAAGATAGGAAGCGCCATCATTACCAGGGATTTTGATGAGCATGTTACAGGCATGCTTCCAGGTGAAACCAAAGAATTTACCATAACCTTCCCCGAAAAATATCCGAAACCGGCGCTGGCAGCCCAGGAGATTTTATTTCGTGTATATCTGCATGAAATCCGGGAAGAAATTTTACCGGAACTCAATGATGACTTCGCAAAAAAAACAGGCGATTTCAAGAGTATGGAAGATATCAAAAAAGCGATACATGATAATCTGGTAGAAGGATACACCAATCGCTCCGAGCAGGAAATCAATGAACAGATATTTTCTGCATTGATTGAGAAAGCTTCTTTTGAAGTTCCGGGCGCTTTGATTGATTGGGAACTTGCCGGTATTATCCATGAGTTCGAGCGTTCGTTCGAACACCAGCAATTGACGATGGAATCGCAGAAACTCAATCGGGAAATGGTGGCTGAAACCTATCGGGATACTGCCAAAAAGCTGGCTCAAAGGCATCTGATCCTTGAAAAGATCATCTCACAAGAAAAATTGACACTCCCGGATGAAGAACTTGACAGTGCATTCCGGAAGATGGCGATTATCTATGCCAAACCGATTGAAGAAATCAAAAATCACTATCGCCAGAATCCGCAACTTCTCGATTCTTTCAAACAGACGCTTCTTGAAAAGCATGCGATTAAGCTTATTGTAGATAACAGCGTGATCGAAGCCGTCAACCCTGTTCTGGAATATCCTGAAAATGTACCAGCGAATGTTTCGGAACAATAAGCTTCATGGTACGATATTTGCTTTATTAAAAATCGGCGGATAACACATGTGTTCATGAGTTGTTTGCTGACTGTTTAAAGCCAATGCGCCGTTATGAACATGTATATCTGTGCGGCGCAATTATGTTTGACAGGCGGGCTATTGACCCACCCTCAATTCAGACGACGACTGGTTGTCAGGATAAAGGAGAACCCAGTGCCACTAATTCCTATGGTCATTGAGCAAAGCAGCCGCGGGGAGCGTGCATATGATATCTACTCGCGGCTTCTTAAAGACAGAATCATTTTTTTAGGAACAGCTATCAATGATGAGGTTGCCAATCTTCTGATCGCTCAACTGCTTTTTTTGGAATCTGAAGATCCAGGTAAGGAAATCAACTTTTATATCAATTCGCCAGGGGGCTCTGTTACCGCCGGACTGGCGATCTATGACACGATGCAATATGTCAAACCCGACATTACAACCGTGTGCATCGGACAGGCTGCCAGCATGGGGGCTCTGCTGTTGGCGGCAGGCACAAAAAACAAGCGTTATTCCCTGCCGAACTCCAGAATCATGATTCATCAGCCGATGGGAGGATCTCAAGGGCAGGCGTCGGATATCGCTATCCAGGCCAAAGAAATTCTGAGGCTTAAAGATACATTGAACGGTATCCTGTCGTATCATACAGGAAGAGATCTGGAACAGATTCAAAGAGATACAGATAGAGATTTTTTTATGTCCGGACAGGAATCCAAGGAATACGGGCTGATCGATCATGTCATCGCCAACCGGAACGATCTGGATCACCTGGGCAAAATGGAGGCATGATATGGCAAAAAAAGACGATACAACAGAGAATCTGTTCTGTTCTTTCTGTGGTAAAAATCAGAAAGAAGTTGCAAAACTGATAGCCGGCCCTGCGGTTTATATTTGCGATGAGTGTATTCAGCTTTGCAGTGAAATCATCGATGAAGAAACCGAACAGAACGCCGCTACCCAGCAGCGTTCGCTCGTTCCCAAACAAATCAAGGAAATGCTGGATGATTATGTCATCGAACAGGAACGGGCTAAAAAAATTCTGGCGGTTGCAGTCCACAATCATTACAAACGGCTTGATTCCGTAGCCAGTCAGAATGATGTTGAAATTCAAAAAAGCAATATTCTGCTGATTGGCCCTACTGGCAGCGGAAAAACGCTTCTGGCGCAAACCCTGGCAAGATTCCTGAATGTACCCTTTACCATCGCAGATGCTACCAGCCTTACGGAAGCGGGTTACGTGGGGGAAGATGTCGAAAATATCATTTTGTCTCTTCTCCAGAATGCCGATTATGATCTTGACAAGGCCAGACGAGGGATTGTGTATATTGATGAAATCGACAAAATCGCCTCGAAATCGGATAACCCGTCCATCACTCGCGATGTCTCGGGAGAGGGCGTGCAGCAGGCGCTTTTGAAGATCATCGAAGGAACTACCGCCAGCGTACCGCCCAAAGGGGGCAGAAAGCATCCACAACAGGACTTTGTAAAAGTGGATACATCCAATATTTTGTTCATTTGCGGAGGAACGTTCAGTGGTCTTGAAAAAATTATCCAGCGTCGGCTGGGCTCCAATGTCATGGGGTTTGGGGCCAATGTGGTTGAAAAGAAAGAACATAACGTCGGAGAGTTGCTAAAGCTGGTACAGCCGGAAGACCTTATCAAGTTCGGGCTGATTCCGGAATTTCTGGGAAGGCTGCCGGTTATTGCCACTCTCGATGAACTTACAGAAAATTCATTAATCCGTATACTGAAAGAACCCAAGAATGCGCTCATCAAACAGTTCAAGAAACTGTTTGAGATGGAAGGTGTCAATCTTCGACTGACGGACAGCGCCCTTTCAGCGATTGCCGGTGAAGCCATCAAACGTAAGTCCGGCGCCAGGGGTCTTCGGGCGATTATGGAAAACTGCCTGCTCAATATTATGTACGAAATTCCATCGGTGGAAGATGTCAAGGAATGTGTCATCAGTGAAGAGGTCGTTTTGAACAACGAGCCACCGATACTGCTTTACGAACAGGTGAAAAAACAGGCCTAATGTTTATATGCCCTTATTGGGTTCCGCCTTTCCGGTGTTGACTTTTTATGAGTTCATCAGGTTCTTTTTACAATGATAAATTTTACGAAAAAATTCAAACAGAATGATTCGGGTTCACAACTGATGTTGCTGCCGCTGCTGCCGCTCAGGGATATTGTGGTGTTTCCTCATATGGTAGCGCCGCTGTTTGTCGGCAGATCAAAGTCGGTCAAGGCTTTGGCTGACGCCATGAACAATGAGAAGAGCGTATTTCTGACGCGGCAGCAGGTGGCTGGCGAAGAAAACCCGGACATCAAGGATATGTGTCTGGTTGGAACTATCGGAAGGGTTTTGCAGTTGCTCCGTCTGCCGGACGGTACAATCAAGGCGCTGGTGGAAGGAAAGTCTCGTGCCCGTATTCAGCGGTTTGTGCCCCAGGAAGATTTTTTTCAGGTTGAGGTAGAACCTATCCCCGAAGATTTTGAAACAGATGCAGAGTCTGTCGCCCTTGGGCGGGCCATTGTTACCAGTTTCCGTGAATATGCGGATCTGACGAAAGGAATTTCCAAAGAACTCCTGAATACGGTTTCTACCATTACCAATCTGTCTCAGTTGTCTGATACTGTCTCGGCGCATTTTTCTTTCAAAGTGGAAGACAAACAGCGCCTGCTGGAATCAGCGTCCCTGAATGAACGTCTGACGCTCCTGCTGAGTCTCATCAAGATGGAAATAGACGTATTTCAGATGGATCAGCGTATCAAAACCCGGGTCAAGGAACAAATGGACAAGACCCAGAAAAGCTATTACCTAAACGAGCAGATGCGCGCCATCAAAAAGGAGATGGGAACGGATGAAGAGGCGGGGGATGACCTCAAGGAGCTGGAAAATCAGATTCAGCAGAAGAAAATGTCTCGTGAAGCTACAGATAAGGCTTTACATGAATTCAAAAAGCTGAAAATGATGGCGCCCATGTCGGCGGAAGGCACTGTGGTAAGAAACTATATTGACTGGATGATCAGTTTACCCTGGTATGAACAGACAGCCATCGAGGAAGACCAGCTTCAGGCGGAAAAAATTCTGAACGAAGATCATTTCGGCCTTGAAAAACCCAAAGAACGAATACTGGAGTATCTGGCGGTGCAGTCTCTGGTCAAAAAGATGCGGGGGCCTATTTTGTGTTTTGTGGGGCCTCCGGGCGTCGGAAAAACGTCACTGGCCAAATCCATAGCTCGAGCGACTGGCAGGAAATATATCCGCCTGTCACTGGGCGGTGTTCGGGATGAGGCCGAAATCCGGGGACATCGCAGGACCTATATCGGCGCCATGCCGGGAAAAATTATTCAGAGTCTTAAAAAGGTCGGTGTCAACAATCCTGTTTTCTGCCTTGATGAAGTCGATAAAATGAGTATGGACTTCCGGGGAGATCCGTCGGCTGCACTTCTTGAGGTTTTGGATCCGGAACAAAATTCAGGATTTAATGACCATTATCTGGATGTTGATTACGATCTTTCGGATATTTTTTTCGTTACTACCGCCAACACCCTTCCAGATATTCCGCTGCCCCTTCAGGACCGAATGGAAATCATTAAGTTGCCCGGATATACGGAATTCGAAAAATATCACATTGCGAAAGGTTTTTTGATCGCCAAGCAGATCAGACAAAACGGGCTTGAGGGGAAAAAGATAGAATTTACCAAAAATGCAATATTGACCATCATCCAGAAATACACCCGTGAAGCTGGCGTCAGAAATCTCGAACGGGAAATCGCCTCGATATGTCGAAAAATCGCTCGTGACATCGCAAAGAACAAAGAAATTCAAGCGGTAATCATTAATTCCCGATCTGTTCAAAAGTACTTGGGGCCTGCCCGGCACCGATATGGCCAGATCGAGGAGAAAGATCAGATCGGCATTGTCACTGGTATGGCCTGGACACAGGTAGGGGGCGAACTGCTATGTATCGAAACCCTGGTCATGCCGGGCAAGGGAGAGCAGATCGTTACCGGCAAACTGGGCGATGTCATGAAAGAATCCGCTCAGGCAGCAGTCAGTTTTGTTCGTTCCCGCGCTGAACGTCTGATGATCGATAAGGATTTCTATAAAAATTGTGATATCCACATTCATATCCCGGAAGGAGCTATTCCCAAAGATGGGCCATCTGCGGGAATTTCCATGTGTACTTCCATTGTATCAGCATTAACACGCAAACCTGTGGACCGCAGAACAGCCATGACCGGCGAAATAACCCTGCGGGGACGGGTGTTGCCCGTGGGCGGTGTTAAAGAAAAAATCCTGGCGGCGCATCGGGGAGGTTTGAAAAAAATCATTCTTCCCAGAGAAAATGAAAAGGATCTGAAGGATATCCCCGATACAATTGCACGTCAAATGGAGTTTATTCTGGTAGAACACATGGATGAGGTTCTGACACATGCGCTTATTCTTGAACCCGGTATATCTCTGTTTAATGGAAGCGACTTTTGTTTTGAATCTGCTCCTCTTCCTGTGGAAGCGTTTCGTCCGGAATGTCCGCTTGTGTAACTTTTCTTCTTGACACTACAGAAAAGCTTTTGTATAAGGTTCAAGTCTTTGTGACATAAAGACGGGCGGGTAGCTCAGCTGGGAGAGCATCGGCCTTACAAGCCGAGGGCCACAGGTTCAAGCCCTGTTCCGCCCACCATTTCAGATGGTTGAGTTTTTTAAGATTCTAAAAACAGAGAGTCTGAAAATGGTGCGGCAATTTCAAAAAATAATGTTGGGGGCGTAGCTCAGTTGGTTAGAGCGCCGGCCTGTCACGCCGGAGGTCGCGAGTTCGAGCCTCGTCGCTCCCGCCACATCTGCTATGATAATGGGGGTTACACATCGTTGTAATCCCTTTTTTTCTTTAAAATTATAATTGATGGTTTTGTAAAAAGTCAAAGGAAGGTGCCCAATGGCAAATATCACTCCTCACTGTGAAGGCTGTGTAAAGATCAACGCTAACAACGACTGCACGGTGTATCCAAATCCGGCATTGATGATGCGCTGGGTGGAAGATAAAACAATCAAATTCGGCTGTGCATTTAACTCTGCCAAATATACGGAATCCACTGTCAAAGAGAAGGTCCGCGTGGGCCAGCAAAAACAAAAGAAAAAGTAAGAAATGCCTTGGGGTGGCGGTTCAGCGCCAATCACTATTAACCCGTATTGTCTGCCCGAAATTGGCCGGAATACGGGTTTTTTTTTAGAATGTGACAATCCGGTATGATAGAAAAACCACGTGTCGCCATCATATGCGGCCCGACCGGTGTCGGCAAAACAGGCGTATCCATTGATATCGCCGCTCAGCTAAAAGCGGAAATCATCAGCGCGGATTCCATGCAGGTATATCGCTATATGGATATTGGAACTGCAAAACCGACTGCTGCTGAAATGGCGCGCATACCCCATCATATGGTGAATATCGTTGATCCGGACGCCGATTTCGATGCGCAGCAGTATGCTGCCATGAGCCATGAAATCATTAATAAGCTGGCAGCGGAGGGAAAACCCGCATTGGTTGTTGGTGGTACTGGTTTGTATATTCGGGCGTTGATTCACGGATTATTCGATTCGGCGCCCGTAAATCTGAAGAGCCGTAATCGTCTCAAACAGGAAATGATTACCGATGGCAAGGATGTATTATATAAACGGTTGCAATCCTGCGATCCGAAATCCGCAGCCCGGATACATCCTCATGATACATATCGTATTATCCGCGCTCTCGAAGTCTATGAGATAACGGGTAGCCCCATTTCGTCTTTTCACCAGTCTCATCACTTTGGAGATTCTTTTTTTCATGTCATGAAAATTGGCCTTTATCGTGACCGGAAAATATTGTATGAACGTATAGATCACCGCGTAGATCAGATGATGGTGGAGGGGCTTGTGGATGAGGTGGCGCTTCTTTTTTCAAGAGGATATTCTTCCAGGCTGAAATCCATGAAATCCATAGGATACCGTCATACAGCAGATTATATGGAAGGCCGCCTGAGCTGGGATGCTGCGGTGCAGTCCATGAAGCAGGATACCCGCCGCTACGCCAAACGCCAGTTCACTTGGTTTAAATCAGATCCTCAACTGCAATGGATCGACATGGACCATCCCGATGAAATTTACCGCCAGATCAAAAAATTTCTGTTGCACTGAAAATTCGTTGCCTGTCACGATACCTGCCAAAATATATTTTTTAGCCTGTATCACGTCGATATTGACGATCACTGGGTGCCTGCTTCTTTTCTTTGATATCGGCCATTGCGCCGTAACCGGAAGGATATCTCCACCATCTTCCAGGGCAGGCGTGATTCTCGAAAAACGGATAGAAGATGCCAGAATGGCCGCATTGTCGTTTTCTCGGCCTCCTGAGATTCATTGTGCTTCCGTAATCAGCCAGTATTATGAAAATCATGAGCAGCATTTTCTTTGGATCAAGGAAGGAAGGCCAACATCTCAGGCGGAGAATCTGATCAGCCTCCTGGAATCCTCCAGACAGGAAGGGCTGACTCCCGAAGATTATCACCTTGATCGCATCCGATCTCTTGTCAACGCCCTGAATCAATCAGGGCGTAAACAGGAAGCTCCGGACCCGGAAAAGCAGGTGGATTTGGAGCTTTTACTCACGGATGCCTATGTGCTTTTTGGCAGCCATCTGGAGTTTGGACGGACCAATCCGGCCGTTGTTGATCCCACCTGGTTGTTTATCAATACCGAAACGGACAGTCTTTCGCGACTGGAATCCGCCGCTCTCCAGGGAACTGCAATATCCTATCTTCAACATTTGCAGCCAGCCAATGCTGGCTATCATCGCCTGATCGAGGCGCTGCGCCGTTATATAAAGATTCAGAAAAATGGTGGCTGGCCAATAGTTCCAGCCGGAGCGCCCTTAAAAATAAATGATGTGGATTCCCGGATCAAGTTGATTCGACAACGCCTTTCCATTACGGGGGATATGCATCTGCCGGAACATGTCGTCAACCCTGCGGTTTTCGATGAAGACGTCATGGAAGGGGTACAGCATTTTCAGAAACGGCATGGTATCGATCCGGACGGCGTTGTAGGCCCTGGCACGCTATCTGCCATGAATACCCCGGTTCAGTATCGAATACAGCAGATTGAATTGAACCTGGAGCGCTGGAGATGGATTCCCCGCGATCTGGGGAAACGATATGTTCTTGTGAATATTGCCGATTACAGTCTCGTTGTGTTTGACGATCAGTCAACTGTACTTCGCATGCGCGTGGTTGTCGGAAAATCCTATCGCCGGACGCCGGTTTTCAGGGATGCCATCAAGTATATCGTATTGAATCCGTATTGGAATGTTCCTTACAAGATCGCTGTTGAAGACAAACTGCCCTTAATTCAGAAAAATCCAATGTACCTGATTCAGCATCACATCAAGGTATTTGAAACGGCGGGGGGAGAAAATGCTCCAGATATAGATCCAATGACAATTGACTGGTCACGGCTGAGCACCAGCAATTTCCCCTACAGGTTTCGTCAGGACCCAGGCCCGTTGAACGCTCTGGGCCGGATCAAATTTCTGCTGTCCAACAAATTTTCAATCTACCTGCACGATACGCCGCAGCGCAGTTTGTTTAAAAGAACATCCAGAAATTTCAGCTCCGGCTGCATCCGTATCGAAAAGCCCATGGAACTTGCGGAGTATCTCCTGAAAGACGACCCACTATGGTCTGCCAAGCGGATTTCAGAAGTAATTGCCAGTGGAACGCCCACTGTTGTCCGGCTGAAAGAACCCATGCCGGTATATCTGCTGTACTGGACGGCATGGGTGGATAAAACCGGGATGGTTTGTTTCGCAAAAGATATCTATGACCGTGATCCGCCGCTCGATAAAGCACTGAACGCTTCTCTCAATACAGTGGTTCATATGGTCCCGTTTATCAAACCACTGGAGCTGAGAGCGGTAAATTCACATTAACCTCTTTGGGGGGGGGCTTCGTACCGGAATTAAAGCCTGTACGAAGCTGTCCGATCTACCAGTAGCGCACATCTCCAACATCGACATGCACGAAATTATCATCCGGATAATAACCCACGCCACCTTTTTTCAATACAACTGCGACACGACGTATGGAAGCAATGTTGCGGTTGGGCAGGCGGATATCGACTGCTTTTCCTTTGATATGAAGGCTGTGTTTGGCGACTTGAGAACTCTCCCTGCACAACAGGGCATTGGTCGCAGGAGTACGGTATCCGGATACGACATGAAACGGCGTTTTATGGGTTTCCAGCTTCAATGAAATGCTGTAGAGATAATCCAGCAGTTTGGGATCGATAGACTTGACCGTCCCGGTGCGATAGTCTCGGAATAAATGATTGATATCCTTCAGCGCTGCAGGTGAATACTTTCCTCGGGCAAAATAGGCCACATCCATTTTTTCACCTGTATGGAGGTTATAGAAATGCAGCGCACGTGTTACAGCCTTTGCTTTGCTCACTTTTATGTGTCTGGCCCTTCTGGATATCGCTGCTATCGCGGTTCCTGGAAACAGGCTCAGCAGGGCTGCTGCTGCGCCTAACTTCAGAAAATCCCTCCGACCGACACCTTCATCAGGGCTGTCCAGTTGCGCCTCTATCAGTGACGAAAAAATATTTCATCCCCCCTTTCTCTCGAAATTTCCGTAAAAAATAGGAAAATCCGCTGCTGTTGTCAATTAAAAAGCACCGAGACTCGGAATGCTTAAGCCCGTGACATGTATTTTTCGGTTTCCGTATTGACTTTGACAGTTTCACCCGCAGCCAGATATTCCGGAACCTGAATGACAACCCCGTTGGCAAGTGTGGCAGACTTGGTTCTGCCTGTTACGGTAGCCCCTTTGATGGCTGGCGCCGTATCTATGATTTCAAGCTGTACCGTTGCCGGAAGTTCAATGCAGATAATCTTTCCGTCATTCAACAGAGCGGTAATGCCATCAAGGTTATCGGTAAGCCAGGGTATCTGGCCTTCAAGGCTTCCTTCGTTCAGGGTGTATTGATTGTAGTCCTCGGTATCCATAAAGGTGTAATCGCTGCCTTCTTTGTAAATGAATTGAACCGGCCTTCGGCTCAATTCGACATCTTCAAGCATATCATTCCCCTTGAAGGATTGATCGAGTTTTTGTCCGTTCTGAACATTCATCAGACGTATCTTGTATAACGTTAGGGCTCCCCGGGCGGACGGCGTTTTGACATCGACATGTTTGACCATATAAATCTGCTGGTTAATAGAAACGACACTACCTCTTTTCAAACTGGAAGCTTTGATCATATGTGCTGAATTCTCCCAAATAGAATCATTATCATTTTATCTGCCGTGCGCTAATATGATGGCAGGGATGGTTTTCAACATCAGTGCGATGTCGAGCCAAAAAGACCAGTTATCGATATAGTCCAAATCCATTTTCATCCATTGATCAAATAAAATGGAATTGCGATCGGGTTGTATCTGCCAAGTGCAGGTAATACCGGGTTTCATAGACAGACGCCGGCGTTGCCACAGCTCGTATTTTTCGACTTCATCGGGGATAGCAGGCCTAGGTCCTACGATACTCATTTCTCCACGCAGTACATTGATAAACTGAGGAAGCTCATCCAGACTGACTTTCCTTAAAAAGGAGCCGATATAAGGAATGATACGGGGATCCTTTTTTATTTTAAATACTGGACCGTCTGCCTCGTTGTATGCAACTATCGAATTTTGCATTTTATCGGCATTCTTGACCATGGTGCGGAATTTATATACATAAAATTTTCGGCCATACTGTCCGCACCGGAGCTGCTTGTAAAATACAGATCCTGGTGATGCCAATTTAATGCTGACTGCTACAATCATAAAAAAAGGCAAGGTAATCAAAAGGATAACTGCAGCCAGTATGTAATCCATGACGGACTTCAGGATCAGCACATCCTCTTTTTCCTGAGTTGTGCTGAGAACCAGCGCTGGTTCCGACAGAAAACGCTCTATCTGAAAGTTATGAGTATCTGGCTGAAGAGACATGTACTTCCGGATATACCAGTAGGGAATAATGCGGATCGTGATACCAAATGTATTGATAAGAGATAAATACCATTCAGAGTTATTGATTTCATTCATCGGCATGGCTATCAAAACCTCGTCAATAACCCGGTTTAACAAAATATCGCGCAGGTTATCCATGGTTCCGATGATCTGGACATCACAACAGACGGTATTCCCGACATCTTCCTGATATAAATCCACACATCCGACAATCTGGATGCTGGTTTCCGGATGATTTGCAATCATTTGTATCAGCTCCCTGGCGGTTGTACGGCTTCCTATAATCAGCACATAGCGATAATAGATATCTTTATTCCATTTTGACATGATTATCTGACGCATTATCCAACGGCTTGTATAAAGAAATAATACATCCAGAGTAAAAAAAATAAAAATCAGAATACGGCTGATATCTGAAATTTTAAACGCATACATGCATAACACCAGAATAACGGTGCAGGTGCTGACAAGGTAAAAGACATTTCTGAATATAGAAACAGACAATTTACTTCTGTAACTGGATCTGTGGGATACAAAATCAAGAATGACATACCAGGTGATGGTGATGAGCAGCAGCAGCAGAGAATAATTGGATGTAACCGTGAGTCCCCCATAGGACCCCATCGGCAGATGTCGTTTGATGAAATATGCACAAATGAATGCGCATTCTGTCAGCAGAACATCCAGCAACAGTTCAAGTCTTCTTGTTACTCCTCGTTGTGAATACATATATTTCGTCTGAAAATTACAGAAAAATGCTTACGGTTCAATGGTTGACAGGGCTTTTTGATACAAAAGATGATGGGCGTTGCAGACATAATTCCAGCTAAAGTGCCTTGAAATCATGCTAATGGCGTTTTCCCTGAATCGCTCCCGTTGATATTCAGACATGGTTTCCACCCAATCCATGGATGATGCCAGTGCATAAACATCGCCAACAGGAAAACATATTCCATGCAGGGGCTCCATCAGCTCCCGATGCGGTGCAATGTTGCTTGTAACACACATTGCTCCGTATGACAATGCCTCAAGCAGGGTGATGGGAAGACCTTCCAATTCTGATGCAGCGATAAATGCTGCTGTGCTGGAATAAAGTTCCTCCAGGATAGCACCGAATTGATAGCCGGTAAAAAGGATTGCTGGGTTGCTTCCTGCAATATTTCGTAATTCGGACATATACCGACCGGAAGCAGCGTTATCTCCGACAATGACTAAAGAACATTTCCTTGGCTTCAGGAGATAAGCCCGGATAATATCCTCTATCCGCTTCTCCGGCACCATGCGTCCAACACACAGAAAATACGAGTGTTCATACAGCCCCCATCGCTTGATGGCATGAGGCGGACGCAATGGCTGTATGGCAATGCCATTGGGAATATAATGGGCTGAAATGTGATGCGCCTTGCTGAAATACTCCTGAAGATTTTTTGAAACTACAATGTGATGTTGAGCAAAATATACAGCGTTCAACTCTCCCAGATACATCAGTTTCGATGCCCACCACGGCCATTTTTTCCGTTGCCAGTCCAGACCATGGCAGGTGAAAAACACTTTGATTCGTGGCTTGAAAAGGCGGGGAATCCAACTGAAAAAGCAGGGGCCGATTCCGTGAATATGAATGATATCTGGATTTGTAAAAAGGATGTGGATCACGGAGATCAGAGTATGCAGCAGCGCATCCGAATATTTATAATTGATGGTCGGCAGATGCTTGATTCGCATTCCCTTGTACTCGGAGATATTTTCCGGGGTATAGTAGTTTCTGGCGTATATCGTGATATCATAGCCCCGCTGGGCAAGCCGTGCGTATAAATTTTCGCAGTGATGCTCGATGCCGCCCCATGTGGCCGGAACGCCTCTGAAACCGGTGACTGCAATTTTGGTCATGGATTTGCCTGACAATGATAATGGCTCACAAATCGATATTATCCCCAGATTGCCATGAGCCGGGAGATGGTCTGGTCTATATGGTAGCGGCGACATACATCCTGATATGCGTTCTGACCATATTGCGCCGCCGTTGGAGGGTCTTTAAGCAACTGCACGATCGCATCCGCAAGCTTCTCCGGATCTGCAGGTGGCGCAAGAAGACAATTTGAGGTATGTCGTAATATGGCGCTGTTCCCAGGAATATCAGTAGCGACAATGGGTTTGGAAGCCGCCATGGCCTCCAATAGCGCCAAAGATGTGCCTTCCGAGATAGATGGCAGCACAAAAATTTCTGTTACAGCCAGAATGTCGGCGATATCGTTGCGACTTCCAAGAAAGGAAACTGCATCCTGTATGCCCATGTCCCGCGCTCTTGCTTCAAGCGATTTTCTGAGATCACCGTCTCCAGCTAATATCAATCTGGCATTTGGATACTGGCGGTGTATTGCGGGCATGGCTTCAATCAGGTAGCGATGGCCCTTGGGAGGCATAAGACGGCCTACAGAGGTAATCAGACGCTGGCCGGACTTTACAGAAAGCAACTTCAAAAGATCGGTATTAGGCTGCGTGTGATAGATGGCATCCACATCAATCCCGTTGATAATAACCTGGATGCGGGATGGTGAAAGCTCAAAAACCGTATGCAGTTTTTCCGCGACGTCGTCGGATACGGCAATGACCGTATCCGCCAAACGATAAAGCAACCGGGTTGTCAGCATTCTGAAATAATTGCGGATATCGCCGGGTTTTCGCTCCGGCAGCAGTGCCGGATAATGAACGGTGGATACGATGCGTTCCATACGACAGCAACGTCCAGCCAGGATACCGATGAATTCGGCATCCGACAGATGGCAGTGAATAACATTCACCGAATATTCATCACATATCCGGATAATATCCCGAATGTTCAAGTAAAAATATGAAATAAAGTCGATCGGCCGGACAATGCTGGGTCTGCGGCGGTTGAAGCAGAACACCTTGACGCCCGTAGATTCAATCCGGGAAAGAACTGTCGTATCGGGCTGAAGGACGCAAACAAGCGTGCGATAACGGTTGCGAGGTGTTTTGGCCGCCAGAAGTTCCAGCAACGCCTGCGCGCCGCCAATATTCAAAGCATCGATCACATGAAGCACTGTTCGCTTTGAGTCAGACTGATTATCCATCATCCCATTAATCGATAAAGTTTTTGCGGTATCGGGAACTGACGGTCATTTAAAATGACGCCAATGGAATTAATTCCGAATTTCTGGAGTTTGTCGATAGCCATTTTGGACACTTCCCTCCTGGAATATCCGTATCGGCATACTATCGCTGTCATATCCACCACCCTGGCGAATTCGATCATGACAGGACTCATGGTGATCGGCTGGCCGTCAATGATTGTAATATCGAAATTGTTTCTGCAATACTGTATCAGTGCTTCGACAGGTTCTCTGGACAGCATGACAGAACCGTCATTTTGGGATGATTTCTCAGCGCCAGACGGCAATAAATACAGTCCTGGATATTCCGTCTTCACAATCAGAGAGGAAAGTTCTTTTTTTTGAGATACAAATGTGTAAAATCCAGGGAGATTTTTGATTTTGGGGATTACTGCATGGTCAGCGTTTGTATCCACATATAAAATCTTCATGTTGTATTCTTTGGATAAAAACATGGCCAAATAAAAAGAAATAAAGGTATTGCCTTCTTTTCGTGTAGCACCGCAAACCAGCAGGGCTTCGACCGACTGCTTGGTTTCTACTAGAATGTTTCCCCAGATATCTGAAAGCTGGTTGCTCATTTTGTTCAAAACTGATGGATATGATCTGGAAATTTTATCTGACAGGATTCTGAAATTAAACCGCATTTTAGTTGATTTGGGTGAAGCATCGGATTCAGAACTCTGATACGGCTGCTGCTGAGTTTGATTTGTTTCAGATCTCGGCTTCTGTCGAAATTGGGGAGTACCGGCAGGCTGATGAGATTTACCGATCTGATAATACAGATTTTCAAACGACTCCCCCTCGGCAGGTGGCTTTATAGAATGCTGCGTATTGCCACCGGAAGGTTCTTCCGACGGCGCAGGCGAATTCTGATCCGGGTTGGGATGAACAGACGCCCGGTTGCCTTCCTTATTTTTAGAATATGCTTCTTCCCAGATATTCATATTGGATTATATCCTGCAGTATGCTGATATTGGACTTTTTATAAAGTCACCATCGCTGTTTGAGAAAAGAATTTCATTCATGAAGAAAATACGTCATATTATCTTCCTTTATCTTTTCGCAATCAGGCTGTGAAATCCTTTTGTCTCAAGTTCCTGATTCAGAGCAGCAGCTTCAATTTTTTTTCCATATGCACCGACATATAACAAAAAATGATCTTTTGCCGTTTGAATAACATATGGATAAAAGCCAAGCTGCTTCAGCTTTTCAAAGGCAGCTTGAATGTCTGTTTCAGTAGAATAGTCTCCAACCAGGCAGGCATATTCCGTTTTATCCACAATTGTATTGGCAATTTTGTATTCCGATCTCACTTTTTTAGCTTCTGCTTCAGTGGGATAGTACCCGATATAGATGCGCCACCAGATTCCCATGTCGCCCAGAGAAATGGGAACCAGATATGCCGTAAGACCCTTTTGCCGCACGTCTGAAATATCCTGCAATGCATGGCTTGGTTTTTGATAACTGGAGTATCTGAGTGAAAACGGATAATGGATGAAATATTCCGCGGTACTTTTAGTGGATGTGTCTGTCTGGGATGTCTGTAGCACAGGTTTATCCGTATTTTCTGCCGTTGCCGGGGCCATATCCTTTGGAGCCGAGGAAACGGTTTCTGTATGGGACGTGGAAGAATCCTCTGTCGCACTGGAATCGAGTGACGAAGTGTTATCCGGTTCCTCATCACGCAGTATTGGCGCCGCCAGGGCGGCTTTTGTGGATTGAGGCGCAGTATCTGTAGAACGTGAAGATGGCGCTGCATGTGGTGGT
Organism: Desulfobacteraceae bacterium RAAP-1; assembly: GCA_001443525.1. Taxonomy (GTDB): domain Bacteria; phylum Desulfobacterota; class Desulfobacteria; order Desulfobacterales; family Desulfatirhabdiaceae; genus RAAP-1. Next base: position 30,516 of record LKPX01000003.1, on the reverse strand, counting down.
TCTGCTGCAACCGGTTTTTCTGCGGCAGTTGTATTTACAGCTTCGGACATGTGTTGACGCTGGATAGCTGGCAGCAGTGATGAAATAGTGAAATGGGGATTCGTATATAATTGAGACAACACGGCACCACAGATCAAGAGAAGAGATGCCGACACCACTATCAACAAAACAGTCCCCAATTTTTTCAAGATGGATGAATGCTGAGACAGTGGCGCTTTAATATAAGATTCTTCGTCGGCATCCGCAGCGTTTTTCAGTCCAGTAGTATCGTCATTTTCTCGGTTACTGACATCGGTCGGAATCTCTTCGGAAATGGTCACCAAGGGTTCTGGTGTTTCGGGTGTTTCTATTTCTTCCAGTGCTTCAGTCATCGCATGCGTATCAACAATAACTTCCGATTTGCTTCCGATCAGGCTGCCCTCGACCAGATCTTTGGCATTATCCACAACTTCAGGAGGGATGACAGTCAGTTCCCTGGAAGCACCAATCAGAAGGCAGGTGTCACAGATATTGTTGATCAGGCGCGGCACACCACCGCTGTATTCAAATATTTTTTGAAGAGTTTCTTCCGGAAACACCGGTAATCCACTGGCGCCGGATTTAAGCAGACGAAAGTAGATATAATTTTTCGTATCTTCGAAACTGAATCGTGAAAGCTGATACCGTCTTTTGATGCGCTGGTTCAGTGACTTCAATGCCGGCGTCTGAAGCCCTTGAAGAAAGGACGGATGCGCCACAAACACCATCACAATGGGGAAAAAACCATTATGATTAAAGGAGGATAGATGCTTCAGCCGGGTGAGGGCTTCGGTATCCAGTTCATGGGCGTCGTCAATGATCAGATAGAAACGGGAATCCTGGGTTCCTTCCCGAAAGTAATCATAAATCATGTCCTGAAGAACCGCCTCATCTTCAGGAACAATGCTGATATTCAAGTGATGTGCAATACGCCTTAAAATACCGCCATAGCCTTCACCGGGAGTGGAAATATATTCCACAGGCGGTTTGCCTTTCTTCTTCAATACCTGAATCAGTCTGAGGCAAAGCAGAGTTTTACCCATGCCATACTCGCCGGTCAGCACCAGAAACGGCTCTTGGGTATCGATGCCGAACAGCAGATAATACCAAGCTTCCTTGTGGGTATTGGAAATGAAAATGATGCCCGGATTAGGGTGTGTGCTGAATGGCTCAGCTTTCAGATGATAAAAATCTTTAAACATATTGAAACAGTGGCCTCAACCGTTGATGATATACAGTATCTTTTTTAAGTGATCTTACATAGATGCCATCGATAAGCCCTGCGAACATGAATGGAACCGAATTGATAAAAAGCGCATTGGAGGGCTCCACAAAAAGATTGTTGTTCAAATATATGCACCATACTGCAATTATGATAACACATAGATTTCTTCCCATAAAACCTGATTGTGGAACTCGTTTGAATGTTTGTGTTATCCGGCGCAGGATGAGGATGATCATGGTCAGATAGGCACATAAGCCTACCAGCCCTAATTCCGTGGCGATTCCCATCAGATGGTTGTGCTGAAACTGGGGAGTTGATATTTCAACAACATAAGGCACTTTGCCCGTATAAGACAGGTTGGCTACCGGAATAAACTGAGCAAGTCCAATACCCAGCAGGGGGTGTTGGGTAAATAAAAAATAGGACATTTCCAGTAGTGCAACGCGAATTTGAACTTCTTCGACCTGATAAACCCCACCTTCACGTCTGTCTGAAGAGGCCAGACGGTGGGCATTGATAAAAATGGCAACTACTGCAACCGCTACAGGAACAGACACTATTTTCCATTTGGAAAACGGTGTCTTGTACCATATCAGAAAAATAAACAAGGATATCAGAAACCCCAGATACACAGACCGTGTCAGGGTGAAGAACACCGCAGGAGGAAACAGCAGGAGTGCCGCCCGGTAAAACGTTAGAGAGAACCCTGTCTTTTGGGGCAGAAGATGCATGCCGCTGATAAATCCGATGACCATGGCTACCCCGTTAAATGCGGCATTTAAAAACGGCCCTCTGGCGCGTTCAAGATGCAGGGTGGAAATTAGAGGATCATTGATATAGCGTGGAAATACATATTGTCGTAATTGAAAATACTCCAGCGGTGCTATCAGACAAAGATAGATTCCGAAAAAAAATAGAGCCGTCAGCAGTATTTGAATTTGTTCTTCTGTCTGAATAAAACTTTTGGCATAAACATACACGATAAAAGGAAACAGATAGCCGGTAATGAACACAAACCACGGAGACGGAAATCTGGCCGAATCTATGGAAAGAAAACCTTTGCGCATCATGGCGATCACGCAAACCATGGCAAACGCCATCATTGCGATTTCAATGGAATTATTACTGAGCAGGTTGATTTTTCCAGTAAACAGGCCAGCGGCGACATAAGCCAGAATCACGATAAATAACAATCGCTCAATCGTGATATCGAACACACCTGCAAATCGCAGTATAAAAAAATTCGGGCCGAAAACAGCGCTGGCAATCATCCAGCATGCCAGAAGCACAGCCGTGAAATCGGCCTGTTTTTGTTCCGCATAAACAGGCCGACGTTTTCCCATAAACCACAAAATCATAACAATCAGGGAAATGACCATGATGGCAACTGAGGGGAAAATTTCCATATTCAGTACCTGCCGAAATCAGGAAGCTGAAAATTACCCATGTACATTCGGTACCGATCCGAGTACGGGAACATTCAGATATGTTTCGATGTCATAGAGTGTTTTGATTCGATGATCAAAATGATCCATCGTCAATGCAACGGCAACGCTTAAGAAAAGTCCTGAAACAAAGCCGCCAATGATAATCAGCATGCGATTCGGTTTAAATGGATTTACGGGAAGCGACGGTTTATCAATCAGCGTTAAGATTTGTTTGTCTTCATTGAGAGATTTTGCCATTCGTGTCTGTTCCAGTTGAGCCATGGCCTGTGTATAGGCATCCCTGGCCAGATAATATTCCTGCTTCAGGGTTTCATAGGTAGCCTTTTCTCCGGCAGTTTTCTGAATGCGGTCTTTAAGTCCCCTGATAATCGTTTCGAGCTGACGGATTTTGGCTTCAATATTTTGAGCCGTCATCTTCTGGGCATCCACAGATCTGCCCAGCTCCTTTTTCAAGGAATCAACGCTCATGTTAAACTCCTGCTCTACTTGTTTCAAAGGCTCAAAATTTGCGCTGAACTGAGGTTTCATCTCATTCAGCTGCAACTGCAATTGGGCTACTTTCGTCTTATAAACCGAAATGGTGCGTCCGGAGCCCTCCATCTCAGACGGAACGGCTGGAATTCCTTTTTTGTGAATTTCCCGATCCAGGTAACTGATAGAACTGTTCAAACCGGCCAACTCAACCTGAAGTTCGTGATAACTGCGCAAAAACTGATTGAGCAACGCATTGGGGCCCACTTCTGCATTGGATTTCCCGGGCTCCAGATTCAGAATTTCAAGAAGTGCCAGAGCCTGTTTACTTTCAAAGGCACGAAGTTTCTCTTCTTTATCGAGCATATTCTCATGCAGTTTATTGGTCTGCTGCAGAAAAAAAGAATATGAATAATCGCTTTTAGCCTGGCTGAGTTCCCGGTAGGCTTCCAGATAATTCTGTGTCAAAGAGGAAGCCACCTGCATGGAACGGGCAGGATTGCTGTTGGTGTATTCCAGAATAAAAACGCTGGAACCTGCAAATGTTTCTCCAGCAGGCGGATCAACGGATATGTCTTTGCGGTACGAATCCATCACCTTTTGAGAGACTGGCTGCCGGACTCCGGGTTCCAGTTCTGCAACGACCTTCCCCAAAACTCTGTTGGACAGGATCAGTTCTTTTTGATCCTGAAGATATCGCCGGACCCTGTTATTGTAATCAAAAGAATTTTCTTTCTGCAGCGGATCCATGCTCTGCGGAACAATTAAAGAAAATTTAGCAGTGGAGCGATATACAGGAGGCAGTGTGACAGCAATCGCAGTGGAGATCATGAAAACCATCAGAAATACCATGACAATAACACGTATCCGATCGCACACAATAAAAACAAATTCGCGGAAGATATTCTGCATTCCTATATAACTTCCCTTTTATTTTAAGGTTGCGCTGTTCAGGTTGTAGTTTGCCGTTAGACTGGTAGAAAAAGGCAGCATGGCATAAATTCCCTTGGTAAAAATTCGCTCGATCATGTCATTCATATCGTCAATATGATTTTTGGGAACAAATACAATATCTCCCGGTTTCAGCTTGATGTTGGTTAAGGGAACGCCTGTTTTCAGGGCTGCCTGAATATTCACTTTAAAAGCAATGGGCCTTTCCAGACCTTCATTGCGAAATACCGCAACCTCTTGAAGTTCGCTGCTTTTTTTATAGCCGCCGGAAATCGCCAATGCTTTCAGAATGTCAGGGACAGATGTAATGTCGTATGCGCCAGGCCGTTCCACTTCTCCCAATACATACAGCTTGGGATAATGAATTTCCAATAAAATCAGAGTAACATTAAGATCGCGTACCTGTTTCGCATATTTCTCATTAAGCATTTTTTCAAGTTGTGCGACTGTAAACCCTTGAGCCTGCATGGAACCAATCAACGGAAAGGAAATGCGACCGTCAGGAGTAATCGGCGCAATCTTGCTTTGTCCTCTGGATGCCGTTGTAATGGCTTTTCTCAGTTCTGCAACTTTAACGTTAAATTCTTCTACTGCAACTGTAACCGCCGGATCCTTAAAATATTTTCTAAATTTCTGGTCTAATTCTGAGGCCAGCTCCATAGGTGTTTTGGATTCCGCCAAAACATCGCCGGCAAGCGGAACGGTAATTTTGCCATCAGAGCGTATCAGGACGGATGTGCTGTACTGCGGATAAAATGGCAGATTTATGCTGATTTTATCCTGAACTTCAAGGCGGTAATCTTCCGGAGTTTTTCCATATTTAAGATTATATACAATTTCAAGTACATCTCCGGGTCCCATTCGGTATTCGGGAACATAGGGAACAGCTATATTGTTGATAATCTGATAATCCGGATTCAACGCCGCTTTCTCCGGGGTTACGGTAAGCTGCTTTTCAAGCTGATTCAACTGACGTATATCCTCTGCGGTTTTGATAGTGGCATCAAACTTGGATGGGCCATCTGACGAGGAATGATAACATGAAGAAAAGGATAGCAGAGAAAGCAGAACGATTCCATAACAAAATGGCCTCAAAAAATGGTGGAATTTAGATGGCAGCATTGGCAACCTCAATACAGCATAAAAACGGATTTTTTAACGGACAGGTGCGTTTGACCGATATAAAATGCTCAACAGCATACTACTGATAATGAATACTATTTTGTAGTCATTACAAAAATCCAATTTAATGTCAAGAAGTTTTAAAATATATCTGTTTAGCGTTTCTTTCCGGTCAGGCTGAAGTTTTTGGACTCCTCACTGTTTTCTGATTATAGTGGATTTGGGGGGATTGGGTTTATTTCCTCCCAAGGATGCCGATATCATCAGATTATGCAGTCAATTTTGATGCCCTCGTAAAAAGTCGATTTTCGGACGGCTTCGTAAAATGTTCGCAGGCAAGGCATGCAAATCCTGAGGAATGAAGCGTACTTGTCATACGCTGCAATGACGAAGGATGCGGCGCAACGCAGCATGCGGACTTTTTACGAAGTCGTCAATTTTTATGATTTTGAATAAGTTGCCCATCCTCTGATGCCTAACTCTGCTGCCGTCATTGAGCCATGAAAATATTGCGTGCTGAATAGATGCCTACCCATTCGTTGCATCAACCTGTCAAGCATATCACCGGTTCGATGTGCCGCTGGGTGATTGCATGCAGCACTGTAATCGGCAATATGCTTACGCAGTTTAACAATCGGATTAATTGTAGGCTGATCAGGGAAGAATTTCAATGGTCGGATAGAGTCCCGCACGATCTCCATCCGGATACGGCTGGATGGTGTTAAAAGAAATTTTCTGATTGTTCTGGGCGTGGCCATGGTTGTGTCTGCCATTAAAATAGGCTCCGTTAGCTTCCAGAATGTGTTCAATGCGATGTTGAAATGCCTCGACAAACAGCTCTCCATCTCCTTCAAACAGCATATCTCCTAAGGTCAGGCCGTCGCGGATCTCCGAAAATTTCTCCAGCGGATAGCTGTTTGCCGCGAGATCTTGCCGATTGGTAATAAATCCCCACACCAGATAGCCGGATGGAATATCGACAGGCTCTGTCAAATCGATGATGGTATGCGGCATCACGATACTGTCTTCGCCAATGGTCAAAGGACAGGAAGGCGTCCCTCGCAGAAAAGAGTTAAACCCCACAAATATTTTTTTACCCAATCGGGCGTTAATGATTTTGGCGCCGTGAGCCGTAACATCATAGCCGTCCAGGTGGGAACCGATGATATAGCAGTTTTCCTGGGCATTGGCCCCTTTTCCCAGAAAAGAATCCTGAATATAGGCTCGCTGCGCCACCAGGACATTTTCGCTGATTCGAGTTTTTCCCTTGATAACCGCATACCGGTCCACCGATGCACCTCGGGGAATGGAAACCGGAGATTCCAGATGAATGACATCGAATACACGTTCAAAATCCGCTTTTCTCTCCTGAACAAAATCCATGAGAATGCCCTGCGGAGGGCCGCCCCCAGGTTTGACATCGATGTACCTGTCTAAAATGCTATGGGGATAGCGGTAGAGAAAATTGAAGGCCTTGTCGTTTTTGATCCAGATGGCGCCAGGTTCCACGTACACATGAGACAATTCCCCCGCCTGAACATAGGAAAAACGGCCGATCACGCAATCATGGATCGTCGTTAAATCCACCGTGCTGAACGTCCCCAGAAAACAGCCTTCGGTCGGCGCGCCATGGATGTTGGCGTAATGCATCGACATGGTGTCATGGATAAAAAATGTATCCAGACTTTCCGGATCGTGCGAATAGTTATGCACCAGCGTTTTTATGAGAAAACAGTCTCTGATATGGATACACTCGTCTTCATAGACCGGTAATTGACGGGTTTCATAGGCGAACATATCGTTTTTACGCTTGAGTTCATCTCCCCGGATATCACTTTTATACAGCACGGAATGCTCCACCCGGCATTTCCCTAGAAAATAGCTGCCGGCCAGGTTAGAATGGCTGAAATAAAAGTTCAACGGATGGTGCGGGGTTATGCCGTAAAATGCGTAAAATTTAGCAAGCTGGGAAAGTGGAAGGGCATTTTTAAGATAAGGCATTACATCAAAATTCAACTCTCTGAGATTAATGGAAATCCGCTGGTAAATTCGCTCAATCAGATTTTCAATTTGTTTCATTAAGCCACCTCATGAAGATTTCAGAAAACGAACAAAGACAGCCCCATCATCGGCCAGACGACATATACCATCAAGGCCACCGCCACAATCACCAGCATACTGGCCATTGCTCCATACATGAAAAATTCCCGGCCTGTGAACTGTCCGGATTCACAGACAAGCGTATTGGCTGCGCCTGCAGCCGGTAACATCAGCGGCATGCCGACAGCAGCAAGGATTGTCAGCAGCAGAATATCCGGAACGATTTTCAAATAAGATGCCGCCGCCAGCATCACCGGCAGTACAACAGCCAGAACAACCACGTTGGCCATGCCATTGGCCATAAGCAGCGATAGAAAAGCCGCCGCCATGGCAATGGTGACTCCGTTCGATGATTGCAGCAGGTTCAACCCGTTGACAGCCAGCCATCTTGCCGCTCCGGTTTCCCACAGGCAAAAAGCGATGCTGATGGCGCCTGAAAACAGCAGAATCATATTCCATGGCAGCGATTGAAGGTCATGGACGTCCAGAATGTTCAACATGAACAGCAACAGCACCGGCGTCACAATGACCACTGTTTTGTTCCATACCACCCCTTCCGGCATCAAAGATGACAGCAGCAACACCATAACGCCGGTCACTGCAATCACCAGCGTCAGTATCTCATTTCGGCTTGCAGCGCCCATCTCTGCGCACTGCAACCGGATATACTCCCTGAACTCCGGAATATGCTTTTTCTGTGGCCTGAAGCATATCATCACAAATCCCCATAACAAAAAAAGCATCAGCCACCCTAGGGGCAGCATGTAATAGCTGAAATGTCCGCTACTGATTTCCTTCCCGGCAAAAGCCCTGAAAAATTCGACAGCCAGAACGCTTCTGGCTGCGCCCGGCAGGGTTATCATGCTTCCGGCAGCCGCAGCATATGCCATTGCGATAAAAAGGCCCTTTCCGAACCGGGTAGGCTGTTCGCCTTCTGCATACCGCATATAGGCTGAAAACAGCAGCGGATAGATAGAGGCAACAACGGCTGTATAAATCATGACATGCGACAGAAGCGCAATAACCACCATGATTCCAAGATATACCAGAACCGTTCTGCCGCCGGCTGCCATCAGCACGCGGTACACCAGACGCTTTATCAGCCCTGTCTTGATGAATGCCATACCAATCAGCGTGGATGCACAGATAAACAGAATGGGCGGGCTGATAAAATTACCGAAAGCAGCGCCGCCAGGGCGTGCGATGAACAACATCTGAAGCATGCCGACAGCAATCGCGGTAACACCCACCGGCAAGGCCCTGGAGACCCACCAGACAATCGCCAGTGCAAGAATTGCCAGAGCGCCTTTGCCTTCATGCGTCAGAGCAAAATGATTGCCTGCCGGGTCTAAGGCATCCGGAATGGACGCCAGACCATACACTATGGCAAAAAGCACAGCGCCAAGCAGCAAAAATATCGTTTTCCCCCAGTTAAAACCGGCAGTAACACCAGGGGTGGTGATATGATTCATGATGGATATATTCTCCTTTACAAAGATGCCCCACCATTTCAGAGCGTTAAGACGATATGATAATCTTTATCGAAAGATAATTGTATCACAGGATTTCCTCAAAAAACAAAGCATAACTGATGTTCGTCAGCGAACGGCTTGATATGTTCTGACAACTGTAGTATGAAATTATTCATCCATGATTACGTTGTTTGTGTCAAAATATCAACCCAATGATCAGTTACAGGAGAATCGGTATGAAAAACTTGGCCTCAATCTTTCGTATGGTCGCATTTTCTTTTGTGATCGTCATAGCGGCATCATCGGCAGCGATGGCGGATTTTTACTGGGAATCAGTACAACAAACCAAAGGCATGCCTGGCAGACCCGACGAAACCATTAATGTCAAAAACTATCTGACTCCTTATGCATCCCGAAGCGACAGGGCTGGTCATATCACCATTTTCAATTTTGACACAAAAACGATGGTACAGATAGATCCGGCCACCAAAACCTATCACCAGATGAATCTGGATGAAATGGGGAACCCTCCGGGTATGAACGCCGGCGGCAACGATCAGATGCGTCAGCAGGCCATGAAAAGCATGATGGGCGGCATGAAAGTGACGCCTACCCAGGAAACCCGGACTATTGACGGTTACCACTGCCAGAAATATCTGGTATCTGGAATGATGATGAACAGTGAATACTGGTTGTCCAAAGATGTCAAAGGATATGCCGAAATGAAACAGATCGCCCGGAAAGTGTCAGGCGTTTTCGAGCAAAATCCTATGATGAAGCAGATGAATATCGCCGGCATGATGAGTCAGTTAGACGGCTTTCCGGTCGAAATGACCATGAAAATCATGAACGGTACATCCACCACAACACTGAAAAAAATTGAAAACAGAACGCTGGACAAATCTCTGTTTTCAGTTCCGGCAGGATACACCCTGGTCAAGAATCCCATGCCGATGATGTCGAAATAACGGGTATGGCGCGCTGCCTCAGGATATTCTCCCGCAGCAGCGCGTCGGCCGATCTGCAGCTTTTTGTGATTTCAGGAGAATCCGTATGCCGTTTGTCAGCCATCCCGGATTGCCGGGCAAGGTATATGTACCTGAAATCCACCCCGGAATTCCCAAAAAACATCCCTGCGCCAATTGTTTTTCCTGCCAGCATTGCGGAGACGACCGGTGCCAGGTCTGTCGAAGCGATGGCAGGACGGAAGATGTTTTGTCACAAGCAAAAACGGTAAAGGAGAACACGGTGTCAACCAGTGACTTATACGATTTGATTATCGTCGGGGGCGGCCCCGGAGGTTTTTCAGCAGGCATCTATGCCATGCGGGCGGCCATGAAGACCGTCCTGATAGAAAAAGGCGCACCAGGCGGACAGATGACGCTGTCCGGTGAAATCGAGAATTATCCAGGAGTTGAACACATCGGCGGCCCGGATCTGGCCATGAAATTTCATGAACATGCTCAGGCATACGGGCTGGAAATGCGGTTTCAGGAAGTTCGCGAAATTGAACCCGGACGGGCATACCATTCTGCGCGCCTGGAAGACGGTACGATCTTAAACGCCCACGCCATCATCCTGGCAACCGGCGGCAACCCCAGAAAACTGAATATCCCCGGAGAAGACACCTATTACGGAAAGGGCGTATCCTATTGCGCGGTCTGCGACGGATTCTTTTTCCGGAACAAGACGGTCGTTGTGATCGGTGGCGGTGACAGTGCGGCGGAAGAGTCTCTGTATCTGGCCAAACTGGCCAAACACGTATATCTGGTACATCGCCGCGATACCCTGCGGGCCAGTAAGATATTGCAGCAGCGCATCCAGGCGGAATGCAAGATCGATGTCATATGGAACTCCATTCCGCTTGAAATCCTGGCGGACGAAAACGGCGGCGTCGCATCCATAGCGCTCCAGAATGTCAAAACCAATAATCGCCAGAATATTGCCACAGACGGTGTTTTCATCTTTGTCGGCTTCAAACCCAATAATATGCTGGTGCCGGCAGGTGTCAGAATGAATGCCGATGGATATGTCGTTACCGATGACAAGTGCGAAACCAGCATTCCTGGTTTATACGTCATCGGCGATTTGCGCCAGAAATACGCCCGCCAGATCGTCATAGCCGCTTCGGACGGCTGCACGGCAGCCCTGGCGGCAGCCCACTACGTAGAAAACAGAAAGGCCGCTGACGCGGAGAACGCCTGTCAACTGATATAATTCCAGTTCGCATTCAAACTGATACCTTTGTCAGCTTCGCTGTGCTGCGATTCGACGTACTGAATGTACAGTCTCATCGCTGCTTGCTTGCTTTCGCGGTCTCAGTCCGAATGCTTGCTGGAATGTCATTTTGAAAGCAAAATGGAATAAATTCCAACCGTGCATTGAAAAGACGCTGTCATCATGAGATATCCGCCCATTGATCCATCCTTGTTCATTCAGAACCGCAACCGGCTGAAATCGCTTTTAAATCTGCATTCTCTGGCTGTATTTCATTCCAGCGATGTCATGCCGACCAGCGCGGACGGACAGCACCCGTTTGTGCAGCATACCGATATACTGTATCTTTCCGGCATAGACCAGGAAGAAACCGTTCTGGTGCTGTGCCCGGATGCTGTGGAAGAAAAACATCGTGAAATTCTTTTTATCCGGGAGACCAGCGAACGCATCGCCATCTGGGAAGGCCCGAAATACACCCCGCAGGAAGCAAGAGAGCTTTCCGGTATTTCATCTGTTTACTGGACACGCGAATTCGAATCTGTTTTCAGAACGCTGGCCATTGAATCTGAAACGATATATCTGAACACCAATGAGCATCTGAGGATGGAACCTGTTGTGGAAACACGTGACATGCGGTTTCTGAAATGGTGCATGGCCACATACCCCTTGCACCATTATGACCGTCTGGCGCCTCTCATGCACCATCTGCGTGCGGTCAAAGCGCCTCAGGAAATTCGTCTGATCCGTCACGCCGGTCAAATTACCGAAAAAGCGTTCCGGCGGGTGCTGTCTTTTATTCAACCGGATGTCTGGGAATTCGAAATTGAAGCTGAAATTATTCACGAGTTTTTAAAAAACCGTTCGCGCGGTCCCGCATATGCTTCCATTATTGCTTCCGGGAAAAACGCCTGCATTCTGCACTATGAACACAACGACCATCCGTGTCGTTCCGGAGATCTCGTGCTGATGGATTTCGGCGCCGAATATGCGGGCTACGCCTCCGATATGACGCGAACCGTTCCGGTCAACGGCAGATTCAGCCCTCGCCAGAAAGCGGTTTACAACGCTGTGCTACGGGTGTTAAAAGCTGCGTCCGCCATGCTGACGCCCGGCAACGCACTCACAGAATACCAGAAAGCCGTCGGACAGGTGATGGAAAAAGAGCTGGTGGATTTAGGGCTTTTATCGCTGGCGGATATTCAAAACCAATCCGAAGCAGCGCCGGCGTACCGGAAGTATTTCATGCACGGCATCTCCCACCATCTGGGGCTGAATACCCATGACTACGGAAACCGCTATCGCATTTTTGAACCAGGAATGGTTTTAACTGTGGAACCGGGTATTTATATTGCCGATGAAGGTATTGGCATCCGGATCGAAAACGATATCGTGATCACTACCGATGGCCCAGATGACCTGATGAAAGATATTCCCATTGAGGCGGACCACATTGAAACCCTGATGTATTCAAAACAGCGGAACGACATATGACGATCACAAATCACGCTCCATCCACCGCCATTCAGCAAGCCATCGACAAGCTTCATCAGCAGCGGGAGAAAGCGTTGAGCCTGCCTGCGCCTGACGCCATGAACTTCATCCTGGACGCACCTCAGCCTGCAGCACTCGTGCATTCCATATCCGAAACAGATCTGCTGTTTCTCGTTCTGGACATCGGACCTGACGACGCCATGCCGCTGCTGTCACTGGCGTCGAACTCCCAGTGGGAATTCATCCTGGACATGCAGGTCTGGAAGCATGACCGCATCGAATACCCGGCACTGACCCGATGGATGAACCTGCGCTTTCTGGCGGACCCCGAACGCTTTCTTCAATGGGTGAAACAGGACGCCACCGAATTTGTCGAGCTTTACCTCTTTAAAAACGTCCAGATCCGGTTCCGGGAGCCTGACGAAGACCCATCCGACTTTCCGGATGACTTCATGACTCTCGATAACACCATTTACTATCGGTTGCTGCCGGAATCTGAAATGCAGGCAACCACAGAAACCATTGCAGAAAATTCGGGTCCGGAAGTGGACACGAATGAGGAGCGCTACAGCTTTATCACCCAGTTTTTGAATCGCCTCTATTCCGACGATCCCATCTATTTCATGAATTTCATGCAGGAAACCGGCACCGTGCTGCCTGCTGAAACCGAAGAAGAAACATACCGACTGCACAGCGTCCGCATGGCCGAAAAGGGTTTTCTTCCTTTTGAGGAAGCGGTTGGCGTCTATCAGCCGATCACACCGGAGAAAATGTCCAGACGTTACAAAGCGCCGCATCACGAAGATATAACAACTTCTTCCGCCTCGTTGTACATGTCGGAACTGCTGACAGCCAATGACCTGCTGACAGCCGCCTTGAAGCAACTGGAGCAGGACCTGTATCTGGAGCTTCAAGCGGAAATCGCCTCACTTGCCAACCAAATAGCCGTCGCCGATCAAATCCGCATCGAATCCCGAGATGATCTCAAAGTAGTCGTGCAGAAGATCATCGGGTATCTGGGCATCGGTCTGGAACTTCTGTCCGCCCCGCCAATCCGCCCGGACCGCTGTGCCGCCGTCATACAGGAAAGGCTGCTGGCGGATATTTTCCGCGTTGGATATGGTGCGGCTCTTGAGTTGAAATGGCAGGCGCAGCAATGGACGCCTCGAAGCTGGGCAGCGTCCCAAAAGCTGCCTCTGAATTTCTGGGGAGAAGCGTGGCTCGGTGTTTTAGGCGGGCTTTTGCTCAAAAAGCCCCTTTATTTCGATAACTACCAGACGGGCGTGCTGTATCGCGAATTCAAATCGCTGGCGGATATCGAAACCACCAGAACGGCTCTGAACGACATCATCCAGTTCGATGGCATCCTGAAAGCGATGACAGATGAACTTTCCCCGGCACTGAACCAGATTCGCTCAAAACGCGGGCTGTTCTGGAAAAACCTGATCCTGACCTGCTGGGCCGGATGGCATCTGAAGCTTCCCGCAACCACGTTCGCCTTGTCCCAGGAGCAGTTTATCCGGTTTTACCGCGATCTCTTCGATATTACGTCCGCATCAGACACCGACAGCGGCATGAAGATTCCCAAAACGATGAAAGCATCTTTTCTGAAATGGCTTTCCGCAGCGTCGCAGCAATCCGAGCGGGAGCTGACCGATCGCTGCGGTCAAACCCTGGAAAGCCTTTTCACCGAACTGGAAACGGAATTCGCACATGTGTCACCCAAGAGCATAGACATCCGCTACATTTCACTGTTTCAGTTGAAGTCATAACGCTCAAGCATCACCACCACATCGTCTCCTTTCGAGTCGCTTTTCAGCAACTCATCCTGAAACAAGTATGGTATAGCTCATAAGCTTTTATCTTTGAAAACGTGAGAAAAATTTACGTGTAAAATGTAAAACAGGGACGGGCATATCCACTAAACCAACATCAACTGCTTCACGATGGAGATCGAGAGTTATGGCAAAAGGCGCTTCGGAAACCCGAATGGATCGTCTTGAGAGATTCCTTGAAGAATTCAGTATGACATTTGCCAAAGGTATGGCGAAACTGAAATCATCTCAAGAGAAAATTATGCTGGATATAAAATCATCTCAGGACAGAACGGATCGACAGATTCTGGCATTGAAAGTCTCGCAGGACAGAACGGATCAACAGATTCTGGCATTGAAAGCCGCTCAAGAGATAACAGATAAACAACTGCGCGCCACAGACGCCAAACTGGAGCGAATCGGAAAACAGCTCGCCGATCAGGGGTTCGTCCAGGGTGAGACGGCGGAAGAACTGTTTTACCGGAATGTAAAAGGGCTGTTCGGGCCTTTCGATTTGCCTCTGGGTCGAGTTCGCCGGAATGTGAAGATAAAGGGCAAGGGGGAATTCGATATTGTGGCGGATGGTGACAGGCAGGTATTGGTGATCGAGGTAAAAAGCAAGCTGAGTTGCCGCATGGTGGATGATTTCATGAAGAAAAAACTGCCTCGTTTCAAAGCACTGCTGCCAGAGTATCGGGACCGTCAGATACTGGCGGGCGTTGGCGCATTGGTGATGAAAGATGAGGTGGGCAGATACGCTGAAGATTTGGGGCTGTTTGTCCTGACGCAGAGCAGCGATGGCGGCGCTACGCTGTTCAACCGGAAAGGTTTCAAGCCGAAAGAATTCAAATGATGATACGTTGGGTCCGATAAGGAGGCAACATGTCCAGAAAACTGGTCAGTTTCGATTGGGCGGTGAAGCGGCTTTTGCGCAGCAAAGTCAATTTTGGCGTACTGGAGGGCTTTCTGTCGGAATTGCTCAAGGATGATATTCAGATACAGGATGTGCTGGAGAGTGAAAGCAACAAGGACATTCGGGAGCAGCATCTGACGCGGGTGGATCTGCTGGTGAAGAACCGTGACGGGATACTGATTATCATCGAAGTGCAGGCGGACCGTCAGGATGACTATCTTCACCGGATCCTGTACGGTGTTTCAAAGTGCGTAGTGGATAATCTTCCGCAGGGCGTTTCGTATGAGCAGATACGGAAGGTGATTTCGGTCAGCGTGGTATATTTCAATCTGGGGTCGGGCAATGATTATGTCTATCACGGAACGACCCGTTTCAGCGGATTGCACCTGCATGATGAACTCAGGCTCGATGATGAACAAAGACAAGCCTATGGCGTACAAACGCCAGCCGGCATCTATCCTGAGTATTATCTGCTTAAAATCAACAACTTCGACGATATCGCCCGAGACGGGCTGGATGAATGGATATATTTTCTGAAAAATGAATCCATCAAGCCGGAATTCAGCGCCAAAGGTCTGGCCGAAGCCAACGAACGGCTGGCGGTTCTCAAGCTGGATGATCAAGAGCGGCGGGAGTATGAGAGTTGGGAAATGGAACTACACCAGCGCGCCAGCATGGTGAAATCCCACTACGGGCGGGGATTCCGAAATGGGCATGATGAAGGGCGGGAAGAAGGCTTGGAAGAAGGGTGGGAAAATGCTACCGCTGAACTTGTCCGGAATATGCTGAAAAACGGCATGTCCGCTGAACAGATATCGCTTGTCACCGGCCTGTCTGTTGATAAAATCCGGGTGATGACGGCGGCATGACCTGTGCGTTTTTTCTTTAGGTATGGTAACCAAGATACGGCTTTATGACGTATGAGGATCGAAGACTTCACCATTACAAATTAACGTTGCATGATTAAAATAGAGGTTTCATGGAGTTACATCACAGTACACAGATTACCGAAGAGCTGCATCTGACATTGCCGCAGGTGCAGGCTGTCGCGGCGCTGCTTGAAGAAGGCGCCAGCGTTCCTTTTATCGCCCGTTACCGGAAGGAAGCCACCGGAAGTCTCGATGAGGTCGCGATCACCGCCATCCGCGACCGGTGCGACCAGCTTCAGGAACTGGACAGCCGCAGGGCCGCCATATTGTCATCGCTCGAACAGCACGGCCATCTGACCGATGAGCTGCGGGCGAACGTCATGAACGCCGCTACTCTATCCGAACTGGAGGACATCTATCTGCCGTTTCGCCCCAAACGCCGCACCCGGGCGACCATCGCCCGCGAAAAGGGGTTGGAACCCCTGGCGGACTGGCTGTTGCAGCAGACCGGCGGTGATCCCTTGCAGGCCGCCGCCGCTTTCGTGAATCCGGAGCAAGGGGTGGTTACGGAAGACGAGGCGCTTTCCGGCGCCAGAGATATCCTGGCGGAAATGATGACCGAACATCCCGAAGCCAGGGCCTGCATCCGTCAGCTTTTCACCGACAAGGCGATGTTTATTTCCCATGTCGTTGACGGGAAAGAAACCGAAGGGGCTAAATACAAGGATTACTTTGACTGGAGCGAACCCGCCGCCCATGCGCCGTCGCACCGGATTCTGGCCATGCGCCGGGGAGAAAAGGAAGATATCCTGAATCTCTCGATACTGCCGCCGGAAGCCGACGCCGTCCAGAAACTCGAAGCGCTGTTTGTCACCGGCGACGGCGAGGATTCCCGACATGTGCAATTGGCCGTTCGGGACGGCTACAAGCGGCTTTTGTCCCGCTCCATGGAAACCGAAATCCGTCTTGCCACCAAGGAAAGGGCGGATACTGAAGCCATCCGGGTGTTTGCCGACAATCTAAAACAGCTTCTGATGGCGCCGCCGCTGGGGGCTAAAAACGTCATGGGGTTGGATCCGGGGTTTCGGACCGGATGCAAACTGGTATGCCTCAACCGCCAGGGAAAGTTGCTGCATCACGATACCATTTATCCGCATCTGTCCGAAGCTCAGACCCGCCTGGCGTCTCAAAAAGTTATCGAACTCTGCAAACAGTTTGAGATCGAGGCCATTGCCGTGGGAAATGGTACCGCGGGGCGGGAGACGGAAGGCTTCCTGCGTTCATTAAAACTTTCCTCCGAGATTGTCATCATTATGGTCAATGAAAGCGGCGCTTCCATTTATTCCGCATCGGAAGTCGCTCGGGAAGAATTTCCGGACTTGGATCTCACTGTGCGTGGCGCAGTATCCATTGCCCGACGGTTGATGGATCCGCTGTCCGAACTGGTTAAAATCGATCCCAAATCCATCGGGGTAGGGCAGTATCAGCACGATGTGGACCAAACGGCTCTCAGGCAGTCTTTGGATGATGTGGTCATCAGTTGCGTCAACCGCGTGGGCGTGGATGTCAATCAGGCCAGTGTTCAACTGTTAACCTATATTTCCGGCCTGGGTCCTCAATTGGCAAAAAATATCGTGTCGCACCGTGATGCCTGCGGTCCGTTCGAATCCCGGAAAGCGCTCAAAGATGTTCGGCGACTGGGGCCCAAGGCATTTGAACAGGCTGCTGGATTTCTCAGGATACAAAATGGCAGTAACCCTTTGGACGCCAGCGCCGTTCATCCGGAGAGCTATCCAATTGTGGACGCCATGGCCGCGGATATGGGCTGTACGGTCAACGATTTGATGAAAAATTCATCACTTCGCCAGAAAATTGATATTTCCCGTTATGTTACCGACAGCGTCGGATTGCCCACGCTGAAAGATATTCTGGAAGAGCTGGCCAAACCCGGACGCGACCCCCGTGAACAATTTGAAATGGTGGAATTCGCCAGCGGCATTGAAAAGCCGGAAGACCTCCGTAGCGGTATGAAACTGTCCGGAATCGTCACCAATGTCACGGCGTTCGGCGCTTTTGTGGATATTGGCGTGCATCAGGACGGGCTGGTGCATGTCAGCGAACTGGCCGACCATTTTGTCAAAAATCCCGGAACGGTTGTCAAGGTCGGCCAGAAAGTTCAGGTCACGGTGCTGGATGTGGATCTGGAGCGCCGTCGTATCGCACTTTCCATGAAATCCGCTCCGGATGGTGCGTTTCAATCTCCAAAGCCATCCGGTTACAGAGCCGATCGTCCCAAAGACTCTAAAAAAATGCCCCGGAAACCTTCAAAAGAGCTTCAAGCGCCGTTTTACAACCCGTTTGTCGATGTCTTTAAGGGGACTTCCCAATGACACCTTTATGGCAGCATCTGCCATAACTGTTGAAAAAAAGCATTTACAGAACAAGCAAGATATGATGAACTCTCAACCGGATCAATCCGGAACATTGCATCCTCTTGTAAGGCCAAAACCACCGTTTTCGAACAGGTGAACAATCATGCTGGCGCAGTTCAGAGAGTTTTGCCAAAACCTGAGCTCCCGTTTGCTTTTTTCTGTGGGGCTGACCCTCCAGAAAATGGGAAGCACCATCCGTCAGAAACGGATTGAACCAGATACCCAGCGGGATCAATATCAAAAATCTGTCGAACAAACGTCTGACCAGATCAGAATTAAGGAGCTGGAAGACAGGCTTGCGGGAGCAGAAAAGAAATATGACGCAATCTTCAACAATATCCCCAATCCGGTTTTTGTTCTGGACATCACTACACTTGATGTTCTTGACTGCAATGAAAGTGTTAAAGCCGTATATGGATATGCCAGGGATGAAGTCATATCCAGACCGTTTCTGAACCTGTTCTTTGAAGAAGAAAAAGAATATTACGCATTCAAGCTCCGGACGGCATCGCTGCTTCATCATGTCAGACACATCACCGGCGACAACACCTCTCTTTTAGTGAATATCCGGATTTCAGCATCCGAATACCCCGGTAAAAAAGTGTTGCTGGTCACTACCAGCGATGAAACCAAACGGCTCGAACAGGAGCAGCAAATCGTTCAGGCCAGCAAAATGGCAACCCTGGGTGAAATGGCTACAGGCATTGCTCATGAACTGAACCAGCCACTTTCGGTCATTAAAACCGCCAGTAATTTTTTCATGAAAAAAATCAACCATCAGGAACCCATTCCCGAAGAGATTCTTTTGACGCTGTCCAGAGAAATCGACAGCCATGTGGATAGAGCAACCCGAATTATCAATCACATGCGACAGTTTGGCCGAAAATCCGAAAATACCTCTGCAAAAATTCAGGTGAATGATATTTTAAAGAGCGCTTTTGAAATATTCAGCCAGCAGTTGAAAGTCCGGGGTATTGATGTGCTGTGGGAACTTGAAGAGGACATTCCCTGTGTCATGGCGGATGCCAATCGTCTGGAGCAGGTATTTATCAACCTGCTGCTGAACGCCAGAGACGCCATCGATGAAAAATACAATGATCAGCGTCTGTCCAAAAACATGGGCCGCATCACACTGAAAACCAGCGCAGACACCAAAAATGTCGGCATTGTCGTCAGCGATACGGGAATCGGCATTCCGGTGGATAAACTGAACAAGATATTTGATCCGTTTTTCACGACCAAAACCGTCGGTAAAGGTACGGGGTTGGGTCTTTCCATAACATACAGCATCGTCAGGGAATATCAGGGGAATATCCGGGCGGTAAACAATGATGATGGCGGAGCGACATTTATCATCACCTTTCCACGGGTGCCGGAAGATTCTCCATGACGGTTTTGTTGTATCCGATCACTTTCATATCAGGGAAGCGTTATGCACCACAGCATTTTAATTGTTGATGATGAGGCAGGTATCCGAACGGTGTTGAGCATCACCCTTTCAGATATGGGATATACCGTGTATGCAGCGGAAAGTGGCGAACAGGCGCTCCAGATATGTCAGGACTGCCATCCGGCCATTGTTCTGACGGATATCAAAATGCCGGGCATGAATGGTATTGATCTGCTCAAGGCCGTCAAGTGCAAACATCCGGATATTGAAGTCATCATGATGACTGGGCATGGCGATATGGAACTGGCGATCCGAAGCCTGAAACATGAAGCCACGGATTTTGTCACCAAACCTATTAACGACGACGTCCTTGAGATTGCGCTGAAACGCTCGCTGGAAAGAATTACTACCCGACAACAACTTCGGGATTATACTGAAAATCTGGAAACACTGGTACGGGAAAAAACCCAGAAACTGATCGAAGCGGAACGACTTGCCGCGGTTGGTGAAGCTATTGCCGGGCTTTCGCACGCGATCAAGAACATTGCCGGCGGTCTTAAGGGCGGTGCATTTGTCCTGGAGAAAGGGATCGAGCTTCACAATGACCGGTACCTGCACCAAGGCTGGGAAATGGTCAGGGGAAATGTGGAAAAAATTACGAGTCTTTCCATGAGTCTGCTCAGTTACGGAAAATTTTCAGAACTTCACCGGCAGAGCATCGACCCCAATCAGATCATCAAAGAGATTTTCGATATCATGATGCCTGTCGCGGAATCTGCCGGTGTACATCTGAACATATCTCTGTCAACGGCGTTAAAACCTGTTTATCTGGATTCGGACGCCATTCACCAGTGCCTGCAGAACCTGGTGTCCAATGCCATTGACGCATGTGCGGAACACACATCGGCGGATATTGTCAAGACCGTGAGCCTTCGCA
Source organism: Desulfobacteraceae bacterium RAAP-1 (assembly GCA_001443525.1). Taxonomy (GTDB): domain Bacteria; phylum Desulfobacterota; class Desulfobacteria; order Desulfobacterales; family Desulfatirhabdiaceae; genus RAAP-1. The sequence continues at coordinate 9,646 of LKPX01000003.1, read as the reverse complement.
GTCTCAGAACCGCCGGATGGGGAGTGGAGTATCAGGTGGAGGACAATGGCTGCGGTATGGACGAGGCAACGCGGCGAAAGCTGTTTCAGAGTTTTTTCACCACCAAGGGCAGCCGAGGCAATGGTATCGGACTGATGACCACTCAAAGAATCGTGGAAAAACACCAGGGAGAAATCCTGGTAAACTCAATTCCCGAAAAGGGAAGCCTGTTTATTATCCGACTTCCGGAATCGCTGCTCATCTAATGGTCTTCCTTGACGGACGTTTCAAATTTCAACCCGTATTTTTCGATTTTGGCGTGCAGTGTAGGTCTGGAAAGCCCCAGCAGTTTAGCGGCCCGCGAACGGTTGCCACCGCTCAGGTTCAATGCTTCGCTGATCATGATGCCGGCAGCCTGATCCATGATTACATCAAATATATTTGCATCGCTGCATGCAGTCAGCGCCCGATGAAGACTACGACGCAGCATCTGTTCATATGTTTCATCATCGATATCCTTGTCGGGAATTTTTTCACGAATGGCCAGTGCAATGTCATCCCGGCTGACAGGTGCGCCCCGGTTGAATATCACGGCCTTCTGAATGGTGTTGGCCAGCTCGCGGACATTTCCCGGCCACGCATAGCTGTTCAGAAGCTCTTGCGCTTCCGGCGTCATTCCCGGACAGTCCACGCCTACCTCCCTTGAAAATCTTGAGAGAAAATATTCCGACAGCAGAGCGATATCTCCCGAACGTTCTTTCAGCGCCGGCAGCCGTATTGTAACCACTTTCAGACGGTAATAAAGATCTTCCCGAAAGCGTCCGGCTTCGATGGCCGATTCCAGATCGCGGTTGGTGGCCGCAATAATGCGTACATCGACCGGAATAGGTTCACGGCCGCCAAGTCGCTCGATGCTCCTTTCCTGAAGCAGACGCAGCATTTTGGATTGAAGGCTGAATGGCATATCTCCGATTTCATCCAGAAAAACCGTGCCGCCATGCGCCTGCTCCAGTTTTCCCGCTCTGCGATGATTGGCTCCGGTAAACGCCCCTTTTTCATAGCCGAATAATTCACTTTCCAGCAGGCTGTCAGGAATTGCCACACAGTTGATCACCAGAAAAGGCTGATTTGCCCGCAGGCTGTGCTGATATACGGCGCGAGCCACCAGCTCCTTTCCGGTTCCGGATTCTCCCCGGATCAGCACCGTTGCATCCGTCGAGGCAACCCGGCCGATGGCCTTATATATCTCCTGCATGGAAGTGCTCCGGCCAATAATGGCATCCTTTACAGCGCTGTCCGGCATTCCATCCATTTCAATAGGAGAGCGCATGAACCGGCCGGCTTCTACGGCCTGATCGATAACCACCAGCATATCCGGAATCTCGAATGGCTTCAGAATATAATCGAATGCTCCCATCTTGGTGGCCTCGATAGCCGTTCCTGTGTTTCCATAAGCTGTCATGATAATGACCGGCAGTTTGGGATCCATATCGTGGATGGCTTTGAAGGTTTCAAAACCGTTCATACCAGGCAGCCGCATATCCAGAATGACCACATCCGGGCAGTGCTGGCGAACCATGGCGATACCCGTTTCGCCGGATGCGGCGCTGCAAATGGTATATCCTTCCTGGACGAGGAGCTTGTGAAAACTTTTCCGCAACTGGTCGTCATCGTCTATAATCAGTATCTGGCTCAAAGGTCATTGCCTCCTGAAAATTCTAATCGGGTATATCCGTTACAGGGAATGTCATGGTGATCGTCGTTCCCTTGCCTTCCACGGATTCCAGTTTCAGATGGCCGCCGTGTTCTTCAACAATACGTACGGCAATGCTGAGACCCAGTCCAGTGCCTTCTTCCCGTGTTGTGAAAAATGGTTGCAGCACTTTGCCCAGCAAAGGCTCCGGTATGCCGGGGCCGTCATCGCTGACACGGATTGCAACGACATGCCCTGTGGCGGTATCAACGCTTTCTTCTTCCGAAATGGTGATATGACCGCCTTTTTTCATGGCTTCGCAGGCATTGACCACAAGATTAACCAGGACTTCTTTGAGTTGTTCCGGATCTGCCAGAATCTGGGGCAGGGGATACTGCCGTTTTACTTCGATATGTACGTCATAGGACATCAGACGGTGTTCCAAAAGCTGCATTACCAGATCGACTATTAACGAAGGGCTGACCTGCTGCATTTTGAGCCTGGGAGGCCTGGAGAACTCCAGAAAGTTCTGGACGATGGTATCAATGTGGCGGATTTCCTGGGAAATGACGTCCAGATCGTCTTTCTGTGTTTCGTTCAGCTTTAAAGTACGTCCCAGCGAAAACAACCTCATTTTGACGGAGGTGAATGGATTGCGGATGCTGTGGGCCATTCCTGCCGCCAATTTGCCAACCAGAGCCATTTTTTCCGCCTGGAGCAGGGTTTCGCGGCTTTTCTGAAGTTCCGTATGGGTATGATCCACATCTTCGATCAGCCCTCGAACGCTGTGGCTGAGTGATTTAATCTCGTTTTCGGAAGCGGGTGCTGTTCCGGAACGGTCGGCTTCCACTGCCAGTTTTCGTAGAGGCTCCAGAATCTGCCGTGATAAAAAAAATACCAGAATCAATGTCAATGCCAATACCAGAAAGATGACTGAGCCTGCCATAATTCTCAGATGAACAGCCTGATAGTGCCCGTTAACCCTGGCGTTTCGAATCTCTCTGATCTGCAAATCCTTAAACTGTTCGCACAAATCCATGATGGAAAAAAGCAGCGTTCGTGCTTCCTTGTGAAGTTTGGCGGCGTTTTGGCGATCATTGTTTTTATAAAAAGTAAGCATACGATCCTTGACAGGAATGTATGCGTCATAAGCATGGTCAATCCGGTTAATGGCTTCTCTCTGGATGTCCGTATCCGCCAGTTCCCGCGCCTTTTGTATTTCTTCCCTGAAAATCTGGCGATATTCACCGAGCTTACGCAGCCATTCCGGATCACCATCCAGGAAAAAATAGGATACAAATCCTTTCTGACTGGTCACCGCAGTTTCCAGGGCTTCTGCCGTCTTAAACGCCTGAATACGCTTGCCGCTGATCAGATTGAGGATGCTTTCCATCTCAAACGTGTACCATACCATGACTACGCCGCCGAAAAACGTCAGCATCACTAACGCGGACAGCATGGAATAAATTTTGGTTTTCAAAGTGAAATGACGCCACATACCCAATCCTTTGCAGACTTTTTGGACATTTCTGTGCAGGATAACCCTTGACACAGTTTCAAAGATTATGTAATTCATATCATTACAGGTCAGCGGATGTATTCTGCCCGCTTCTGTTCAGCATATATGTATTGGATGCTTTTTTTCAATACCAAATTGATAGCTTCGTAAAAGTCGTGCCTGCCAATGTTCCGAAACACAATGGCATGGCGTAAATATGAAGACTGCCGTAACTGTAATCCTTGCCATGAAACTACAGTATATTCCAACATTTCGGGCGGTTCGCCCACAACAGGCCGGCAGGATATCCGTATTCCTGTAAAATTTTCATAAGTACCTGAAAATACTACGGCAAATCATGACAGGTTGCGGAGTTATCTCAATTGCACGAGGAAAACGACATTTGAAAAAAATACTGTATATTACAACACTGTTTATGATTATCGCTGGGCTGGGGTTGAGTGGATGCGCTCATCAGACTCAGGGGATATCTGCCGCGCACAATGGCGATTCCAGTACCTCAGACAAAAAAACCGCATGCAATCCGGAACACCGCACCACACTTTCCTATTCTGTATCCGAAGATGCGGACATTAATGATGTAGCGCCGGGTGCGGGAGGAAATGATAACGGAGACGATCAGGGAGATCGCATCAATTTCGGCGGGAAAAATCAGAAATATCTGGATGCTGCACTCAATTTCTGCCAACAGGCCCAAGATTACTGGTACAAGGGGCAGTTTGAGAAAGCAATCTCTTCTCTGGATCATGCGTATGGTGAGATTATCAAGGTAGATACCTACAATCGTCCCAATCTTATCCAGCAGAAGGCGGACCTGCGTCTGCTGATTACACGGAGAATACAGGATATCTATGGTTCGCGGAATGTCATGTCCAAAGGCAGTTACAATGCTATTCCCAGAGTCATGAATGCCTATGTTCAGGCGGAAATTGAGTCGTTGACCACCGGGTGCGAAAAAGACTTCTTTATCAATGCATATCGGAGATCGGGCCTTTATCGGAAGTATATCGAATCGCAACTGGTTCAGGAAGGGCTGCCCATAGAGCTGGCATGGCTGCCGCTGATTGAAAGCGGATATAATGTCAGGGCGTTTTCACCGGCGCGTGCATTGGGGTTGTGGCAGTTTATTACTTCCACCGGTTATCGGTTCGGTCTTTCGCGCGACAAATTTGTGGACGAACGTATGGATCCCTACAAATCCACGAAAGCTGCCATTGCCTATTTAAAAGAACTGCACCATATGTTCGGCGATTGGGAAACGGTTCTGGCCGCATATAACTGCGGTGAAGGCCGGGTGCTGCGGGTCATCAGCGAACAGCGTATCAATTATCTGGATAATTTCTGGGATTTATATGCGCAGTTACCGCATGAGACCGCACGTTATGTTCCCAGGTTTATGGCAACCCTTCAAATTGTGTCCAACCTTAAAAAATATGGTTTAGATGGTATTGTCCCTGAATCGCCACTGGAATTTGAGACGCTTCCGGTTCCCCGACAGCTTCAGTTGAAAAATATTGCAGATGCCACCGGCATTCTCGAGCAGACTCTCAAACGGTTAAACCCGGAATTGCGGTACGGCATTACACCTGGAAACAATTATTCAATCAAGATCCCCCCCGGAACATCACAGCTTTTGACGGCCCGATTAAACGACATTCCTGCAGCGTCTGTTACATCCGTCGCATCGATTTCCCCTGAAGAAGCAGTCGCAACAGAGAGCGCCCCGCCGCAGGAACAACACCATGTGATTCACCACAAGGTAAAACGTGGAGAAAGCTTGGGGGGATTAGCCAAACATTATCATACCAGCGTGAAAAGCATCATGCAGGCCAACAACATGAAAAAGGCCGCCAGAATCGTTCCAGGCAAGGTATTGGTGATTCCGCAGAGCGCTTCTCAAACCGTTGTAGCTGCTGCTAAAGAAACCACCGGAAAGTCCAATCGTAGCAAAGAGCATCTGGTCTTGGCCAAAGCCGCCGGTCATGAGACAACGAACCATAAAAAAACAGCCGTGGTTCATACGGCCACCCACACGGTCAAGGCAGGAGATTCATTGTACAGCATCGCCCGACAGTACGGCGTTACTCCCAAAGAAATTCAGAAGGCCAATAGATTATCGTCTGCCACCATCACATTGGGTGAGAATTTGAAAATTCCCGCTGCATCTGCTGAAGTGACCAGAGTAAAACCCGATGGCGCCGCTAAAGTAAAGGTCGAAAAAAAACAGGCGCATCTCAAGAAATATCTGGTAAAAAAAAATGACAGCGCTTTTTCGATTGCATCCAGCCATAACATGCCCATAGACCGCTTTCTGAGCATCAACAATCTATCGCCGGGAACTAAAATTTTCCCAGGCCAGAAAGTTTTCGTCGAATAGTGCTGATGGGGGAGAACGGATTATATTAAAGCATCACAACAGGAATCCCAAAAGTTGTCTCCACATGTCTGTGAACTGAGGCGCAGACCGTTGACATAGAAATGTCCTGTCCGGTTTCCTGAGCCATGGATGTCATCCGAATGCCTGAAAGGCCGCAGGGGTTGATCCAGTCGAAGGGCGCCAGGGACACGGATACGTTCAGCGCCATCCCGTGAAATGCTACGGTTCTGCGAACACGGATGCCGATGCTTCCCAGTTTGGCGTTTCCTACCCAGACTCCGCGTCCTGCCGGATTTCGTCCGGCGGTGATGCTCCACTCGGCAGCGGTTAAGATCATGACGGTTTCGAGAGCTTCGACATAGTCCGTTACGGACATGTGTACGGATTTCAAATCGATGATCGGATACAAAACCAATTGGCCGGGGCCGTGATATGTAATGTTACCGCCCCGTTCCGTCTGGATAATGGATATCCCGGCGTTTTCGAGAAACGAGCGGGATACCCGCAGATTTTCCAGCCCGCCCCGATTCCCTAGAGTAAATACGGGCAGATGTTCCAGCATCAGTAATGCCCCGGTGCATTCAAGCAGCGGGGGCGATAAAAATACACGGCGGTTCGTGCTTTTCATCACATTTAACACGTCCGTCGCAGCGTCCGTATGCCCCATTGCTTCCACGAGACGGCGCTGTAAGGTCAGCGCTTCCGGATATGGCATCATGCCAAGATGGAATCCATACCACCCTGGCATTGTCATCCTGTTAAGCACGGCTTTCTGGCGGCTGCGGTTTCATCCATCCGGCGGACCTTCGTGCGGATTGGGGCCGTTTTCAGAACATCCGCAGGCTCTGAAGCAATCTGTTTGAGGGCGTCCACAAACTGATCCAGGTCTTCCATGGATTCTGTTTCCGTCGGCTCGATCATGAGCGCCCCATGCACTACGAGTGGAAAATAGATCGTCGGCGGATGATAGCCATAATCCATCAGACGTTTGGCGATATCGAGCGTTGAAATTCCGGCTGACTGCTGTTTCTGATCTGAAAACACGCATTCATGCATGCAGGGCCGATCATAGGCCAGATGAAATGTCGTCTTCAGCTTTTCCTTGAGATAATTGGCGTTTAGTACCGCCAGTTGGCTGGCGGTGGTCAGCCCTTCTGCTCCCATCGAGAGAATATAGCTGAAAGCCCTTACCAATACACCGAAATGTCCGTGAAACGCCAGAAGTTTACCGATGGTATCCGGAAAATCTTCAGACAGGGTGTATCGTCCGTCCTCTCGTGTTATGATGCGGGGAACCGGAAGAAACGGCGCCAGCTTTCGGGTGACGCACACCGGGCCCGCGCCGGGGCCGCCGCCGCCATGAGGTGTCGAGAAAGTCTTGTGAAGATTCAGGTGCAGCACATCCACGCCGATGCGCCCCATGTCGGCAATGCCCATCACGGCGTTCATATTTGCGCCATCGGCATACACCAGGCCGCCTTTGGCATGTATGACATCGGCGATTTCCCGGATATGGGTTTCAAACAGACCCAGGGTATTGGGGTTGGTTATCATGATTCCGGCTGTCTGTGCATCCATGAGCGCGGCGATGGATGCGGGTTCCAGAATGCCGTCCGGCCCTGATGCCGCCGGAACTGGACGGTATCCGCAAAGTGCGGCGCTGGCCGGATTGGTGCCGTGAGCAGTATCGGGGATGATGATTTTGGAACGGGAATCACCATTTTTTTTGAAATGCGCATGGATAACCAGCATTCCGGTGAGTTCCCCGTGAGCGCCGGCTGCCGGCTGAAGCGAAACAGCATCCATGCCGGTAATTTCCGCCAGAAAGCGCTCCAGTTCCACCATCAGTTCCAGTGCACCCTGGCACAGAGATTCCGGCAGCAGCGGATGCCCTGACGCCAGCCCCCGGAGCGCGGCCTGGCGTTCATTGGTTTTAGGATTGTATTTCATGGTGCAGGATCCCAGCGGATACATGCCGGTATCCACCCCGAAATTCCAGGTGGACAGCCGGGTATAATGCCGCACCACATCCACTTCGCTGAGCTCCGGAAAATCGGGGCCATTTCCCAGCAGTTCTACAGGTAACGGGGAGACGGGCACATCCCGCTGCGGCTGAGAAAAACCGCTGCGGCCTTTCCGTCCTTTTTCCCATAAGAGTTTTTCGTTCAGGATCAGACCCGTTGCGCCCAGTGATTCATTCATGAGGTTACCTCCCGGATCAGGGCATTCATGTCTTCCATTGATACAGTTTCAGTTGCACACAGCAGGTAATGATCGGAAAGTTCAGGATAATATTTGTCCAGCGGCAACCCTGCCACGATTTTTTTATTGAGAAGCGCTGCATACCGGATTTCAAATTCTGGGGGGAACTTCACGACAAACTCATTGAAAAATGGCGCGCCAAACGCCGGAGGATATCCGGACGCCGTCAGCTTCTCACAGAGCCATGCGGCCTTGTCATGGTTCAACTGCGCCAGATCGCGAAATCCGGTTTTCCCCAGAGACGCCATATAGACGGCGGCGGTCAGTGCGCAGTGGCTGTTGTTGGAGCAGATGTTCGAGGTGGCCTTCTCCCGGCGGATATGTTGCTCGCGGGTGGCAAGGGTGAGCACAAAACCGTTTTTTCCCGTTGAATCCTTTGTTTTTCCTACCAGACGGCCTGGAAGGTTCCGCATGAGCTCGCGGGTGCAGCCCAGCATTCCGAGACCCGGTCCACCAAATGCCACAGATATGCCTAAGCTCTGACCTTCGCCGCATACAATATCCGCACCCAGACTTCCCGGATTTTTCAGAAGCCCGTAAGCCATGGCTTCAGTAAATCCTGCCACAAAAAGACCGCCTGCTTCGTGCGTTTTCTGAGCCGCAACACCGATATTCTCAATGCAACCGAAAAAATTAGGAGACTGGAGCGCTACCGCCGCTATCCCCTGGATGCCTTCGAGAGGAGAAATGTCTGTCTGACCGTTTTGAAGCCGCGGCAACTCCAGAATGTTGATCTCAGCAGGCTCCAGATAGGTTTTCACCACCCGGCGATACAATGGATTCACCAGAGATGATACGGCGACCTGCCTGGAGCCGGTTTTGCGAACCGCCATGAGCAGGGCTTCAGCCAGAGCCGTTGCGCCATCGTAATGGGACGCGGTGGCCACATCCACCCCCATAAGCCATGCCGCAAGGGTCTGATATTCATAGATCGCCTGAAGCGTTCCCTGACTGATTTCAGGCTGATAGGGAGTATATGCCGTTAAGAATTCAGAGCGGCTTGAAAGAGATGTTACGGTCGCTGGAATAAAATGGTTATAACGGCCTGCGCCTAAAAACACCTTGTATTCGGGTGAAACGGCGATGTGGTCGGACAGCTTGTCCATATGCCGGTTCAGCGCCCATTCGCTCATGGCTTCCGGCAGGGCCATCATTTTCAGTCTTCGGCAACTGTCAGGAATACCGGCAAAAAGCGATTCGATGCTTTCTGCGCCAATGACATCCAGCATTTGTTGAATCTGTTCCGGGGTATGGGGTAAAAACCGCATAGTGTCATCCTTTCAGCATGTTCAGGTATGCCTCCTGGGTCATGAGCGTTTCGGGGAGCTGGGCAGCATCCGGTTGAATATCAATCATCCATCCGGAGCCGTACGGATCGGCATTGACCATATCCGGATTGTCGGTAAGAGATGTGTTGACGCCTGTGATTTTTCCACTGACCGGCATGAAAAGTTCGGATACCGCCTTGACGGATTCCACAGTTCCAAAGACTTCACCAGCCTGGAAGCTGTCGCCGGTTTTGGGCAGTTCCACATAGACGACATCTCCCAGTTGATCCTGTGCGTAATCGCTGATACCGGCGCGGATACTGTTTGCCTGCGCCAATGCCCATTCATGATCTTTGGTATAACGGATATTGTCTGGAAACTTCAATTCGCTGATATCTTTCATCGTGCACCTCCTGCTGTGAAAAGGTTTGTGTTATTCCAGTTCGCATTCAAACTGATACCTTTGTCAGCTTCGCTGTGCCGCGATTCGACGTACTGAATGTACAGTCTCATCGCTGCTCGCTTGCTTTCGCGGTCTCAGTCCGAAT
>LKPX01000187.1 GCA_001443525.1 Desulfobacteraceae bacterium RAAP-1 | reverse complement strand
TGATGCCCTCGTAAAAAGTCGATTTTGGGACGGCTTTGTAAAAAGTTCGCAGGCAAGGCGCGCAAATCCGCAAGGAGTGAGGCGTACTTTTGGGTACGCCGCAACGACGAAGGATGCGGCGCTGGCGCAGCATCCGGACTTTTTACGAAGTCGTCAAGATTGTTTTAAAAGCATAATAATGCCTGGCGGGTTGAGCGTGAATATCTGATCCTCTATAAATTTTGCCTATTTCTGCTTTTGCATTTATTTTTGATCGTTTTATCTTTATGATTATTGTCTAAAGCTGACGGCTTCGTAAAAAGTCCGCATCCTTCGTCATTGAAGCGTACCACAAGTACGCTTCATTCCTTGTGGATTTGCGCGCCTTGCCTGCGAACATTTTACGAAGCCGCCAAAGCTGAATTGCCAAAAAGGAGGGCTGTACATGTCACAAATGGTTGAACTACTTGAAAGTTTTCCGTTGACCGATGGCGGATCCATTGAATCGCGACTCAAAGGGGTGCGGTTTTTTAAATCAACACACCATATCCCCCGAAAACCGATTGTATATGAACCAGGTATTTGCATCATTGCCCAGGGCCACAAGATTGGCTATTTGGGTGGCCAGATGTTTCAATATGACGCCAATAATTATCTGGTGACCTCGGTAACCATGCCGTTCGAATGCGAAACCTTTGCAAACCCGGAGGAACCCTTGCTCGGCCTCTACATCGATGTCGATATGGCCCAGTTACATGACCTGCTCGGCCGGTTGGGGATTCAGACAGAGGTCGGCAATGCCGGCGAAAATGGCTTGCCGCGAGGGATTGGCCCGGCCGTCATGGCTGAGGATATGGCGGATGCAACGAACAGACTGATCAAGAGTCTGCAGTCAGAGACGGAATCACAAATTCTGGGCTCCGGCCTGGTACGGGAAATTCTGTATCGGGCACTTTGCGGAACGCAGGCGCCGGTGCTCTATTCACTGGCAATGTATAGCGGCGCTTTTTCCCAGGTGGCCCGTGTATTAAAAGTTATGCAAAGAAACTATGCAGAGAAACTCGATGTGGAAAAATTGGCCAATACAGCCCGCATGAGTGCTTCTGCGTTTCATAGGGCGTTTAAAGAGATTACATCGGATTCTCCAATGCAGTATCTGAAAAAAGTCAGGCTGACCAAGGCAAAGGATTTGATGGTGCAGGAAAGCATGAAAGCCTACATCGCTGCCGACAAGGTGGGATATGAAAGCTCCTCTCAGTTCAGTCGCGAATTCAAGCGCTACTTTGGACAAAGTCCTGCAGATATGATGAGAGAGTTGCGTGTTTGATAAAGGATCACGATTATAAAGTAAAATATCGACCAGCTCTATCTGAGGAAATTTTGACGACTTCGTAAAAAGTCCGCATGCTGCGCCAGCGCCGCATCCTTTGTCATTGCAGCGTACCACAAGTACGCTTCATTCCTTACGGATTTGCGCGCCTTGCCCGCGAACATTTTACGAAGCCGTCTGAAAATCGACTTTTTACGAAGGCATCAAAAGCAATGGAGAAAAACGGAAACAAATCTGCAATCGGCAGGATTGGGAGTATTTCATTGCGAAAAACCCCTGCCCATGAAGCCTCTATGAGTTTTCGTCGTTTTTCACCCAGAAACTATACTTCAAGTTGCATCAAATTGCGGTTTTTTAAAAAGCTGGAATTTTAGGGAAAGCAGCGAATCCAATTCTGATTTGTG
>LKPX01000186.1 GCA_001443525.1 Desulfobacteraceae bacterium RAAP-1 | reverse complement strand
CAGGGTATTACAATTGAAATTTCCAACGTATTGCTCATTGTTTCCTTTTATGTTAACAGACGGTCGCGGTAGTAATCTATCGATGTACCTGAAAGCGCTTCTCGTATTTCGATTGATGTCGTTTTGTCAGGTATTAGCAAGTCAAAAAGAAATAATCAAGTTGTTTGGTACTGTCAATTAAATTGTGTAAAATTATCGAACGTCAATTCTTTAAAGAATGGCAGGTTGTTACGCACTTTTCCAATGGGGTTTGATTTCCAGTGAAGTTCCATTTTTATGCAGATAAAACCCAGAAGGGTGTAACAGGGTTGTTCTCCGGCTACGATCTCCATGGGCTTTGTTCTGCGTTTAAATTCCTTATTGAGCCGTTCAATAATGTTGGTGGTCCTTAAAGAAATCCATTCTTCCTCAGGGAAGTTAAAAAAGTCAAACAGGCATCTATGGAACTATCCAGGCACTTCACAGCAGAGGGGAGATCTTTTTCCCATTTCTCTTTGAACTGTTCAAAAAACCCTTTGGCCTTTTTCAGGGTGGAAACGTAAAAGATGGACCGAATATCGTCTGCTACTTCTTTTTTAAGCTTTTGGGGAATCTTGGCTAAAACATTTCTGGCGACATGTACCTGGCACCGCTGGGTTTTGGCATTGGTGAATTCTTCCTTAAATACCCGTTCCAGACCCGGCAGACCATCTATAATGCCCAAGGTTACCTGCTTAAAATCGAGCCCTCTGTTTTTTAAATCCTTAAAAAATTCCCTCCAATTGGATGCCGATTCTTTATCCCCGGCCTGCAGCCCCAAAACCAGTTTGTGTCCTGTGTCTTTAACACCAATGGACACCAAAACAGGAATGGTCTCAATGCTTTTCCCGATACGCATATCAAAGCAAACGCCGTCTAAAAATAAATACTTCATTGGCTCTTGTGATAAGTCCCGGATTCGCCATCTCTCCGCAGCCTCAATCAACTCTTTATTCACATTGCTGATTTCGCCGGCGGATATTTTGCGACCCACCAGTTTCTTTGAAATCATCGAAAGACTTCGGGTGCTGATTCCCGTCAAAAACATCAGACATAAATCCTGGCGAAGGGCATGTTCGTATCGTTTCCCGCCTGGAATGACATGGGTTTTAAATTCACCCTTCCGGTCTCTGGGAATCTTCAGATCAACCTCGCCAATACCTTTTAACGTAAAGTTGCGATCATAGGAGCCATTTCGATGATTTGTTTCCCCTTGTCGACGTTCATAATGTTTTCTACCCAAAAAGTGGGTAAGTTCGACATTCATCAGTTCGGAAAGATATGTGCCAATGGTGTCTCTGATATCGGATCTGGTCATCTCAAAAATCTGTTCGGGCTGTTCTTTAATTTCCTTGAAAAGCTCTACAACTTCGGGTACGCTGACTTCCAGTTTCATGGCGCTTTTCCTTTCTTAAATAGGTTCTTGGTCAAACCCATTTTTAAGGAAAAGCGCCTTTTTTTCAACACCTTCTAAATTTTACACAATCAATTATACACTACCAAACGGCGCTTCCACTCGTCATTGAGAAAAAGCTGCAATCTTGCGTTCATGCCAGCAAAAATCAGACTGTCACAAAACAAATCATCGCGCACCGTTCCCAATAACCAACCCCACCCCCGTGCTGCAATCACTGACAGTACCGGAAGTGCTGGAATAAGGTAACGCACCACACATCCCCCGGTCATTGCATACCATTGTAAAAATAGCTATGGTACAAAACGCAATCACAAGCGGGTAAGAACCGGACAGATACATATAATTTATTGAAGGGCATAAAGATATTTCACTATATGACA
>LKPX01000185.1 GCA_001443525.1 Desulfobacteraceae bacterium RAAP-1 | reverse complement strand
TATAGCGCATACCGTAAACCATGATACCCAATGTTATACTTGAAAACCAAGTGGTTAGTTAAGTTATCTGTCAACAATAGCATCAAGTGATCCGGTATGCGCTATAATATAACTTGGACTTTGGACAAACTTACACTGAATCTTCATGGAAACGCTCTAAGATTGGATTTGGCTCCGATCATGATTACATTCTTGCCAGATACGGTTTTTAATCAAAAATTGCCGAATTGACAAGGAGGCTATCAAAGAAAAGACTACTAAGCCATTGATAGACTTTCGATCGAACATCTACGGTTCTTTTCCATATAGATCAGACGCCACTATGGATTTGATTGATGCCATTGCAACCAATACATCGGCCAAATCACCGGTTGAGTTGAGTACCAACCCTGTATTCCATCGCCAATATGGCAGTCTTCATGATGCTGTGGACAATTTCCTTGTTCCTGTGAGTCCGGGCACGGCACAAGAGGAACGTACAGAACATCAGCGAGACCGGATGCGCATCGTATCTGAATACTACCCTGAACCTGTCACGCGCAACTTTTTTCTTTTGGCAATTGACACTACAGAATGTCCCCGTCCTTATGCGAATACACTTGGGGATCGAGGAATCCATTATCATCCCAATCCGGCTCCCGGCAATAGGCCTGTAATGGTTGGTCACTCATTTTCGGTAGTCGCGGGACTTCTGGAAAAAAATGAAAAGAACTCGCCGCCATGGGTTCTGCCTCTGTTAACGCAGAGTTCCCACGGACAAGAAGGCAACCGATACAGGAGCCGAGCAACGGTTTACGAGGGACTTTTCAGCTCACAAAGCGAATTTTCCAGGAAAAGAGGGCATCCCACATGGTGCAGACTGAAAGGTCAGTCTCCCGGTAAACGGAATCACTTGCCGGTGATCAGAAAGAAGGCTCAACGGAGTGAAAACGAGGAACGATCCCCATAAAAATGGATCATTGTCTCAGAAAACTATGTTTAAAATGGCCATTTTAAAGCGTCTATCCGGAGCTTACGGGATAAGTTTGTCCAAAGTCCAAAAAGATAAAAGCCTACTGGTATGGTACCGGGACATGGATGTCATGGAACTGGTCATCGATCCGTTTGGACAGTACATTAATCCATTTACACGCTGTTTTGCATGCAAAGGAATGGATTTCGAATGGTTCAATAACAATGATTGAGCCAGGACCAACTGTGACATTGCTTATACTCCCTCCTCCGAGTTCCGTTATAGTTATTTCAATATTCCCATCAACGATAAAAAAAAGCTCCCGTGTCTCCTTATGATAATGGCCGCCACGCACCTGATTGGCCGAAGTTTCAACGAAATTGATCTCTTCCCATTGGCCTGAATTTACAATACCGAGAAAACTGCCCCTGCTGTCCTCAAATCTTTTGTATGGTTCAAACAGTTTCATCGATTCTCCTTTTGCAGCTCAGTTAGGGCATCACGTATACCGGTGGTTCTTATTATAAGCTTTTCTATTGACCAGTTACAGTTTAACGACAGATCGGGGAACAGAAAGTTGCCCGCGTTGGCTGCACTTGATTCTCTCACCAATTCCACATCGAATCCAAATACCTCGGCATACGTGCGTGCAAAGCTGTATCGGGTAGTCGCCTCCCCACAGATATGATAGACCGGTCCAGTCAATTGCGGTTCACTTATCAAACAATCGAGCATGGCTAAAAAATCGCGGTAATATGTCGGTGAATATATGACGTCTGAGAAGCCATCAATTGGTTGTCCCTGTGACAGCTTTTCCTGAATAAAGCGAGGAAAGGTAGCATGGGCATCATAAAGAGCACTCGCTCGAATGGTTATAAAATTACTTCCCGCTAAACGTCTCCCTTCCACCTCCCCGCACAACTTGCTTTTGCCGTAGACAGTCTGAGGCGATGTTGAATCATTTTCCCGGTACCCCCCC
>LKPX01000184.1 GCA_001443525.1 Desulfobacteraceae bacterium RAAP-1 | reverse complement strand
TTCCAAATTTTTCTGAAATCTGGATAAGACTTCCAGCCGTTGACGCGCTTACCCCTTTCGCTTCCAGCCATTTCAGCATTGTCACCGATATGGTTCAGAGTTTCCCCGATGATTCCCCGGACTCATTAGATTTGACGGCTTCCAGGACTTCAGGCGGTGCGGTATGGTGGAGGCTTCAATCGGTTCCGGCAACCTTGCCGTAACCTGAAGTATGGGATGGTTTTCGCCATCAAGGTCACATGATTGCCTTGACTTTCTCCATGTCAACCGCCGGTGGAAGATTTGAAGATCGGGGGGATGCTGGAACACTCACAGCACAAGAAACCGCTTGACGCTCCTGAACTGGCATGCTTGCGTGAATCTTTCGAAGGTATGCAATGGGGCTTTTGATTTCTGTCAATTTCCCAGCTGCCTGCAAGGAAGTCATCTTCGCCATTGCTCCGGTCATGGCCACGGCATCAGCCGGAACCCGGACGCCGAACGTCCTCTCGAAAGCATCCAAGACGTCTTTTGATTCTTTTTTCGATCTGATCTGATTTAAACACCGATTTTCGCAACAAGTATAACCGTCATTTGAATATAACATTTTTCGATCTTGTCATCTGAAATGAAAGCTAAAGGGTGCATCGTTGAGCCATGGTATATTTTGGGGCAACCGTTGCCATGGTACGGCGCGAAGAATGGGATTGTGTGTCCGTCGAGGGTACGTGACGACGATGCGACCATCCTTGGTTTCTATCTCTCCCTTGCCCTTGACAAAATCCCTATAGAGTTTCGGTGCGTCACAGGCCTCAAAGCCTCGAAGATTCTGAGCCAGTCGGTTGTAAAGCGTATCGGCGATCATTGTCATGGCCACATCGAAATGGACTTTGATTAAGATGGGAGAGGAAAGCGAATTGAGATGGAAAAACTTCACCGCCTCTGAGATCCCGTTTTCGACCCTCCAGCGGCGGGCATAGTTTCCAACGATGAGTTCCAGTAGCGTTTCATGGTCGTTGGTGATGATAAACGCCGGTTTTTCATGTCCGTTGCCACGGACGATGATTTGACGTACTTCTCCTTCGTAGCCACGTAAGGCAACATTGGATTCATGGACCTGAGGGTTTGGATATTTACGTTTGTCATGTGGGATGGTGATACGTTTCCACGGGCCGATTCCCTCAATATCTTGAATGAGTTTGTGTCCCCTTCGGCGAAGAGTGATGAACTTCAATCCTTGCTGATTGATCTTGGAGAGATTCTCGTAGGTGGTGAATTTTGAGTCGAAGATGAGAGTCGGTTTGACGCCACGTCGCACTCGCTTCCAGAACGAGAGGAAAGCAAGAACCTGATCATCGGCTTCCTCCCGCTGGATATCTGCGGCAGTATAGAGTAAGAGTTTTGTCTGCGCATCTTGAGCAAAAAGGGTGAGGGCTCCCTTCATGACTCTTCCTCTGGCGCCTGCCCAGTGTTTTTCAAGCACCGACTGTTCGCCGTAGTGGGGAACGGTATGAAAGTCCAGGTTGATGGTGGTCCCGTCATAAAGACCCATCCGAGAGGCTCGCTGAACAAAGGCCTGCTGGAGTCGCATAATGTGAGCTTCGTCAAGAGAGTAGGCGTAGGTGGAAAAAGCTGTGCATTTGGGAAGCACATTGAGACCGGCAAAAAGGCCTAGACCGGGATCGAAAGCATACTCACCTACATGCGCATAGCGCTCATTGCCCAGGAGCTTCAACGCAAGAAAGGACAAAAAGTAGTTGAATGCTTCAATCGTCTTGGTCCCCGGAAGAGCTGCTTTTCGAACCACTTCTATAAGATCAAGCTGGGCAATGAAGGGTGTAAACAGGAAGATGCCTGCACTGGTAGATTCAAATTTCTGCTCTTTGAGTAGAGCGGTAGAAACAATCGTCTCGGATCGATCCGGTACTTCTGCCCCACGTATGGTGAGACCTATCTTGAGACGGGTACGACGAGGAAGCTTTGGAATCCCTTCTTCCGCAAGCACTCGTTCCACAGTGCGAACAGAAAGTTCAACGCCCTCTTCGCTGAGCAGTTCAACAATCTG
>LKPX01000183.1 GCA_001443525.1 Desulfobacteraceae bacterium RAAP-1 | reverse complement strand
TTACTAACCGCTTGTTTTTACAGCGTTTTTAATTTGCGCCGAGTAATAACTCAGGGCATCGGACGGCACCAGCCGGCTGCCCGCCCGGAAAAAAACTGGGAAACTTCAGTTAAAAAAAGAGAGGTAATAGTATGGCTTATAAACCGGAAGTGGATTCTGAAAAATGTGTAGGCTGTGGTGAATGTGTGGATATTTGTCCTGTAGATGTTTATGAAATTCAAAATGAGAAATCAGTACCGGTCAATGCAGAAGAGTGTCTTGGCTGTGAAAGTTGCATTGAGGTTTGCGAACAAGATGCCATTACGGTAACCGAAATATAATTTGGTATCCGTGTTGTACTGTACCCGCCGTTGATTTCTGAAATCGCGTTAAAACCCAAACGGGAGGAGGCATGAAAAAGAAACTGCAACATTTTACCGGTTTTTTTTGTGGCATTTGCGCCGTTTTGTGGACGACAGGCTATTGTTTTGCCGATGAGATTCAGAAAGAGGATTGCTTTTTTGTCTCTGGACTTCATGCATCAGCCAGGGGAATGCCTTATTGGTACGACAAAGCCAATGGAGGTCTTGAAGCAGTTACAGGAATTCCATATGCAGAGCTCGGATGTGCTAATTGTCATGTTTCCTCATGTGACACATGCCATAAAACAGAATTGAATGGTAAAATGAAATATTCTGTGAAAGCAGCTAAAAATCAGGATAAGTGTCTTAAATGTCATGGGCGGGAGTCAGTTATGATGAAAATAGATAAGGAATCGAATACCCCTGATGTTCACTTCGCAAATGGAATGGCCTGTATGGATTGTCATACAGTACGCGAAGTTCATGGTGACGGCGTTGCGTATAAAAGCATGAAACAACCCGGAGCCATGGATGTAACATGTGAGCAATGTCATGAAAAACCGCCCCAAACCATCTCTCATACCATTCATGGAAACAAGCTGGACTGCAAAGCCTGTCATGTTCGACAGGTTGTGAGCTGCAATAGCTGTCACGTTGAAACCATGCTTAAAGAAAAGAAACGGGTTTCACTTCCGGTTTCCGGCTGGAAATTCCTCATGAACTATCAGGGAAAGGTAACCTCTGCCAATATGCAGACTTTCGTTGCGCCGGGGAATAAAACCTTTCTCATGTTTGCTCCTCAGTTCAGCCATTCGGTGAAAAAAGAGGGAAGCAAATGCGAAGAGTGCCATGCGACGGAAATTCTGAGCAAAATTCTTAAAGGAAGCATTGATCTTACTTGGCTTGATGATAAAGGGAAAGAACAAAATCTGAAAGGCGTAATTCCTGTTGCGAATGGGGTTCAATACAATTGCGTATATCAAAATTATCAAAATGGAACCTGGACACCCATTTCCAATCCTGTGCCTCCAAAGGTACAGTATGTTGGATATGGTTCTCCACTAACCCCCGAACAGCTAAAAAAAATGGAACAGCCTGAAAAGAGTAAAAAATAAAGAATCCGCAGACAATATTCATAACCGACATCCTGCCTTTTTTCTCTTGAGAAGCGGGGTGCCGGTGAATTTCGAAACCTCGACAGGAGATACTGTTGCTCGGAAAATGGTTTGATTCCTTTTTGCTGCCGCCGTTAGGCTGGATTCAAGTGGAGGTTACTTCACATTGCAATGCGGCCTGCGTTTATTGCCCTCGAACCGTTTATCGGGATATTTGGCTGAATCGAAACTTGTCGTTTTCGACATTTGAGCGTCTGTCGTCGGCTTTCGGCAATACCAAAATGATTTTTCTTCAAGGGTGGGGCGAGCCGTTTCTCAATCCCGAGCTGATGCAGATGATTCAAGTTGCAAAGGATGCCGGTTGCAAGGTTGGAACAACGACCAACGGGATGTTGCTGAACGAAAAAATCGTGAGTCAGTTGGTGAAATCCGGGATGGATGTTCTGGCTTTTTCCCTCGCAGGTGTCGATGAAAATAATGATGCACTGCGCCGGGGAACGCGTATGGAAAATGTATTGGGGCAGATTCGCCTGCTGAACAAAATCAAGAAGTACCTGGGGAAAGAGCAGCCGGCTGTCCACATCGCTTATATGCTGCTGCGGTCCAGACTGGACGACATTGAACGGCTACCACTACTCCTACAGGGACTGGCTGTCAGTCAAGTGGTCGTGAGCACCCTGGATTTTATACCATGTAATTCCAGTTCGCATTCAAACTGATACCTTTGTCAGCTTCGCTGTGCCGCGATTCGACGTACTGAATGTACAGTCTCATCGCTGCTCGCTTGCTTTCGCGGTCTCA
>LKPX01000182.1 GCA_001443525.1 Desulfobacteraceae bacterium RAAP-1 | reverse complement strand
TTCCGTCTTTTACATTGACCGACTGGTATACAGGTATTACCGCCAGCACGGACAGCGCCGTGTACTTTCGGATATCATCGACCGTTTTCACTTTGTCGTCCAGCAGGAAGCGTACCGTAATCCAACCCAGCGCGAGAAACAACCCAAGCATCAACCCAATGGCGATATTTCTGGTTTTGCTCGGGGACGAGGGAGTTTTTGCTTCAATTGCAGTGGACATCATGTTGGGTTCTTCGGTCGCCATGGTGCTGGCAATATACTTGATAGCGACGGACGCATATTCGTTGGCCATCGCGGCCGCCTCTTTGGGATCGGGCGACTTCACGGTGATGTAAAGCATCCGCGTATCTTTTGGGTTTTCAACGGTCAGCATACCCTGCATCTGGGCTACGGAATATTTAAGGCCCAGGTTGCTTGCCACGGTCTGGTGTACTTCCCGTGTTTTAAAGAACTCCATATAATCGTTGGCCAGATAAGAGCCGATCTGCAGATCCGACAAGTTTACGATGGACCCGCTGGAGTTGAGGATATACATCTTCGCTGTAGATTCATAGATTGGCGTTACCATCCAGAATGTGTATGCAGCGGAGAGCAGCGCCCCGAGAACCGTCAGCAGGAGAATCAGCTTGATGTGCCTGACAAACTGCTGTACAAGCTCAATCAGGTCTATCTCCGTCTCCTGCGACTGCAAACCGGTTGCCGCACCTGAGCTGGTCGCACGGCCCTCATTCTGTGCTCCCACCTCTTTTGATCCCGTCGTGTTCATTCCCATCCTCCCGAATCAATGCCTAACTCAGGCGTACTGTTCGTCATCTGAAAAACGGTAAAAAAAAGAAACCTCTTCGGTTTTCTGTGTCTCTCAGTCTTAAGCGTCTACAGGGTTTCTCCCGCCGCAAACGCGTTCCCTTTTGTTTCCCGATCCTCTATATAGTTGAAGCCAAGCCAGATTTTGATCGTTTTACCGCCAAAAGTGATGCTTACCTGGCCGCTCTTATTTCGCCTGTCAATCCTTGTAATATGCCCTTCCAGATCCTTCAGCGGTCCGTCGGCAATCTGGATTCTGTCCCCAACCCGGTAGGCTCTGGACAGACCAATCAACCCCTGATTCTGGAAAATCCATTTTGCGTAGGCTTCATCATCGCCATAAAGTCGCCAGTCTCCATCGGTGTAGGTCAGAACGGAAATAATCTCTTCTCTGGGCAAGGTTTCCAGCACTGAAAACCCTTCCGGCACCTGCAAGAGGACATACCCCCGTAGAATCACCTCATTGTGTAGCGTCGTAATCCCCCGCAATGTTCTCCGTTTTGTTTGATACACAGCGGTCGCAGTGATCTGACTGCAGCGGGTTCGGATGCAATTGGCGATGATGCTTTCCTTTCCGCTCTGGCAGAATACGCACCCGTATTCATACGATTTTTGGGGTACGTTTAATAAACGTTCAGACGCCATGTTGACTCCTTTATCCTTCATGTTCTGCTGTATTCAGTATCTGTCCTGAGAATCAGGGCAGACGGAATAGGACAGGGCCTTTTTGATGGTCCGTTATGATCATTTGCTTTTCGTTGGCACAGACAAAGAAAAAGCCGACACGCGCATGGATAAAGTCTGCAGACGGGCGTTACTTTTCAGCAACCGCTTTCCCGGGGCAAAGCTTCGCCCCCGATCTCTTCGGATCGGACCCACAGCCTTATTTATCCCATGCGCCGTCGGCACCACTGAACTCTCAGCATCTGCTTATGCGTTGGTATTTCATTACGAACCCCTCGGAAAGAGATATATGCCATTCATGTAACTATTTACCAGCAATTTGATGTGTTAATAATATGAAGGAATAGCATACGTTCCGCAGGATTTGCTTTAAAACGTCCGTCTCCTTTCATTTCATGATTCCCTTCAAAATACAACCCATTATAGCATGTCGCCCCCCATAATGTCCATTAAGTTCGCATAAATTCTACCGTGAGATTGCAAAAAACAGGAAAAGTGCATGAATCTATTTGTTAAGAAACAAACAAGCCTTTTGTGGCATAGGTTATATATTTCTCTTGCATTTTGTTTTTTAATGTAACCGTTTTGTATCCTATTTTCCTGCAGATTCTGTGTCTTCGAAATGGCAGATTTTATAGGGACATGACTTGGAATATTCGGTTGAAAAGCCTCCGGAAAAGAACATTCCCATTTTTTCCGGAGGCTTAGGTAAGCGATGATTTAATCCCACAAATCCGTAACAAGTTGGTATAATAGAGAAAACGACGAAGTGGTGAAAGTAATGAGCAAGCAGCAAAGCCTGACGGATATGGAATATGCCAACCGGAAA
>LKPX01000181.1 GCA_001443525.1 Desulfobacteraceae bacterium RAAP-1 | reverse complement strand
GCATTCGGACTGAGACCGCGAAAGCAAGCGAGCAGCGATGAGACTGTACATTCAGTACGTCGAATCGCGGCACAGCGAAGCTGACAAAGGTATCAGTTTGAATGCGAACTGGAATAAGGCTTTAGCCCGAATACGGAACTGGTTTCGATAAAACCTGTCACTTCAATCTGATGATATAGATCATTCCAAGGTAGTGATTGCCATCCAGCACCGGCGCAAAGTTGAAGATACCGGTTCCACCTTCCGCCAGAGGCAATTCCATACGCGCATTTTTGGAACTCATTAGAATATTTAGAATTTCCTGATCTCCTGCTTTTCGTTTCTGATGAAAATCGTAATCGATTAGACTGTTTCCGGCCGGGTAACCGAAACGGTTGATGCCCTTTTCATCGATCCACTCGATGGCGTATATCCCCGGTGTGTTTTTATAAAATTTTTTGAAGAGCTGTATTACTTCATTTTTATCGCCCTGCGATATGGTTTTGACCAGTTTACCTTCAGCGACAAAGACACCAAGCGCTTCTTCCGGGCTTGTCGAAGAAGAGTTCTGTTTTATTTTACTTCCGGATTTATCTTTCTCGACATGAACTCCGACAATACGCCACTGGGTCCCGTAAAGGTCGACACTTTTCCAGCAGGCCCTCTTTATGACCACCGCATTCTCACCATGGACTTTGTATTGATAGCTGCCGGTACCCTCTTTTTTTGCTGCAATGCGGTGCCCAATCTTTTGCAACTGGGGATAAGGCTGAAAAATCGGGGATGTGAAGAGGTTCAGGCCAATTTCAGAAATATCGCTATCATAGATAATTTTTCCTCCCTTCTCCATCGCCCATATGTCCACCGGAAAATTCTTTATCAATGACGGCAGTCTCTGAGCAAAAAGTGTTTCAGGCTTGAAAAACAAACTGACAGAACCTATATATTCTCCCTGGGGATTAAAAACAGGATATTCAACATCAATGGCTTCAAAGCCCTCAACTGCCTTGAAAACAGAACTCATAACCGGTTTGTTTTTTTTAATTACTCTTTTGATATGTTCCTGTACACTGATATCTGTCCCTTCAAGATGTTTGTAGAACGAAGGTTCCAGAGTGAGCATCGTCCCTTTTGGGTCAACGGCGGTACAATCAACGGCAAAGGTGAATTTCCCATACAATTCTGCCAATGATGAGCGGGCGCTGTCTCCTGTCAAGCCCGATGCTCCGAGTTTCCGGGCTGTGTCCTTCATGGCGGCATCTATCCGCTTGAATTCCTCATTAATTTTCTGATGAACTTCATTTAAAACCGGCATGTCATTTGCGTGGACAAGAATTGGTGATAAAACTGCAACATATAAAAATAGTGTAACAAATAGTATTTTCTTCATGATGTGCATTGCCTCTGAAATATGCTGTTCTATCCAGGAACGCTCCGGCTTCATATGAATTTCGATATCAAACTGGAGGATTGAGTTGCTCATAGCTGCCGACAAAGTATTCCAGCCAGTATGATGAATCAACAGTTGACGGCTTCGTAAAAAGTCCGCATGCTGCGCGCTTTGCCTGCGAACTTTTTACGAAGCCGTCTAAAAATCGACTTTTTACGAGACCATCAATTTTTATTGACAACCCCCAATTTAAATGATTGTATGCGAGGTAATTATATTAACATGTGAAGGATTCGAATGAAAGCGGAAGAATGTATTTTTTTTCAACTTGCCAAAGCCAGTCAGGCCGCAGCCAGATTCTGGACAAGCCGTTTGACCGGCGTCCATGTTACATCTTCCCAGGGCATGGTGTTAGGATTTCTCCACGAAAATGATCAGGTGACGTCGCGGGAACTTGGGGAAAGAGTTATGCTCGACAGCGCCACGCTCACGGGCATCATAGACCGGCTCGAAAAAGCGGGTTTTGTGGAAAGAAAGGATCATCCTGAAGATCGCAGGGCGCTGAACGTCTGCCTGACCAGACAGGGAAGAGATTTGACGGACAGCCTGATCTCCATAGCAGAAACCGCCAATCAGGATTTTCTGGCGCCGCTGACTTCAGAAGAACAACTGATTTTGCGACTGCTCCTCAGAAAACTGACCCAAAAGCATCGCTCAGCAGAAGGGTGAAGATATCTTATTTGAATCATATAGTTTGCGTACAAGTATTAAGCATGCACAGAGACTTCATAAAAAGTTCTCATTTTTCATCGCAGACTTTCAATCTGTTTCTATCCCCGAACCGCATATGATAATTCCATTTTGCTTTCAAAATGATATTCCAGCAAGCATTCGGACTGAGACCGCGAAAGCAAGCGAGCAGCGATGAGACTGTACATTCAGTACGTCGAATCGCGGCACAGC
>LKPX01000020.1 GCA_001443525.1 Desulfobacteraceae bacterium RAAP-1 | reverse complement strand
AAGATCGAATCTTCCGGCCCAAGACCCCGGCTATGGCAGCAAGTGTGGCGGATCATCAATGGACGTTTATTGAACTGCTGGCCTACCCAGCGCTATGTCAATGATATGGGGACGTCACCTGTATATTCGTTGGCCCCGGAAATCCCGCAGTTGATGATGAGCCGGGGCGCCACATATTTGCCGGTCTGACCGATCTGACGGGGATAGGGCAGGGTGCCCCAGTCAATGATCGGCCGGGTGCCTCCCACCGATCCGCCGATGGCCAATGCCAGGTCATGAACGATGGAAAATGCGGCATCCTTTCCCACCCCACGGCCTCCGGCGACAATAATATCCGCTTCCTCCAGATCGAGATCTTCCGGGGCTGCTTCGATCACATCCAGAACAGAAGTCCGGATCGCTGCCGAGACATCCTCCGGTGTGATCCGGATTACCGCCGCCTGATCCGTTCGATCCGGCTGAACATCAAACAGAACGGATGGGCTGAAGGTCACGATGGGCAGGGGAATCATGGGCAGAAGCACCTCTTCGAACAGATACCCGTTGGTCACTGGCCGCATGGCTGCGGCATGATGGTCGTCGGTGATTGTAAAATCCAGAGCGCGTCTGACCAGTCCGGTTTCCAGAAGTGCTGCCAGACGCGGTGCCAGATCGTCAGTGATCGCTGTCTGTACCATCAGCAGACAGGTCGGCGAATGCTCCCGAAGCAGATTCCCCAGGCTGCGGGCAAACAGTTCCCCCTGATACCGGATCATCTGGGGAGACTGGACATGCAGCACCCGTGCGACTCCATAGGCCCCCAATCCGGCTAAATCCGTTTCCGACGTCGGCCCCATCACGACGGCCGTCACCCGCCCTTCAGACTCCGCCAGGCGGCAGGCCTCGGCGATCAGACCGCCGGCGAATTCTTCGATCGTTCCCTGCCGCAGTTGAACCAGTATCCAGATATCCCTCATAACATCTCCTAAATCATGCGGCCGATGCGATGCCCTTCGATAATGGCCATATCCGTTTTACGGGGAGAAACACAGTCTCCCACACGATAAATTTCCTTGACCTTGTCCTTGAGAGCAAAGTACAGGGCGTCGCTGGCCACATTGCCTGCGGCCAGCACCACCGTGTCATACCCATCAAAGTCTATCAGTGCATTGGAATAGACATTCAGTCCTTTGACCAGGGTGCCCTGAATCTCCATTACAGCGATATCCGGAGTAAACGTGACGCCTTTGCGGGCCAGCCGCTGACGGGTCAGATAGAGATCCTGCAACGGCCCCAGGGCCGAGCCCACAAACAGCGACGCCATGAGCATATGCACCTGTTTGCCCTGATCCGCCAGCAGCTCCGCAGTGCCCGTGGCCTGATGGTGGCCGTCCAGATCAATCAACAGAACTTTCGCGCCGGCCTCATATTCTCCGGTCAGAATCTGAACCGTATTGACCACCTGCGGCGCTTCGTATTCTCCGGCAAAGGGTCTGGGTTTAGGCGTCGAGCCGGTGGCGATCACCACCACATCCGGCTGTTCGTTCAATACGGCGGTCTCATCGGCGGTGATCCCCAGACGCATGTCTATCTCCAGTTTGTTCAACTGGCTTACCAGCCACCGGGTGACGCCGGTGATTTCCTGACGGCCGGCCGCTTTTCCGGCAATGATGTTTTGTCCTCCCACATCCGCCTTCTGCTCGAACAGGGTTACGGCGTGCCTGCGCAGCGTGGCCACCCTGGCTACTTCCAGGCCGGCCGGGCCACCGCCCACCACCACCACTTTCTTTGGCGTTGCGGCGGGCCTCAGGGTACCGATGCCAAGTTCTTTTTCTTCTCCTACCGCAGGGTTGTGCAGACACCCCAGCCGGTATCCCAGTCCCATCCGACCGATACATCCCTGATTGCAGGCAATGCAGTTGCGGATATCCTCCAGTCGGCCTTCCATGGCCTTGTTCGGCAGCTCCGGATCGCAGATCAGCGCCCGCACCATGCCGATCATGTCCGCCTGACCGTCCGCCAGAATCTTTTCCGCCAGATGGGGGTCATTGATCCGGTTCGTGCAATATACGGGCAGCTTGATTACTGAACGGATGCCTGCAGACAGCGGTGCGGTGTAGGCCAGGGGCGTATGCATGGAGCCTTCCACCAGGAAGAGATTGTAAAATGTACCCAGGCTCAGATCCATAAAATCCAGATGCCCGGAGGCCTCCAGCCGGACCGCAATATCTTTGGCATCGGCATGGGTGATGCCGCCCCTGGGGTGCATTTCATCCGCATTGAGCCGGACGCCCAAAGACAGGGTGGATCCCACGGCATGGCGTACTGCCGCAATCACCTCCAGGGCGAAGCGGCAGCGATTTTCCAGGTCGCCGCCGTATTCATCCTCCCGGTGATTGGTCAACGGCGACAAAAACTGCCGAATCAATGAGCTGTGGCCAAGCTGGAGTTCGATCCCGTCAAAGCCGCCCTGCACGGCATATTCAGCGCAGCGTGCAAAATAGGCCACGCATTCCTGGATTTCTTCCACTTCCATGACCTTGCATGTCTCACGAAAGATCGGGTCTTTGCCGGCTGAAGGCCCCCAGATCGGCAGCCGGGATGTTTTCCCGTCTCCCTGCATCCCATTGTGATTGAGCTGGGCGAAAATCTTCGTGTCGTACTGGTGTATGGTTCGCGTCAGTTGCAGAAATCCTGGAATCACTCTGGGTTCATAGACATCCACCAGTTTATCGTAGGGATGATCGGTAGGGTGAACCCCCATCTCTTCGGTGGTAATCAGGCCACACCCGCCCTTAGCCCGTTCACCGTAGTAATAGATGTGCCGCTCACTGATCAGATTATCCTCAGCATAATTGGTCATATGCGCGGCAAAGTGAATCCGGTTCGGAACCACGGTGCTGCCGATTTTTAATGGTGAAAACAGATAGTTGAAATCAGTCACAGGCGGCTCCCCACATTGCGTCCTTCGAGAATGGCCATATCAATGCCGCGCGGCGCCACACAGTCTCCGGCCCGATATAACTCTTTCACACGGCCCTTGAGCTGGTGATACAGATCATCCTGAGACTCGTTACCGGCATCCAGCACCACCGTGTCGTACTTGTCGAAACGGATGCGTCTGTCCGTGTAAATGTCCCGCGCGGTTACCACGGCACCGTGAATCTCCAGCACCTCCACATCTGTCGTGAACGTCACCTCCATCTGAAGCAGACGCTGACGTCCCAGATACAATTCCCCCCGATGGGCCAGGCGAATCCCGATAAACAGATCGCTGGTGATCATATCCACTTTTTTCCCCTGACCGGCCAGCAGCTCGGCGGTGGACATGGCATGGTGTCCTCCCTCTTCATCCACAAACAGCACCCGCTCCCCCACCGGATAAGTTCCCAGAATGACATCCCAGTCGGTCAGCACCTGCGGCGGGCCGTAGTCTCCCGGATAAGGCCGGGATTTGGGCCGGGAGCCCGTGGTCACGACCACGGCATCCGGCGTCTGCGCCAGAATAAAATCCACAGTAGCGGTAATTCCTGTCTGGATTTTCACCCCCCGCTGATCCAGACAACTTTCCAGATAACGGGTAATGCTCTGCATGATGCCTCTTCCCGGACGCATGCCAATCAGATTGACCTGGCCGCCGACCTTATCCTGCGCTTCGAGCACCGTCACTTCATGCCCCCGTTCGGCAGCCACCCGCGCTGCCTCCAGCCCGGAAGGGCCGGCGCCGACCACAATAACCTTTTTACGACGGGTGGCGGCCGGCCAGTGTTCATCTCCGGTGAGGGATTCATGACCGACCAGTGGATTCTGGATACAGCCCAGTTTTTTGGATTGGTTGATTCGCCCGATACAGCCCTTGTTGTCCTTGACGCAGTAGCGGATATCGGCCTCCCGATTGTCCCTGGCCTTTGACGGCATGTCCGGATCGCAGATCAGCGCCCGGACAAAGCCCACCATATCCGTCCGGCCTTCTGAAATGAGTGTTTCCGCCATCGCTGGAAAGCCGATCTGATAGCTGGTAATCACCGGCCGGAAGACGGATTGTTTGATCCGCTCCGCCGCCTCCACCGTAAAGCCCTCCGGAATGTGCATGGGAGGCATGATCAGATGCAAATTGTAGTAGGTTCCGACGCTGACATTGAAGTAATCGGCCAGCCCGGCGTTTTCCAGTGCCTGCGCCGTCTGAACGGCGTCATCGCCGGAAATCCCGCCCCAGAACTTTTCATCGGCGCATAGACAGACCCCCACGGTGAATTCCCGGCCTACCGCTTTGCGTACTGCCGTTATGACCTGGATCGGAAAACGCATCCGGTTTTCCGAATTGCCGCCATATGCGTCTTCGCGATGGTTGCTGATGGGGGATAAGAATTGCCGCAGCAAGGATTCCGGGCCCATATCAATCTCCAGCCCGTCAAATCCCGCCTGTTTTATCTGGTCGGCCGCGCGCACAAAAGCGTCCACGATCTCCGCCATATCTTCAGATTCCATGGGCTTGCAGGTTTCGCCGAAAACAATGTCTGAAATGGCCGACGGTCCCCAGGTGGCCTTCCGGCTGATGGCTCCGCTGCTCTGGAACCCATGGTGTTTGAGCTGGGCGAAAATTCGCGTGTCGAACTCATGCACGGCGGTTGTCAATCGGCGAAACCCTTCCATTGCTTCCGGACGACCGGCCTGGATCACACTTTCCACGGGGCGATCATCCAGGTGTACGGTCAATTCCCCCAGAATGATCAGACCGCACCCGCCCTGAGCGCGGCGGCGGTAATACGCTATGTGCTGCTGCGTCAGCAAACCGATTCGTGCAAAATTGGTTCGGTGGGCCAGAAGACATATCCGGTTCGGTATTTGAGCCGATCCCAGCCGCAAGGGCGAAAAAAGGTTTTTATACATGGGAATTTCCTTAACGGGGCTCGCTGACCCCGGATTTTCAAAATTACGGTCGTACGGCATCAACGCCGCGTCAATTACCGCCCACTAAAATGGGCTGAGCAACATTTGTGCCATGGAAATCTGTTGCATTTTTGTGGCGGGATATTTTTTAACAATTTGTAATTACAGCGAATCAAATTCAATAAAAATTCAGAGCGATTTATTCGGAAAGGGGAAAAATACCCCAATAGCAATGGGTTGGACAGGCATAATCCCTTGTTAATCCGTTGAATACCGGGTTTGGGGCCAATTGGGGTAAAATTGGATCGCATGCCGTCTGATTGAGAGTAACCCGATGATCGCCGCATTTTTTCACCATCGCTGCTGAACGCTATAACATCCTATATTATTTTATAAAAACGAATAGATCGAAGAGGTTTTACGATGCGATATGAATGTCTGGTGCGGGTTTTGCAAATGGTGTTTGCAATCCACAGCATCACTACTCAATTCTATGTTCCTCGTGGGTAATTCACATGTAAAGGGGGCTGGTCGTCCGCCGTCTTTTGCTGTCGTCTGAGAGAGGTAAGATGCAACAACAGGATATTTATATCGGTTTTCCCCCCCTTCCCGATAAGCAAGCCATTGTCGAGGCTCTGCTCAATGACCCGCCGGAGGTGCGATGGCGCATGGTCAGGCGGTTATTTCAAATCCGTGATATTGGAGATCGAGAGGAACTCATTCAGATATTGCAGCCGCACCTGAAGGCCGCAGATAACTGGCGTCTTCGCTATCGGCTCCACCTGGGTCTTCAGGCGCTCCATCGCCCGTTGAACATACACGATTACCGTCTGGTCAAAGGCAAGGGCGCTTCCAGATTATCCAATTCAGAATACATGGAAGAAGAATCTTCCCTTCCCCTTAACCCGCCGTTTTTCCCGATTGTGGATTTTCACATTCATCCAAAGACGCCTGATCTAAAATTCTTTGTGGATATGCACGAGGCAGGTGTAACCCATGGCGTTATCCTGGCAACGGATACCGATCCGGAAGATGTCGAGCGCCCGGATGTGCGGGAGCAAATCAAAACGGCCTTCGATCGGTCGCATTCATCGGTCAGGATGAGTTTTGATTCTCTGTTGAGGCATATTCAAAAGAGTCTGTATTCGCCCACGCATGTAACCAATCAGGATGTGGCCGACTGGGTCAAAGACTACCCCGATATTTTAACCGGGTTCGGCTCTGTGGATCTCTGCAAAGACCGGACGTATGTCCGTCAGAAACTGGATGAGATCGAACGACTCAAACTGAAAGGGCTGAAATTTCTCCCACATTCTCAATTTTTCAATCCGGCTGAAAATGAAAACATGCCCATGGTATTTGAATACTGCGAACAAACCAGCGCTATTATCCTCTCCCATTCAGGTTGCGGTCCGGGGTCGTTTGAAATTATCGAACTGAGCCATAATTCCCATCCATGTTTATGGGAACCCTGGTTAAAAAAATATCCGCAAGTTCCGCTGGTGTTGGCCCATGCCGGTGCTTACAGTACCGAAATTCCGGGTATCTGGCTCTTTGATGCGCTTCAACTGGGAAAAACATATTCAAATGTCTATATAGATCTGGCCGCAGTGGACTGGCTGCTGGATCGAGAGATGGTGATTCAGGAAATTCGCAAAACCATCGGATTTGATCGTGTGCTTTTTGCCACGGATTATCCGCTTCCCTTGTCAGCAGGGGTCAGTTGGGCCTGCGTCGTCAAGCGTATCCAGGCCAACCGTAACCTGACAGCCAAAGAAAAGCATAAAATACTGGGCCGAAACGCCGCCAGGTTGTTGGGATTGTAGTGGACAGGCATTGTCATGCATGTGACCCTGCCGCTGGATAAAACCATTGATGTCGGAATAATTTTTTCAATTGGAAGATGGAAAATCAAGAGAGGCCCAATGGAAGAACAGGAAATACAGCATATCGAGCAGGCCAATCCTATTGTTCAGGTGGCTGTGGAAATGGGGCTGAGCGTGCGCGGTAATTTGGGGCCATGTTTTCGTACCGAAAGGCACATGGGGGATAAGGAGCCGTCTTTATTCTTCAATGTCGCCAAAAATATTTTTTTGTGTAAGACGTGTGAAGATGTGGGGGGTGGGGTCATAGATTTTGTCTGTCAATTCAAAGGCTGGGATCGTCAGAAAGCGATCGAATGGCTGGCGCATCGAATTGAATTCGATCAGCAGACACGAAAACTGTATTACTTAAGGGGAAAGAAAAAGGGGTAGAAATGGTTTTGAAACCATTTATGGAAAGGAGCTGGACAGTTATATCGAAAAGGTACTCGAAGAGGCCGGAGAGGATTTCCTGGATCAATTCAAGCAGATCGAAGGGGAGTAGGCTTGAACCAGCGAATTTTCGGCACCGAATCCGAGTATGCTCCAGTATATCATCAACGGGACAGATGCGTCCGGTGATTATCGGAGACAGCAACATGGCGCAGTACGCCATGGGTCTGAAAATCGGGGCACTGGCGCTGATGCTGCGCCTTCTGGAAGAAGGGGCTTTGGACGCGGATTTCGATCTGGTTGCCCCGGCGATGGCCTTTAAGGCTGTATCGCGGAATTTGCACGCCAGATTGGAGATACAGCGCCATGGACGTTGTGTCACCTGTACCGCCCTGGAAATTCAATCCATCTGCCTGGAAAAAGCCCTGCAATTTTATGCGGCCAACCCGCCCGGCGCGGAAGAAGCCCAATGGCTGGATCAGTGGGCGCAGGTGCTGCATGGGCTTCAGGATATCAAGGTTCGTCAGTCCGAGATGGTTATAGAAAGAGATGACTCGGAGCTCAAGCGAAAGATAGACTGGATTCTGAAATTGTGGCTGCTTGACCGAAGCCGCTGTAAAGGGGCTGACGAGGGGCAATTGAAAAAACTGGATCTCAAATATCATGACCTGAATCCGGCCACCGGTCTTTACGAGCGATGTCTTTCGCTCGATCTGGTGGATCGGTCGATCCCGGAAAACGACATTGCCGGGGCCAGGTGGAATCCGCCACGGGATACCCGTGCCCATCTGCGGGGACTGATTGTACAGCAGTCCTTTGGGAAAAATGTGACTGCGGAGGTCGAGAACTGGGAGCGTATCCGCGTCCGTGCGCGCATCCGGAATCCGGGAGCGCGGCATTTTTTCAATCGGACCAGCGGGGTGAACAGCATGGGCATATGTCTGGATGATCCTTTCATGGCGGAGAATCCGCAGCTCCTGGAAAATCTGCGGAGATTCATTGAAAAGTGGGAAGAACAAGATGGCATGGGACAGTGAATTCCTTTCCGGTTTTCGGCAGATGCTCATTCAACAGTATATGCTGCATGAGGTGGAACACCACGTCCTGCAGGCGGATCATCCGTGTGGGCAAACCCCGCTGATTCCTGTCGCCCACAGTTTGATTGACATATACAAGTGCCTTCATCAGGGCGAATTCGGCGTGGGACATACCATAGATCATCCGGATGGGTTCAGGCAGCGGCTTTATCAGGAGATCATGGAATGCGGCACTCCGGATCATGTCTGTGAGCCTGCGGTTGAAAGCATTTCCGCCGATGGAAAGATGCTCAGAATAAATCTGCGCACCTTAAAGCATTTCTATGGGGATGATCTCGCCGGGGCTGTGGATGACCTGACCCAGGTATGCATCCAGTCGGCGCATGTCACCCGGGGCGGCAATACGCATTTCTTCGAAACCCTGTATCTTTTCAAGATGCTGAATCAGGACGGCGAGATCGCATTGGGCGGACATGTTTTTGCCTTTCCAGACGCCATGGTGGAGGGCTTTTTATTTGAGATGCGGGAGCTGATGCGCCGGATTCGGGAAGTGCCGGTTTTCAGCCACTCCGCTGCTTACAGACGGCTCAACCGGCCGTCCTATCGCGTGGCGATGCGCTCTGTTCTGGAAGCATCTCCGATAGCGCACTTTCTGGAGCGGTGAAAATACCGACGCAATCATGAAAATATTATCCGATCAAACGTATGACGCGCTGCTGCTGCAGCCGCCTCCCGGCGATGTGACGGGCCCTTATCCGGCGCTTTGCTATTTAAAGTCCCATGCGGCCGCGCAAGGATACCGGGTAATGGTCAAGGACCTGGGAATCGAAGCATTGCAGTACCTGTCCCGTCCGGAATCCGTATCCGCCATGCTGGATCATGCTCACCGGCAGTGCCGCCGATTGGAAGCCATGCCGGTATTGGATGCCGGGCTGCAGCGCCGGTACCGTCTGCTGCTGACGACCCTGCCGGCAAGTCACAAACCGGGCTGGTTTGCCGACAGTTTCGAATTGTTCCGGCGGCAAAAGACATTTTTCAATTTCCGCAGATACAGACAGGCCCGTATCGGATTAAACGCTTTTTACGGGCTGCTCAGCGCTCTGCACTATCCCACGGTGCTGTCGGCCGCAGAGTATCCGACCGCCACCACGCTTAAAACCATGGAAAATATTCTCGCTCACATGGATCCGGCCGTCAATCCGTATGTCCGTTATTATGATGAGGTTCTCTTTCCAATGATGGCGAAACAACTGCCGCCTCTGGTGGGCATTTCCATGGTGTTCGCCAGTCAGTCGGTTCAGGCCCTGGTGCTGGGCCGCCTGATCAAGGCGCGTTTTCCGGGTGTCCATGTCACCCTGGGAGGCGCCTATCTTTCCCAGTGGGCCATGACAACCGGCGACCCGCAGGTGGCGCAGCTTCTGACCTGCGCCGATTCCATTGTTTGCGGCGAAGGCGAGCAGGCGTTCAGCGATATTCTGAAGCACATATTGGAAAATCAAACCCCGGCGGGCCTGTCCAATGTCATATGCCTCGATCCGGCCACCCAAAGGGTGATACGGTTCAAGGATCTTGCATACACCGATATTTCCCAGCAACCGCCGCCCGATTTTTCAGACCTGAACCTGGAAGCCTACCTGACGCCCCAGACCATCATTCCCTACTGTATCAGTCGCGGCTGTTACTGGGGGCGATGCGTGTTCTGTCAGAACCGGTATGGAGATTACCGCATGCGCCGCTATCAGACGGTGTCGGTGGAAAAGGCCATCGCCGAAATGGCGCAATTGAGCAGTCAATATGGAAGCAATCATTTCAATTTCAGCAACGATGTGATTGATCCGGCCTATCTGAAATTGCTCAGCCAGGAGATACTGGCCGGCGGACATCATTTTTACTGGAATACCGATTTGCGGGCTGAAAAAGCGTTTGACGTCCAGACCTGTCAATTGATGGCGCAGGCCGGTCTCAAGAGCGCGGCCATCGGATTTGAAAGCGGGTGCCAGAAGACCCTGGATGCCATGGATAAAGGCAAGCGGGTGGAGATTATCGCTGAAGTCCTGAAGAATCTTCATACATCCGGTGTGGCCACTCAGGCCATGGGGATTTTCGGCATGCCTGGAGAAAGCGAGGCCGACGGCGAAGAAACCGTGCGATTTCTCGAAGCCAATGCAGACCATATCTCCTATTATGTCATGGGGCTTCTGATGGTTTTGCCCGGATCCAGAATGCACAGCAATCCGAATGCTTACGGGGTGAGCGACATCAATTATGACAACAATCCGTTAAAAACGCCGGAACCGGTCTGGCGGTCGGCTACCCGCATGTCAATTGAGAGCGTCAACCGGTTGTACGCGCGACTGAGCCGCCTGGAACAGATATATGCGATAAGTGAATACCCTTATGTGGGAGGGCTTTCCACCAATCATTCGTTTCTGTATTACACCCTGGGGCCGGATATTCTGAAACACCTGCGCCGGGAGGAACAGGCGACTCTGGATCCGAACATCCTGCATTTTAGCTTCATTCCGTCTGGCCTTGTTCCGGGAAGCTCTTCAGATAAACATTCAATTCCCTGATAAATGTTTCTGGGTCCGCCACATTTTTCATTTCCAGCAGCTTCCCGATACTGTCGGGAAAGACATCGGAACAGGTGATCAGAGAAACCCCTTTCAAAATGCAATAGCTCAATATACCGGGAATTTTCATAAGTTCTTCAACTTTTGTGTCCGGTGTGATCAAAACAACTCACCTCCTCTTTCAGAAGATCGCTCATTCACGGCATCGGGATGAGGTTTTACCTCATCCCGATGCCGTCATTTAATATAACCCCACTTTGTCCTCGGTTAAACTGATGAATATGTTCTTCATATAGGTATAGTGATCAAGTATCACCTTGTGAGTTTCCCTGCCGATGCCGGACTTCTTGCAGCCCCCGAACGGACTGTGCGCCGGCAGGCTGTTGTAATTATTGACCCACATCCGCCCGGTTTCGACAGCTCTGGCAACCTTGAAAGCTCTGTTGATATCTTTGGTCCAAACAGCGCCGCCAAGACCATAATCGCTGTCATTGGCCATGGCGATGACTTCATCTTCCGTCTTGAATTTGATAACAACAGCAACAGGTCCGAAGATTTCCTCCTGCGCCACGCGCATCTTGTTTTGGGCGTCCACCAGAAGTGTCGGCCGCATGAAAGCACCTTTATCCAGGCCGTTTTCAGTAACTCGGCAGCCGCCGCAGGCAACCCTGACACCCTCCTTTTTACCCACTTCGACATAAGCGAGAATCTTTTCCAACTGCATCTGATTGATTTGTGAACCCATCACCGTATCTTTTTCCCAGGGAAGGCCCACCTTGACCTTGTTGAAAGCCTTCACTGCTTCGGCGACGAACCTGTCATAAATGTCCTCGTGGACAAAAACGCGGGAACCGGCGCAGCAGACTTGACCCTGGTTGAAAAGGATACCTATCTGCAATCCTTCGATCGCTTTTTCCCAGGGACAATCAGGAAAGTAGATGTTAGCCGACTTCCCGCCTAACTCCAGCGTGGCAGGAATGAGCTTCTTGGCAGCAGCTTCGGCGACGTTGTACCCGATTTCGGTGGAACCTGTAAATGCCAGTTTCCGGAAATCCGGGTGGTCCAGCATGTACCTGCCGGCGCCTGATCCGCTTCCTGTGATGACGTTGACTACACCGGCAGGCAGCACCCTGTCCAGAATTCTGGCAAACTCCAGAAGACTCAATGGTGTGGCGCTGGAAGGTTTGATGACAGTGCAGCAACCTGCCGCGAGTACCGGAGCAATCTTCCATGCGGCCATCAGGAATGGAAAATTCCATGGAACAATCTGCCCGACCACGCCGATGGGTTCTCTCAGAATGATGCTCATGGTATTCTTATCAATCATCACCGCCTGGCCTTCCTCTGTCCGAACAGCGCCGGCAAAATAGCGAAAGTGGTCGGAACTCCAGGGGATATCCACAGCAGTCGTTTCACGGATAGGTTTGCCATTATCCATACTTTCCACCAGAGCAAGACGTTCAGCCTCTTCGTCGATCAGATCGGCAATTTTGAGTAACATGGCGGAGCGTTCCTGCGGGCTGACATCCTTCCAGGTCTCGAAAGCTTTCTGTGCTGCATTGACTGCATCATCCACATCTTCTTTGCAGGCGTCAACGCAGGTTGCGAGGGGCTCTCCATTGGCAGGACAAAAAGATGTAATTGTCTTGCTTCCTTTACCCTCGGTCCACTTCCCGTTAATGTAGAGTTTGTACCTGTCATCCATCGGTTTTTGCATTGTAATTCCTCCATTTTTATTCTGATAATGCTTCAATAGGCAATACTGCGACTTCCATTTCCATTTCTCCCTCTCATAGACCACCGCATAATAATGTCCGGCTTTTCAAGCAGACAGTCACCTTTGATGCTGCTGAAAAGGTTTTTATGTAGTTTATAACAATATAAAATATATTTATAAACTACGTCAAGCACAAATCGTGCCGATCATATTTTTGTGAAACATGCAGCCGCTATCTATAAATAATTTATATAAATATTAAATAGATATATCATATTTACTTTGATCTGCCTGAGCTGGAAAACATGCAAATCAATGTGAAATGGAGAAAGGTATTATAAAGTGGGGCAAAAAACCTCAGGCGAAAATTAAAGAATGCCATAATCCCTGAGAAATGCTGTTTTCGAGAAGTCAAAAGACATGGGGCTATCTGGGACAGCTTGCCCCAGTAAAAAACATGAAGTAGTAGAAATATGCCAGTAATAATCTGAAAATATACCCAAAATGGTAGTAAAAATGGACGTAAATACAAGTATGTAATCCCTGAAGTCCGAACCACAGTATAAAGCAGGCAACCTGCTATAAAACAGAGCAGATCATAAGCGAAAAAATCGATTTGGCATGTTTTGTGCTGTCAATAAGCGCTGTTAGAATCTAACAACGGCTATCCTCAGAATGGATGTAAACAGCGGCTCCCTTTATTTCTCTCTTGGTGGCAGGGGGAGCAGGGGTACTATCGGAGTTGAAACAAATGATACTTTCTATACCTATTTATCAGTCCGTCGGTCGTGTGCTGGCCCATGATGTAACACGTATCGTGCCGGGGCAGAACAAAGGACCGGCTTTCAGAAAAGGCCACATCATCCGTGAACAGGACATTGATCCACTGCTCGACATCGGCAAGGCGCACATCTATGTCCTGGAGATGTCCGCTGATCAGGTACACGAGGACGCCGCCGCCCGGCGGATTGCAACCGCCGCCGTTGGGCCGGGACTCGATATGACGGATCCTTCCGAAGGCCGTGTTGACCTGATCGCCCAATATCCGGGATTACTAAAGGTGGATGTGCAGGCGCTAAACAGACTGAACGCCATCCAGGATATGGCCTTTGCGACCCTGCATACCAACCACCGCGTCGCCGCCGGTCAGCATGTAGCGGGTACGCGGGTCATCCCGCTGGTCGTTCCCGAACAAATCGTTGCAGAAGCAGAGAAGCTCTGCCTCGACAACGCGCCGCTCATCACCGTCAAGCCGTTTCAGTCACTTCCTGTGGGTATGATCACCACGGGCAGTGAAGTCTTCCATGGTCGCATCGAGGATAAATTCGGCCCGGTGGTGGAAAGGAAAATCAACACGCTGGGAAGTCGAATCATACGTCAGATATTCGTTTCCGATGATGTTGACGATACGGTCAATGCCATACACGCACTGGTTGACGATGGCGCCCGAATGGTGCTGCTGACCGGTGGGATGTCCGTGGATCCGGATGATCGCACGCCAGCGGGCATTCGGGCATCCGGCGCTCAGGTGGTGGCGTACGGGGCGCCGACGTTTCCTGGCGCCATGTTCATGCTGGCGTATCTTGATGATATTCCGGTGCTGGGGTTGCCGGGATGCGTCATGTATCACCGTACCAGCATTTTCGATCTGATCCTCCCCAGACTGCTGGTGGGAGAGCGACTCGTACGCGAAGATATCACGGGGTTGGGTCATGGTGGTTTTTGTGCCGGATGCGGTGATTGCCGCTATCCATTATGTGGTTATGGCAAAGTATGACGAATTCAGAATAACTTGCAAACAGTTACGGGAGGAATCAGAATGATTAAAAAAATGATCAACGTCAATGGAACTGACGTCGTGGTCGTGGCGCCGGCAGATGAGTCGCTGGCCAACGTGTTGCGTGGTCAACTCGGTTTGACCGGTACCAAGGTGGGGTGTGGGGAAGCCCAGTGCGGTTGCTGCAACGTGATTCTCGACAACAAACTGGTGCGTTCCTGCGTCACCAAAATATCCAAGGTGGCTGAAGGGGCTTCGTTGACCACCATCGAAGGGATCGGTACGCCCAATCATATGCACCCGCTGCAACTGGCCTTTATTGTCCACGGTGCGATCCAGTGCGGTTTCTGCACCCCGGGTTTTATCGTTTCCGCCAAGGCGCTTCTGGACGAAAATCCCAACCCCACCCGGGAGGATGTGCGCAATTGGTACAATAAACATCGCAATGCCTGTCGCTGCACCGGTTACAAGCAAGTCGTGGATGCCGTCATGGATGCGGCCAGAGTCATGCGCGGTGAAATGAAACCCGATGCGCTGCTGTTTAAAATGCCCGCTGACAGGGAAGTATGGGGCAGCAGGCACCCGCGTCCTACCGCAGTGGCCAAGGCCACCGGCACCCTCAGCTACGGTGCGGATCTTGGATTGAAGATGCCTGAAGGTACGCTCCATCTGGCGCTGGTTCAGGCCAGGGTTTTCCATGCCAATATCAAATCCATTGATACCAGCGCGGCGGAAAAAATGCCGGGTGTGGTCAAGGTCGTGACGCATAAAGATGTCAAAGGCAAAAACCGTATTACCGGCCTGATCACCTTTCCCACCAATAAGGGCGATGGCTGGGATCGGCCGATTCTGTGCGATGAGAAAATCTATCAGTTTGGTGATGCCATTGCCATCGTCTGTGCCGAGACGCAGGCACTGGCCCAGGCTGCGGCTGAAAAGGTCAACGTGGAACTGGAAGTACTTCCAGGCTACCTGAACGCCCCTGCAGCCATGGCGGATGATGCCATCGAAATACACCCCGGTACGCCCAACATTTACTACGAGATTCCCATTAAAAAAGGCGGTGAAACCGCACCGCTGATGACTAACGCCGCGAATGTGGTGGAAGGCGAGTATTATCTCCAGAGGCAGCCCCATCTGACCATGGAACCGGACGTGGGGTGCGCCTATATGGACGATGAGGGACGCCTGACCATCCACTCCAAGAGCATTGCCATTCATTTGCACCTGGCCATGATTGCGCCGGGCCTGGGCATTGAACCTGAAAAATTGCGTTTGGTGCAAAATCCTGCGGGCGGCACCTTCGGCTATAAATTCAGTCCCACCATGGAAGCACTTCTGGGAGTCGCCTGCATGGCCACCCAGAGGCCGGTTTTCCTGCGATACAATTATTATCAGCATATCACCTACACCGGCAAACGGTCGCCTTTCTGGCTGAAGCTCAGATACGGCGCCGATGCCCAGGGTAAAATCATGGCGATGGAGAGTGACTGGAGCGTTGACCATGGGCCATATTCCGAATTCGGGGATTTGCTGACCATGCGAGGCGCCCAATTCATCGGGGCCGGGTACGGCATTCCCAATATCCGTGGTATGGGTCGCACCGTGGCCACCAATCATGGTTGGGGCTCGGCCTTTCGGGCTTATGGTTCACCCCAGAGTTTTCTGGCCAGCGAGAGTCTGATGGATGAGCTGGCGGTCAAAATGGGCATGGATCCTCTGGAATTGCGTGCGCGCAACATATATCAAAAAGGGGATACCACCCCCACCGGCCAGACCCCGGAAGTTTACAGCCTGCAGGAAATGGTGGACAAACTGCGCCCACTGTACAAGACCGCCAAAGAAAAAGCAGTGAAGGAATCCACCCCCGCAATTAAAAAGGGTGTGGGGATTTCCCTGGGTATTTACGGCTGCGGTCTGGACGGCGCGGATGGCTCTGCAGTGCGGGTGGAACTCAACCCGGACAATACCGTAACGCTTTATAATTCCTGGGAAGATCACGGGCAGGGCGCTGATATCGGTTCTTTGGGAACAGCCCATAAGGCATTGCGTCCACTGGGTCTGAAACCCGAACAGATCCGCCTGGTCATGAACGATACGGCCATAACGCCCAACAGCGGGCCTTCGGGCGGCAGCCGTCAGCAGGTGGTTACCGGCAACGCCATCATCAATGGCTGTATGATGCTGATCAACGCCATGAAAAAGCCGGGTGGCGGCTACCGTACTTACGACGAGATGAAAGCCGAAAATATCCCTCTGAGCTATTCGGGCAGTTGGACGGCATCCATGTGTACGGCCTGTGATATGGGGACCGCTCAGGGCTCACCGTTCTCTACCTACATGTACGGTTTTTTCATGGCGGAAGTGGCCGTGAATATCCAGACCGGTAAGACCAGCGTGGAAGGCTACACCGTCATTGCCGATGTCGGTAAAATCAACAGCCGTCTGGCTGTGGATGGCCAGATTTACGGAGGCGTGGCCCAGGGAATCGGTCTGGCATTGTCGGAAGACTTCGATGACCTGAAGAAGCACACCTCGCTGATGGCGTGCGGCCTTCCTTATGCCAAAGATATTCCGGACAGGATTGACATCCACTATGTGGAAACACCGCGTCCGGACGGTCCGTTCGGCGCTGCGGGCGCGGGTGAATTGCCACTGACCTCCAGTCATGTGGCTGTGATTAACGCCATTGCGAATGCCACAGGTGTGAGGGTTCGCAGCTTGCCGGCCCTGCCGGAAAAGGTGCTGGCCGGGTTGAAGCAGGCTTAGCGAGAATCGCGGGAGATGATCCTCGCGTTTGCATACACAAAAGGCGAATTCCCTGGACGGGGATTCGCCTTTTGTCTGTGTATCCCATTGTTTTCAGCCTTCAGGACGCCGTACCCATTCGTTACAATGCTTACTTGTTTCCGTCATCGCAGTATCGAAATATACGGTCAAGCTGTTCCTTGAAAAATACTGTTTTGGAATCTTTCCCGGGTGTAAAAAGACCCAGTTCCTGCGCCATCAGGAAAACATCATCATCCGGAATAAATTGAATTTTATAAACGAGCAAGGCTGAAATCAGCAGACCATGTTCAAAAAGCGCTGATTTCCGGGTCGCCTCCCTGAGCTCCTTCTTGAATGTTTGCCGCTGCATGGCATCCTGGTAGGTCAGGCCCATTGATTGCATGACATCCCCGTAAAGCAGCGTCTTTTTACTGCAGGCTGCTTCGGTCAGGATTTTTAAAATCCGGACAGGCCGATCCTGCATCATGGACGCCCTGGCTGATTTAAAGATCAAAAGGGATTTGAGTGTAACCATACTTCTGATTTCAGAAACATCTCCGATCTCAAAACATTCCAGAGCCCCCTTGTCTATCAGCATGGCAACATCTTGGGCGCCGATCTGCAATGAGTCGCTCACTTGCTGCAGAGGAACGCAACCATAGTGCTGCGGGTCGGTTTGCCAGAGATTCTCGTATTCGGCGATGCCATATCTTGATCTCATGCTGTCTCCTGGTTGGAAAAAGGTATCATGGCTTGCACTTGAAGATATCCGGTTTTTTAATATTGGACCAGAACGAACAATGTGAACAGGCGCCACCTTCAGGAAAGTCAATCCCGGGCTCGTGAGGGCAGTAGTAAATGCCGGGGGTCAGTGCGACACTCAGGACTTCATGGGCTTCGATATACCGGAACAGCTCCTTGATGGATGGTACGTCTTTACGGAGATCCCCCTTTTCAAACCCCCATTTTTTGATATTTTCCGGTGAGCCGCCGGCTTCCTTAACAATGCCGATAACGGCTTTGCTGGCGATCTTGTCATTGTACCCATAGAAAGCGATGATGCCGAGGGGATACCCGATAAAGCCTTTTTGAGCTTTGCGTTCAAGCCCCTTCATTAAATGTCCCGGCGTTGGTTCCATAGCGCTTTTCTCCTGTTCCATTTTATATCCGGCTTTGATGGCACGGTTACCGTTTTATTCTCATTATGTTACCAGATAACCTTTATCTGACCGCGATGGCCAGGATTCAGATTTCTCTTCTGACGCGACTCTGGATATCGTCTCCTGGATAATGCGTTGCAGTTCGGAGCATGGAACGGGTTTACGGATAACGCCGTCCACGCCGCAACGCGCCAACTCCGCCGGATCCAGTTTTTCACTCAAACCGGTGTAAAGCAAAAAAGGGGTCTTGGCCCGCCCGGTCCGGCAAGCATGATCCGTGGCGGCCTTGCAGAGTTGCAAGCCGTTCATGTCATCCATGCTTAAATCGCACAGGACCACATCATAGTGGTCGTTGCAGATTACCTGCAACCCCTTTTGCGCTGTGTTGGCGGTCGTCAGATCTACGGACGAATCCTCAAAGTACAATTCCATCATTTTTAGAATATTCTTCTCGTCATCAATGATCAGAAATTTAATTCTGCTTTGCGTCACATTCCGATCAACCGCCATGGGCTGGGGTTCCGCCCTGGACAGCGAATCTGTCTGGGGCAAAATAATGGTAAATGTGGTTCCATGACCCGGCACACTTTTGACGGTCATTTCCCCATGGTGTTTTTTGATGATACCATAGCTGGAAGAAAGCCCCAGACCGCTGCTTTGTAATCCTTTGGTCGTGAAAAACGGCTGAAACAGACGCTGCAGGTTTTCCTCCGAAATGCCGATACCGGTGTCCGTGACGGAAAGGTGAACCCTCCCGTCGCAGGCGTTCGATACGATGGTCAGTGTTCCGCCGTCAGGCATGGCCTCCAGGGCGTTTTTAATGACATTGACCAGCACCTCATACAACTCCGATGGATTGCCTTTGACCAAGGCGCGCAAGGGCCGGATGAAGTTCAATGTATATTTATGCAGGTCAGCCGGGTTGGCCCACAGCGGTTTGGTCAGTTGAACTGCTTCGGATACCAGCTCGCCCATGTCAAACACTTTGGCTTCTTCGATGTCATCGGTCTTGACCATTGTAAAATCTTTGATCCGGCGGACAATATCCGCGCCCCGGTGGCAGGCCTCGATAAGGGTCAGGAGTACCTCCCTGCTTTTACGGATCTCGCCGGTCCCCAGCTTGGCCAGAGCGGCTTCGCCGGCGCCCAGAATCATCTGAAGCAAATTGTTGAAGTTGTGGGCTACACCGGCAGCCATCTCGCCGACGGCCGACAGTCGCTCGGTCCGGATCAATGTCTCTTCCATCCGTTTGCGGGTGCTTATATCACGGGCGACGCTGAGAATTGCCGGTTTGTGCTGGAACTCGATGAGCCGGGAATGAAACTCAAAGGGAATCACCTCCCCGGTGCGGGTAACCGTCTCGATTTCGAACTGGACAGCTTCACCGGAGCGGATTTGTTTGCCCATGCGGTTCAACACCTCATGTTGGAACGGACGGACAATGTCCCGGAAGGAGCGTTGCAGCAGTTCCTTATGGGTATATTTCAATTGTTCGCAGGCCACGTCATTGACTTCCAGAAAATTCCCCTGGGAGTGGCATATAAACACCGGATCAATAACATTCTGGAAAAGTTCTTTATAGCGCAGCAATGCCTCTATTTTTTTGCGCTCGGTAATATCCCTGACCAGGGCGACAAAGCATTTTCTTCCCTGAATCTCGACCACCGTGCCGGTCACCTCGGCATCCACCAACGCCCCCGATCTGGTCTGATACTGCCTTTCCAGAATACGCACAAATCCATTGTCCAGAGCCTTGCGGATGTTGTCTTCCACCCCTTCTGTCAAGGGGCCGAGAATATCTTCCACCTTCATGCCGAGGAGTTCCTGACGCGAGTACCCAAGCCATTCGGTGGTGAACGGATTGCAATCCATGATACATCGTGTATGAACGTCGAACATGTATATGGCTTCGGGTGCGCTCTCGATGATGGACCTGAAATTGGCTTCCGACTTGCCGACCTTATCCAGGGCCTGCGTGAATTCAGCAGATGCCTCTTTGAGAAGATTGGTCAGGATGTCCGATTTGCGCTCAGCCTGTTCCAGCAGCGCTTCCAGCTCGTT
Organism: Desulfobacteraceae bacterium RAAP-1; assembly: GCA_001443525.1. Classification (GTDB taxonomy): domain Bacteria; phylum Desulfobacterota; class Desulfobacteria; order Desulfobacterales; family Desulfatirhabdiaceae; genus RAAP-1. The sequence continues at coordinate 31,838 of LKPX01000020.1, read as the reverse complement.
GATCCGTTGCTGCCGGGTCTGTCTTAAATTCATGGCTTAAGACCCCAGGACGCTCAGCGTAATGCTTTCGTTGTGCAGGCAATTGATGGCCTCAGGGCCAGCCACTGGACAGAATTCACCGTATGAATAGAAGCCGACAATGGGAATTTCAGGGCCGAATTCCGCGCGAATACGTGCGATTTCTTCTGTGGTTCGGGACCCCAGGACGATTCTGCGGGCCATACATGAGAAGCAGAAAATGACCTCCGGCGTTGTAATGCCTATTGCGGATCTGGCCTCTCTGGCCGCCATGCCGGCAGCCTCCAGAATGGAAGTTTTGTCGCCGCATGTCAGGTTCACCATGGCGCCCTCGGGAATCTCACCGGCAAATCTGATCGAGCGTTCCTGGTGATCCACCGACATGCTGGCGCGCAACACAAAGTGCGCCTCCTGCTCTCCGCCTCTTGAATGTTTCATGAACCCTAATGGATATTCCACACCAATAGCCGGCAATTTTTCCGCGTGAAGTCCCAGGAAACGCTCATAGACATCCAGGGCCGGCTCTCCATTTAATTCATAAACCACTTTGCCGATTGCCCGGGTCACCTGTTTGGGTAAACCGATGGGACTCCATCCGCTGCGAGCGCTGACCCCAAGTCCCAAATTACCATAAAATGCAATGCCGCAAACCGCATCTGAAAAGATACGGCCACAGCCAAACTGCAGCGTTTTTTTAAAATTGCCGTTATCCCCGGCGGCGGCGCCGGTCACAGGCACATGATTTCCAAGGATGTCGGAAATTCCTCTTAAAATGCCACAGCCATTTCCAGTGAGGCCATCGGAAAAAATCTGAAGTAACCGCGGGATGCCGGAAAAAGATTCGGCCAATCGGCGACCGGTTGCAACGCTGTCCTTTTCCAGTCCCTGAACCGTGATGATTTCAAAAGCGATACTGCTGGAGGCGATGCCGCCCAGCACGGCCGAATTGATGCTCAAACCACTTGTGGAAATCTCACCGGAGGTGGTGCAGCCGATGATTTGATCGGTTGCAGCCCCATCGCAGACACCCTTCATCAATTCCTCCATGCCGCCAAGTGGCGCACAAAAAAGCCAGCAGGCGTTGGGCGTCTGTCCCAACTTTTGCTGTAAGGCTTCACCCATTTGACGACCGGTGGCGCGTGTAAACTTCTCATAGGATATTATGGTTGCTGCTCGAATCACGATGCTTATCCTAATGGCTTGCTCGCAGGCGCAGAGACAGCCGGCTTTGCCCGTAAAATACCCATCTGCTGCACCCTTCACTTGAGTTGTCCCCACAATTCAAGGAAAAAGGAGCAACAGATGGGCGGATTCATGAAATTATCGCGAGAGATTCATCTGAGCGCCTGAAGCAAATGCCTGGCAGTGGGCTTCTTCCAGGACCGTCTTCAAAGGCACGCCCTGTTCTATGGCCACACGCCTGCAATCTTCATATTCGGGTTTGATATTGATTACCTCGGTGCCATGAGTTGCGGTCTTGCAAGAGATGGCGCCGAAGCGTGTTTCCACGGTCGTGAATTCGCGCTGCAACGTGAATCTGTTGTCAAGACGCCAGCGCAAACCGATGGTGGTGGTTTCCCGGAAAAGAAAATCGGAGAGCGGTGTCACCATCTCCGGCCGGCAAAGAATCGTAACCAGGGTTCCGCAACGGTTTTTTTTCATCTGCACCGGCATGCAGAAGATATCCAGTGCTCCCATTTGAAGCACTTTTTCGATGATATGGCCATAAATTTGCGGGTTCATATCATCGATGGTGGTTTCGATGGTTGCCGTTTGATCCACGGCGAACGTCGTGTCGGGCTGAAGCGTCGAACCAATAAATACACGCAGTATGTTGGCAATGGAGCGATCGGCCGTACCCGCGCCGTAACCAATATGCGCGATTGTCATGGGCGGCAGCGATCCGAAATCACTGGCCAGGGTCGTTAAAATAGCAGCGCCTGTGGGTGTCAGCAGTTCGCCTTGAACCCCGGTGGCATATGCGGGTTTGCCGCGGATGAGTTCAGCCGTGGCCGGAGCCGGCACCGGCAAAGTGCCATGAGCGCATTCCACGGTACCGGATCCGACATGCAGCGGTGAACAGATGATCGTATCAATCTCCAGGGCATGAATGCCGATGACGCCGCCGACCACATCAATGATGGCATCCATGGCGCCCACTTCATGGAAGTGAATGTCTTCCGGAGACGTATTGTGAACCTTGGCCTCGGCCTCAGCCAGACGCCTGAATATCCGGATGCTGTCCTTTTTTATGGCCGGAGCCAGGGCGCTTTTGTCAATAATCGCGGTGATGTCCGCCAGATGGCGATGATGGTGGTGGTGATGGTCATGCTCCACGCTTACCAGGGCCTGACTTCCGCTGATGCCGTTTTTGACCACGGCGGCCTTGCGCACATCGTAATGAGATAACCCCAGTTTGGCCAGTTCCTGCTTCAAATGCTCTAAAGGCAGACCGGCATCCAGCATGGCTCCCAGGATCATGTCGCCGCTGGCGCCCGAAAAACAATCAAAATAGGCAATTTTCATAGTCGTTCCGTTTCAGTTAAGGGTAATGGCGTCCTGACTCCTTTTGGTTTTTCCTTCCGGGAACAGGATTAGAAATGACAGGGAGCTTCTTCAGCAGGCTTTCTTTAAAGAAAAGACCGGTTGTTCTTTTACGCCATGGGGTTGCTGTTCCGGGTGGTCATGACCCACTGCAATTTTATTTATCAGACTGGCCTGGTATCCTGCGCCGAAGCCATTGTCAATGTTTACCACCGAAACGCCCGAAGCACAACTGTTGAGCATGCTCAGCAAAGCGGCAATGCCGCCGAAACTGGCCCCGTATCCCACGCTGGTTGGAACACCGATCACCGGACAGGAGACCAGCCCACCCACCACACTGGCCAGCGCTCCTTCCATGCCGGCGATGACAATGGCCACATTGGCCTTGAACAGGTCTTCACAGGAATTGAGCAAACGGTGTAATCCGGCGACACCGACATCGTAGAGACGATCAATCCGATTTCCCAAAGTTGCCGCTGTTACGGCTGCTTCTTCCGCCACGGGGATATCCGAGGTGCCGGCGCACACCACGGCAATGCGGCCGACTTCGTCCACGGTTCGTGGTTGTACCACCACAATACGGGCCGCTTCATAATACCGGCAGTCCCGGGTGACGGCCAAAATGCTTTCATATGTCAGGCTGTCGGCCCGCGTGGCCAGAATGTTGCAGTGATGCGGAATCATTTTTCCCACGATACCCTTAATCTGCTCTACGGTTTTGCCTGCGCAATAGATGACCTCCGGCACGCCATTTCGCAGACAGCGGTGATGATCCACTTTGGCGTATCCCAAATCCTCGAAAGGCAGTTTTTTTAAACGGTGCAACGCGTCTTCTGTACTTACCTGGCCGCTCTGAATACCGGCGATAAGTTCTTTGAGCTGTTGGTTATCCATTCTGATGATTCTCCTTTGACAGTATTTCCCGGTTGAGGCTTCCCATGGCATATCCTTCAAGATCTAGGGCCACGAATTGATAACCAATCTTCTTGAAAAAGTCCGTTATCCGGTTGCGGATATTCTCTTCCATAAATCGGCTGATGACATCCGGCTCCACTTCCAGACGCGCCAGTGTGCCGTGGTGACGGACACGCACCTGCTGACAGATGCCAAGGCTGCGCAGGTATATCTCGCCTTCATCGATTTGTCTGAGATTCCCGGCAGTGATCGGATTGCCGTATGGCACTCGGGAAGCCAGACATGCGAAAGAGGGTTTATCCCATGTGGGCAGCCCGAGTTGACGGGATAACCGGCGAATATCTTCTTTCGTGAATCCGGCCTCGCTCAACGGGCTGCGAATATCCAGTTCCTGAATTGCTTTAAGCCCCGGACGATAATCGCTGAAATCATCCTGATTCGTCCCATCGGCAACAGCCTGAAAACCCTTTTCCCTGGCGATCTTTTTGAGCAGGATAAATCGTCTTTTTTTACAATAATAGCATTTATTCCGGGGGTTTGCTGTAAACACGGGATCCGCCAGATCATCAGATTCAACCTGCAGATGGGCTGCACCAATGAACCCTGCCATCTCGACGGCATCTTTCTTTTCCAGATGGGCACTCAGTTGAGAAACAGCGGTTACGGCCAATACTTTATTACCGAGTACATCCTGAGCGACCTTCAACAGCAGGGTGCTGTCCACTCCGCCGGAAAAGGCCACCAGAACGCTGTCCATCTCTTCCAGCAATGCCTTGAGACGCAAAAGTCCGGCTTTCAGATTGTCTTTTTCAGCATTCATGTTCATCCGATGACAACCTCATCCGGTATTTATTAAATTCATCCATCGGCTTTTGGCGCAACGGTTCAATGGCTGCGTAAATCTTGTCTGAGCCAATCCGGCAGCGGCTGAAGCGTTCCACGTTACGCTGCCATTCGCGGCAGGGATTTAATCGTAATGCAATTGGCCAGACAGCCGGGATCCGGCAATCCCAGTTTGCGCTGGGTATGATAGGCAATGGCCGGGCAGCCGCCGTGGCAGAGATCAAAACGCTGACAGCTTTCGCAGGATTTGATTTCCAGTTGTCTGAAGGAGTCGAACACCGGCGACGTTTCCCAGATGATTCCAAAATCATCCTGCGGCAGTTTTCCGGCGCGGAATTCCGGCTCCTGTAAAAAGGCGCATGGATAGATATCGCCCTGGGGGGACAGGCAGCAGGTCAGTTTGCAGGCTCCGCACATATTCAGGCCCAGAGAACGCCGTTCTTCGGTGGTGACCGAAAAAAAAGAATCCCCGGTGGAAACGGCCAGATGCCTTGATAACCACTGGGAGAAATCGGCCATCTGTTCGCGCTGCACATTGAGTTCCGACCAGGACTGTTTGCCCCGGCCGGAGGGTCTGAAACGCGATACCCGCAATTTGGCGCCATAGGAAGCGGCCAGCTTCACCAATTTATCCAGTTCCGGATAGCTGCGACGGGTCAGCACGCAATTGACACTGACCTCGATATCCAGGCTGCGCAGATGATCCAGCGCGTTCAATACTTTTTTAAAGCTGCCGCTGCCGCGGATGGGGTCGTTGGATTCTTCGCTGGCACCGTCCAGGCTGACCTGGATATAGACCAGCGGGTGATTCAGACGCCGGGCAATCTGTTCATCAATCAAAGTGCCATTGGTGCTGATGCAGGTGACTATGCCCTTATCGTGGGCATAATCCATCAAGTCCAGGAAATCCGGCCGCATGAAAGGCTCGCCGCCGCCGATATTGAATTGAAACACCTTCCGGGCGGCCAGTTGGTCAATCACCTGCATCGCCTCTCCGGTGGAAAGTTCGCCGTCCCGTTTGCGGCCGGAATCCGACAGACAGTGAATACAGCTTAAATTGCAGGCATAGGTCACTTCCCAAGTCACATTGACCGGGGCAGACAGCCCCATTTCAACATATTGATTGCCCATGAATCAATCCTTTTGCCTCTAATTGGCCCATGATTTGAAGAATGCGTTCTTCTATCCATGACAGCGGCCAGTGATGGCGGGCATGGATGGTGTTCACCAGTTCTGACAGGGACTGCGTTCCGTCGAAGAAATGATCGTCCACCAGATTCTGACTGGGCAGAAAATAGAGTCGCGGCCCACGGTAATTATAGAAAAGCAACCCGAATTTTTCACGGCGCACCTGAACGCCCATGTTCAAGTTAAATACACAAAATGAATCCATTTTTCACCCTGGACAAGTTGTGCCGGGTGCGGGTCCTTTTAAACAGTCCTCAGTTTATAAGAACCTGTCACCCTGGCACAGGAAGAAACCTCCGGAAAGAGGCTAGTAGATGCCGCAGATGCCATCAACGGCAAGCTCTTCGATATTGACTTCCTCCAGAATTGAAGGATCCTGGCATTCCCGACAATCTTCAGTCATCTGATCCATTTCTTTGGTTTCAGTTTCCATTTAGCCTCCTTTCATTAGTGTACAATTTACGATTCAAACAAAATTTTAAAACCGGACAAAGCGCTGATGGTAATTTTCTCTACCTTCCCCCGGCGCTCTTAGCAAGGAACAAGAGGGTGGATTCAGACAGCGTCAAGGCGCTTTGGCTGTCCAACCGCCATCCACGGTGATCATGTTGCCGGTGATGCAGCGGGCTTCATCGGTAACCAGCCAGCGTACGGCATGGCCGATATCTTCGGGCGATACTTCCGGATCTTTGATCAGGTGGCCGGCAAAAAACTGCTCCTTGGCCTCATCGCCTTCCATACCGAAAGAAGCGGCAATGCCCTGCATCATGGGCGTCCAGACAGTGCCGGGACAAACGACGTTGCTGCGGATATTGTGATCGGCGACCTCCATGGCGATGGATTTATTGAGACCGATGAGCCCGTGTTTGGCGGCGCAATAATGACCGCCCATGCCGAATCCGCGCTGGCCGCCCACAGAAGATATCTGCACGATATTGCCGCTGTGCTGTCCGATCATATGGGGCAATACATGGCGGCAGCAAAGAAAGGTGCCTTTGAGCTGGGTGTCAATAACATCATCCCAGGTTTGCTCGTCCATTTCCGCAATGGCGACCATGGACGAGTTGCCGGCATTGTTGACCAGAATATCAATTTTGCCGAAAGTTTCGACCACTTTGGCGACCATATTTTCCACATCAACGGCCTTTCTCACATCGCATTTAATGCCGATAGCTCTGACACCCATGGATTTGATACTCTCCACGGCTTCATTCATGGTTGCTTCTGTGGACAGGTCGTAGGGAAGAGAACTCATATTTTCACAGATATCGGCAATGGCGATATCCGCTCCTTCTTCGGCCAGACAGCGGGCGATGGCCAGACCGTTGCCTCTCGCACCTCCGGTGACGATGGCCACCTTGCCTTGAAGTTTCATGCTGTACTCCTTTTTATTGGTTTTTTCGTATATTGCGGTTTATGACCGGGTATCGTCGAATTTCGGCAGCAATTCCCTGAGCATCTTGATATCTTCCGATGCAACGTTGGCGCCGTATTCGGCTATCTGAAAATCGAGTTCATGCTGCAGCGAAGAGATGATCATCAGGGCGTCCAGATAGTAAACCAGCTTGGAATCCTGCTTGAAATCCTTCTGGTATGCAGCGAGCAAACCATCGGCATCCAGGGTTTTAAGACCGCCGGCATAGGCTTCCATATCTATTTTGTCCCGCATGAGTTCATCCATGAACCCGATCGCCTGATGGACCAGATCAACCACAGATTGATGTAAGCTGGGAACCATTGGGGTACCTCATAAGTGTTCACATGCGTTTATTCCGGCCAGCAGTTCTTCGGCCTTTGGGGTAATGGTAAAGCGAACCAGTGGCGTGGCCTCCGGCCGCTCGATACGATTGCGCTCCACCAGCCCCATGCGCATCAGCTTGAGTAAACGGTTCTTGATGCCCTGGGAAGATATTTTCAGCATCCGACCGAAGATATGGCAGTGAAACTCGCCCGGTTTTCTGTGGTGACAGGTGCCGGTGCAGTCCGTACCGCCTTTTGTTTTCAGCACTTTCAACATCGTGATCAGATCATCATTTATTTGTTCCATGGCATTCCTGTAATTACGTCATCCGAACCACAAACGTTTTAATTTTGTGGATGAGCTGGTCAAGATCAGCGGTCAGGGTTTCCAGAATCTCTTTGGTCTTGACTTCATCGCCGGCGCTGACGGCCGCTTTCAGTTCCAGTGACATTTCTTTCAGATCCCAGGTCGTCTCTCCGGCCTTGACAGTCTTCAAATAGGCCATTTTGCCGATTTTCTGGAGTTGGGCGCTTCTATCTGCAAGCTGGGATTCGAGCATGTCTTTCATACTGCCGGTACTGGATAAAATTTCAGCGAATATTTCCACCATTTCACGCGCCAGGACGGGCCCTTTGCCCGTTACATTCGGCCTTTCTTTCTGGGTCATTTACGTTGTTCTCCTTTTAGTCTGATTATTTAAACTCGGGTTTAACAATTTAATATTTAGGGTGATCTCGTCCTTCTTCCCATGCGCGGGCTTTGACCACCACATTCTCACGGGGCGGCAGACTTTTGATCAGCCGGTCCGCGATCAGCATCATGGCTTTGGCTGTCAGGGAGTCGGGGTATTTGAAGACAATGGGCACGCCGGTGTCGGCTGCCTCCGAATATTGACCGTCCAGGGGAATTCCTCCCAAAAAAGGGATACCAAACGTTCTGGCCAGGCGCTCTCCGCGATCTTTTCCGAAAAAGTGTTCGATTCGACCACAATCCGGGCAAACATAGTGGTTCATGTTCTCAATCAGACCCAGGATTGGCGCGTTGAGTTCCTTGGCCGCATTGATGGCCCGGCTGCACACCATCGTTGAAATTTCCTGCGGTGTGGTGACCACAATCATTCCATCCAGATCCGGAATTGACTTCATGATGGTGGTCGGTTCATCACCGGTGCCCGGAGGCAGGTCAATGAACAAAAAATCCATTTCATACCATTTGATGGAGCTCAGAAACTGCCTGAGTACGCGGGCTTTATACTGTCCGCACCACATGATGGGCGTCATGTCCGTGGGCCAGATCAAGGCTACCGACATGACCTTCAGGCCATGCTCGGACTCCACCGGATCAATGCCGTGGCTGCCGCGCAGCACATCACGCATCTCGGTTTTGATACCCACCATTTTGGGAACGCTGGGGCCGTGGACATCGGCGTCAAAGATGCCGACAACCATATCTCTTTTGCGGACGGCAGCCGCCAGATTTACTGTCACGCTGGTTTTGCCCACCCCGCCTTTGCCGCTGAGGATGGCGATCTTGTAGTTGACCTGGGCCATGGCGTCCCGAATCGGGCCATGGTTGTAACGGTGCGGACTTTGTTGCGTTGATTGCTCCACTTTTTTTCCTCTCCCTTGACCGGTAAGGGTTTATTCGCCGGATAGAAATTGAAACCTGCGGTTTCCAAGCTTCATCTCTTCCGCATAGGCAAGCATATGCTCCGGTGTTTGACCGGTGATGGCCTTCAGTTTATCCTGCCCTTTGGCCAATACGTCCAGATTCTGAGCAATGGATCCGGGGATGCCCGGGCTCTGAACGATCATCTGACAGGTAGCCCAGTCGGCGGCCACGGGGTCATCGGATGCAATGATGCCCAAATCCGGGATAAACGGAATGTCGGAGAAGGGATATTCGTCCGGCTGGGGGGTAACCGACTGTAAAAAATTGATAAAAAACGCCCTGCCGCGCAATTTGTTCAGGACGGTATGCGCGGCTTCCACCACGCACTCCTGAAAGACCGGGATACCCTCAGTTTCGACATGAACAGCACCATAGGGACAAGCCATGAAACACCCCAGGCACTGATTGCAGATACGGGCATCGAAGGTGATGCGGCCCGGTTCTCCGGACATGGCGCCGGTGGGGCAAAAGCAGAGGCATTCACCACACTGGTCACACTTGTTCGCATCATAGGCAATTTTCAAAAAGCCGTGCAGCCGGAGCCGGCCAGAAGCGGTCAAAAATCCAAGCCCCAAATTGGCTACCGCGCCGCTGAGCCCCAGGAGCGGATGGGCCGTGACATGAGAAACCACCAGCAGGTTGTTGATATTGATCAGCAGGCTGCCGATGTCAATACCGGCCAGATACCTGCCTTCGGCAGACCAGAAATTGCCTTCTTCGTTGGTGAAGCCTCCGGATTGCATTAATTGGTTATGGAAGAATTCGCCATTGCTGAACCCCAGCAGAAGGGTGCTCTCCGTCCAGGTAAAACCGTCAAAGCGCGAGCCTTTGAAGATACTGCAACCATCTGTCAGGACGGGTTTTACCCCCTGTGTTCGCGCCTTTTCAAACAGTGTCGTAAAAATCACCGGCGGCAAATAGTGACCGTAGCCGATTTCACTTAAATTGAATTTGATGGCCAGGCTGCTCTCCGGAACCATGAGGTTGGACAACTCCTCTAAGTGCATCAATGTGTCTATTTTTGAAATGAGATTCTTGCGGATATTCTCGGAGCGCCCTTTGATCCAATAGACGTTTGCCATAAATGATTCCTTCTACAATGGGCCTGTCGCAAGGCTGGTGTCGGCCACGCTTCCGGGTTGGAGGCAATAGCGTTTGCGGACGGAGACGCAGCTCCGCCCGCGATTCTGTTGTTCACATAAGTTATATGGTAGGATCAAAATTCTTCCAGTCCGACAGCCATTTGTCCAGCGGTTCGCGCACAAATTCGAACTCTCTGGCCAGATGGTGATTCTTGAAAACCTGACGCATGGGATGAACCGTCATGGGGGTCTTGCGAATCTGCCATTTGGCAATATTCTCAGGATTCAATTCCGGCTCATATTCAATCAATTCATAGTCCATGGTGCCCAGGCCGTTCTTTTCACCGGCCTTAAGCTGAATGCGGGGTGTAAACGCATTGATGGCCTTGAATTTATCTTCGCCCGGTTTCAGTCCCAACTCTTCGGCGCGGGAATTGGGGCCGATGGGAGCTTTGTCAATCATATCGCAGATGGCCGTATCAATGGCTACCGGGTCCAGGGAAGCAAATACGCCCACATCCGGTGTGACATAGGTGCCGTTCCAGGGGAAGCAGTCACATTCGGGTGCAACGTCGAAGGCATAAGCCATATAACCGATTTTACCCGGCTTGAAGGTTTTGATGCATCCAAGCGCCGCATCAGACATGGCGATCTGGGCCAGGGGGAAATAATCATCACGGAAGCCGATGCCTTCCATACCGGTAAACATGCAGGTTACCTGGCAGGAGTAGCAGAGCGCGCACTTTTCATAATCCAACACAACACCATCGGGCTTGACGGTGATGGCTTCATCCGGGCAACTGTCTTCGCACATCTTGCTGTAGGGGCATTCGGTGCCCTTGCAGGCGGTGCGATTGACTTTGGGATAACCAATGGCATCTTCCGGATCTCCCCAGAACGCAAGGTGTGTCTGGTACTTGCCACGTTTGGACTGGGCGCCGATACCGAAGTTTTTGATGCAGCCGCCGAAGGCTGTGATGGGATGACCTTTGGCATGCGCCAGATTGATGATGGCGTCAGCTTCGTAAATTCCACGGGCGATATAGGTTTCTTTCAGAATATTGCCTTCAGGTAACTCGATGCGAAGATCGTCTTCCCCGTAAAATCCGTCAGAAATGATAAAAGGCGCGCCCAGACTGGCCCAGTTCAATCCATGCCGATTGGCACCTTCCTGAGCCATCTGACCGTTGCAGCGGTTGTTGAACAGCTGGTAAGTAAGGGTGGTGGTATCGGTGACAAAGGGTCTTCCACCGCAGGCTTTAACTTCTTCTACGATTGCGGCCACAAATTCCGGCCGCAGACAGGCCGTGCGGTTATATTCACCGGCATGAACCTTGATGGCCACGCTGTCATCCTTGGCGATACATTTATCAAGGCCCGCAGCATAAAATAAATCCTTGGCTTTACAAACGGTACTCTCCGTCCAATTGGTTGCTCCGGCGGCTGCAAACCAGACTTTTGAAGGTTTCTTCGCCATAGTGTTTCTCCTTTTTCATCTATGATCAATTATTTGAGGAATCTCAAGCCAATGACAAGTCAGAGGGTAATGCTTCCAAATCCAATCATAAGAAATCGTACCAACCCCCTTTCGATTTTTTACTTGATGAACCAAAGCTGACGCCCTCATAAAAAGTCGATTTCCGGACGGCTTCGAAAAAGTTCGCAGGCAAGGTGCGCAAATCCTGAGGAATGAAGCGTACTTGTGGTACGCTGCAATGACGAAGGATGCGGCGCTGGCGCAGCATGCGGACTTTTTACGAAGCCGCCAAAACTTAATACCGGCGATAATTCGCCGATGGCGCTTTGCGATGTATCAGCATCATCACAACGGCTCTGGTTCATTTGCTCCGGCAACAACCTCTCATGAGAAATGGGTTGATTGTCTGATACAGGCTGAATCTGTTTATCAACAACAAATTGATTTAATAATAATAAAAATAATAATTGGTATTTATGCTAAGTGGCATGCAAGTATTGCGCCGAGAATGGAAATAAATGTTGCAGACATTGCCTTGAAATACATTATGTCTTTTAAATTCAAAAGGTCGGATGAATCAAAAGATCATGCAGAGCGATGGATGGCAGCGGTGGCAGGAAATTTAAAACATCGCAGAACGGGTCAAAAACACCCGAAATACTGCTTTGGTATCTGCTAACTAATAAATATTCATAAGGTTTATCAAAATATTGAGGTTTGGGGTATTATGGGGCAAGAGACCACAGTGGATTCGGGTATTGTTTACTGGAGTGATATCTTATCGGATATTTTTTAATCGAAACACAATTATGAAAATATCTTGTAACGATGGATTTTTTTGTAAAGTGTCTTGCGGTTAATGCCCAGTATTTCCGATGCCCTGGTCTGGTTTCCTTCGGTTTCCGCCAGTACACTGATAATATATTCTTTTTCTATATCTTCAAGATTCCTGGATTTATGCGGCGACTCGCAATGCCTTGCCTTCATATGCGCCGGAAGATCATCGGGTTGGATTATACCGGAATCGGTGAACAGGGCGCACTTTCTAATGACGGCTTTGATCTCACGAATGTTGCCGGGCCAGGGATATGAAGTTAAAACAGCCTGCGCTTCTTTGGAAATACCGACTGGCGTGCCGATGTGAGGTAAATTTTCCAGAAAGTAATTGGCCATGGCCAGGATATCTTCAGACCTTTCTCGGAGCGGTGGAATGGTGATAATGAACTCGGTGATACGATAGAACAAATCACTGCGCAGGGTGCCTTCCTGCACTGCCTTTTTAATATCCAGATTCGTGGCCAGTATGATGCGGGTATCAACGCACTGTTCCCTGGTTTCACCAACTCTTCTGAACCGTCGTGTTTCCAGAAAACGCAGGAATTTTTTTTGTAATTCAAGATCAATATTTCCTATCTCATCTAAAAAAAGTGTTCCTGTGTGACTTTTTTCAACAAGACCGATTTTGGCTTCCGTAGCGCCGGAAAAAGCGCCTTTGCGATGACCGTAAAGCTCACTTTCCGCCAGATTGTGAGAAAGCAGGCCGCAGTCAACAACCACAAAAGGACCTTTTGAGCAAAGGCTCTGCTGGTGGATTTGATATGCCAGAACATCTTTGCCGACACCGGTTTCACCATTGAGCATGATGGTGTGGTCTGCTTTTGCAACACGATGGGCTATTTGATATACCGCCTGCATGGCTGAACTGGGACATATGACAAATTTTTTTGATTTTGAATAGTTATCGCCATCCGATTCCGATAACGACGGATTTTTCTGCTTTTTGCCGGATATGGCTTTATGGACAATGGAGAGCAGCTCATCAAGTTTGAACGGCTTGGTCACATAGTCCCATGCACCTAATTTAAGCGAATTCACAGCCGTCTGGATATCCCCATAGCCCGTTATCATGATGACTTCAACGGTGCCGGATATTTCCTTGATTTTTCGTAATACCTCAAGGCCGTTTAATTTAGGCAGTTTGATATCCAGCAGGATGACATCAAACTGTTTCTGCTGAATAAGCGCCAGGCATTCTTCACCGTTCTTGGCGGTGGTTACGTCATAGCCTTCCAGCGAAAATTCGTTGCGGATCAACCGGCGGATATTCTGTTCATCATCAACAGCTAAAATATTTCCGAGATTCATTCTTGAATCTACCCTCTTTTTTTCAGAGAATTTCACGTATATTGTTTCGCACAAGCGTTGAACTTATTGTTCGACACAGGTAATAAAAGGAAAGTATATCGCCACAATGTCACCCATTTCTTCCGATATTTCAAACTGCATCATACCTTTATGATGCTGAACGATATTGTAGCAAATAGACATATCCACTTCACTGCCCGAGCCTAGAAAATTGTTTGTACATCCCGTGGATGTTTCATTGCATCTTCGATTCCTGTTGCTGCCGATACCGGACATTGCAACCTTGATATGTCTGCCGGCGCTCAATGACAGGATATCCAGGTTGCCGTCATCCTCGGCGGATTTGAATGCCCGGATCAGAAGATTCAAAAAAAGATGTTTAAGCTGTGACTTTTTACCCTGAATTCTGTCCGTTCCCCGGGTAAAACGTGCTTCGTAGCGGATTCTGATATTGTGATCTCTGGCGCGCTGGTGAAATAAAGACAGTGTGTCGCGGATGATGGCGTCAATGGAAAGGGTTTCGAAATCGTCCAGGGAATTGCGACTGAAATCCTTCAAATTGGAAATGATATCTTTGCAACGGTATGCTTCCTCATTAATGATGCCCAGATACTCCTCAAAAGCGAGCATCTTCTGAGGGTCCAGCCCGCCGTTGGAATTTTTCAACCGTTTGAGCAATGCTTCGGAAAAGCCGGCAATGGAAGTCAGTGGATTGTTGATTTCATGAGCCACGCCGGCCGCCAAAAAACCGATAGCCGCCATGCGATCCGCCTGCATCAATTTGTACTCATATTCTTTTCTTTCCGTAATATCTCGCATTAGAAGGAGTATCTCATAAATACCACTGGAAGAATCCCGAATTGGTGACGTCGTCCATTCATAATACCGGCCGCCGTTGTCGGACCCCTTGATGAATATCTCTCCGGAGAAAATCTCCTGATTCTGCATCGTCAGAACGACCGGACAACGTCTGCAGGTGTGCGATTTATGAAAAAAAGCCTTGAAGCATTTCTTGCCGATTAAAGCCGTATCCGGGAAATTGGCTTTTTGGATCTGATTGACAAAAACAATGTTCAAATTACGATCTAGGATGGTCAGGCCGTCACTGATACTGTCAAAAATCGCTTCCAGTTTGTTATGTCGCAGTACCAGTTCAACATTCAGTAATTCCAGTTCTTTGATTTTTGATCGGGTTTCTTTGAAATAGCCGATTTTGGAATAGCCGATCCCTTTGAAGTCAGGATTTTCGGCCTGGAATTTCGGGTTCATGGGCATTGCCTATAATGCATCCTGGTACATAGTTTCAATTTCGGCGACACCATATTTTTGCGGATTGGTCATCATGCACAGGTCTTCGGCTGCATCCCGGGCCAAACAGGGGATGTCCTCCTTTCTGACACCGATCTGGGAAAGCTTTGTGGGAATATGCAGCGCCTTTATCAATGCTTCGATTTGTTCAGGCACTTGTTCGGCGGCTTCCGCACTGGTCTTGCCACGGGTGTCGATGCCCATGGCATTGGCAATCAATGCGTATTTTTCCGGAGCGTATTCAAGATTCTTTTTCAGCACCACGGGAAGTAAAATCGCGTTGGCCAGCCCATGGTGCATATCGTAGCGTCCCCCCAACGGATGGGCCAGCGCGTGTACAGCCCCCAGAATGGCATTGGAAAAGGCCGCTCCCGCTTCCAGGCTGGCAACGGCCATGCCTTCCAGCGGATCGAGAGTCTTTTTGTACACCGCTTCTTTCAGATGACGAAATACCAGTGTGATGGCGTGGCTGGCATGGGGATCGGTCAAAGACCAGGAGAGCGATGAAACATAGGCTTCGATGGCATGGGTCAGAGCGTCCATGCCCGTTGAGGCAATCATTTCGGAAGATTTGGTTTGCAGCAGCCGGGGGTCTATCAAAGAGATATCGGGCATGATGGCACGGCTCAGAATCGTCATTTTGATCATTTTTCCCGGGTTGGCGATGATTGCGAATTGACTGACATCCGAACCGGTACCGGCTGTGGTGGGGACACAAATCAATGGCGGAATCGGTTCTGTGATTAAATTGCAGCCCACATAGTCCTGGATACAACCGCGATTGGATGCCAGTATCGCGATACCTTTGGCGGTGTCCATCGGGCTGCCCCCCCCGATGGCGACGATAACATCGCACTCCTTGCGGGAATATTCCAAAGCTCCCTGTTCAACCTGAAATGATCGGGGATTGGTGACGACATTGTCATATACAACATATTTGAGGTCTTCCTGCTTCAAATAAGCAATTGCTTCATCAATCCATCCTGTTGCGATAATTCCTGGATCGGTAACCAGTAAGACTCTGTCTCCGCCCATACGGCGGCTGCAATGGCCAAGCTGTTTCAATGAACCACGCCCGAAAATGATTTCGGGAATTTCAAACTTCAGCAATGATTCTAATTCGCCGGGCATGGATCAACCTGCCTTTATTCTGAAATCATGCGTTTTTTTAACCAGATCATTAATATGACTTTCGAGGCAGGTCAGCAGCAACAGGGCGTTATCATGACATTTGTTTAGTTCGGATTTAAACTGTTCTGTAACTCTCAAACATTCAAAAAGAATTTCATGCGCCTTGAGTGTTGTAATAAATATCTTATCGGCAATGGCATCGAGTCTTACAACAAGTTTTTGAATGCGATATATAAATTCGCAGGTAAGTTCGTTTACAGCAAGAATATCCCGCCAACTTGAATCGAGTCGGGCAATAATATTTTTTCCGTTTGATAACATGTCAATTGCACAGGCCTCTTTTGACGACTTTGTAAAAGTCCGCATGGCAGCGCTTGCGCTGCACCCTTCGCCGTTGTGGCGATGATCTTAACAATTTTCATATTATTTGCAATTATTTTTAATTAAATTGGAATCATTTAATGATTTTGTTGCACTGCAATTGTTCTATATTCAGACGGCTTTGTAAAATGTTCGCAGGCAAGACGCGAAAATCATTAGGAATGAAGGGTACTTATGGTACGATGCAATGGCGAAGGATGCAGCGCAACGCAGCATGCGGACTTTTTACGAAGCCGTCAACCATCGTAAAAAGATTACAGTTTGTCAGGATAAAACATTATTCATGGTTGTGAATAGAGACCTTTAAAAACTTTCCAGAAATCCGGAAACGATTTATTCACGCAGATTTCATCCTGAATCCGGACGCCGGATGTTTTAAGACCGGCAATGGCGAAGCTCATGGCCAGACGATGATCGTTATGCGGATCAATCAGGCCGCCGTGAGGACTGCCGCCGATAATCCACATGGCCGAGTCGCTGCATCCGGCATCGACTCCCAGGTGATGCAGTTCCGTCACTACAGCTTCCAAGCGGTCGCTTTCCTTGGCTTTTAAATGTCCGACGTTGGTGATGAGTGTTCTGCCGCGGGCAAAAGCGGCCACCACTGCCAGCGTGGGCGCCATGTCCGGCATGGCGCTCATATCCACTTCCACCGCCTTCAGATCGCCTCCGGTAACCGCAATGCCGTCCGCGGTTGTGTGGACGCTGCATCCCATATCCGCCAGTACGTCCAGAAGCCGGATGTCTCCCTGGCGGGAGGTATTTGTGACGCCCTGAACCGTGATGGTGGCGCCGGTCAGTGCTGCCGCCGCCCAGAAATAACTTGCCTGTGAAATATCGGGTTCCACCACAAAGCGACTTGCCTGGTAGCGCTGATTTCCGGGAACCCGGAACCAGTTGTAGCCGCGTCGGTCCACCGCAACGCCGGCCTGCGTCATGATATCGATGGTCATGTCAATATAGGGTTTGGACACCGGCCCTTCAGTGACAAGAATCTCCATGCCTTCGGCGGTGCAGGGAGACATCAGCAGCACTGCGGAAAGATACTGGCTGCTCAGGCCGCAGTTGAGTGAAACTCGGTCCCCGTGGACAGAACCCGCAGTGATTTCAACCGGGGGGCATCCCGGTCGATGCAGCGAACGGGTATGAACGCCTATTTGCTGCAAACCGTCCAGCAGATCCTGAATGGGACGTTCCTGCATCCGGGGTGTTCCGGTCAGCGTATATTTTCCTTCTCCCAGAACACAGATCCCGGCCAGAAGCCGCATGGAGGTCCCTGAATTTCCGAGAAAAATATCGCTGGCGCAAGGCTTTAAATGGCCGTTCATTCCCTGGACATTCCAGCCTGACGCGTCCGGGCGGATCACAGCGCCCATCTGTATCAGGGCGTCGCGGGTCAGCCGGGTGTCTTCACTGTCCAGACCGTTCACGATGGTAGAGATTCCGTTCGAAAGCGCGGATACGATCAACGCCCGATGGGTATAGCTCTTGGAGCCCGGTACCGTGACGGTGGCATTGGAAACAGGGCGTGTGGGTATTTCAATCATGATGGGCTGTCTTCTCCTTCGGCAAAATTCAGACCGGTTGTCAGGGATTGTTGCATGACGCCTGTGGGGGCGGGAAGCCCCGTCCAGAGTTCGAACTGAAAGGCCGCCTGATGCACCAGCATGGAAAGGCCGTTGATGGTCATGCAGCCCGTGTTTCGGGCCTGCCGCAAAAAGCAGGTGTGGAGCGGCGCATATACGATGTCCATCACCAGCATACCGGATCGAAACACGGTGTCATCCACCGGAGAGCGGAGGCTGTCCGGTGTCATGCCGACGGATGTGGTGTTGATCAGAATATCCGCATCGAGGCGGTGAAGGTCCTGAAGCGGCGTAAAATCGGCGTTCAACGCCTTGGCAAGTGTTTCGCCATTGGCAATGCTCCGGTTGACGATGGTTACGCCGGCGCCTTTGGCCTGAACGCCGAATCCGATGGCGCGGGCAGCTCCGCCCGCACCCAGGATAACGATGCGCTTGCCGTCAAGGCGGGTGACTTCCTCAATCGCCTTGACAGCTCCCAGACTGTCGGAATTAAATCCAATGAGCCGACCGTTGCGGTTAATAATGGTATTGACGGCTCCGATTTCTGCGGCCAGTGGATCGACTTCGTCCAGAAATTCCAGCACTGTCACCTTGTGCGGAATGGTAATGCTGACACCCCGGATACCCAGCGAACGAACGGCGTTGACAGCGTCCTGGACAGAGGTAACCTCAAAGGCTGCATATACAGCGTTGTATCCGGTCTCGGCAAAAGCCTGGTTGAACATCACCGGACTCAGGCTGTGACGCACCGGGTTTCCCATGACTGCAAATACCTGAGTTGTGGCTGTGATCGTCATGAGGAGCTCCGTTCCGGCGTCATCTGAATTTCGCGGGACGCCGCCAGGATTCCGGTGAAAATATGATGCAGCCCGCCGGATGTCAGCGGCCCGCGGTTGATGCTGTCCAGACGGTTCAGTAAAGCGGCCTCTCTGGTGCCGTCAACGACCGGATATCCATATCTGGCTTTGATCTCGCCGATTTTCTGCACAATTTCAAGCCGGGAAGAGATCAGCTCCAGAATTTTTTCATCGATGCCGTCAATGACGTCGCGAAGGGCGTGAATCATCGCGATGTCGTTCGTGGCGTATGGGGAGGGTTCGGGATTCATGGCGCTCCTGTGGTTGTCATTTCTCGGTGATGGTTTCGTCGATGGCGTACCCGAAATGCCTGCCGCCTTTTTCCGTGGCCGTCAGAACCATATCGCCGGGGGATAGCTGCACCACCGACACGGGATCGCCGCCGGGCCGTGTCAACCGGATGGTTTCAGCGTTCTGGAGGAGCGTTGTCAGCACTTTGCCGTCGGCGACAGCCGTGATCAGCATCAGCGGGCGTTTTTCAATTTTGAGTCTGCCCACCACCGCCGATGACGTATTCCCCTGATGATCCACGATCTGTACGGCGTCACCGGCGGACAGCTCCGACAGATACCGCGTCTTGCCGCTGGGAACCCGCGTATAGGCGTGCACCGGGCCGGCGTTGACCCGAAACGGCCTGGCCGCGACATAGGGGTTGGTAATGCTTTCGGCGTGCACCAGAAACAGGCCGCTGCTGCTGTTTCCGACGAGCATGCCCTGGCCGGCGGTCATGAGCGTGCAGGTATCCACACAGACCCGGTCACCCATGCCGACCGGCTGAATGCTTTGAATTTCGGCGGGTTCCAGAAATGTCTGTGTTTCCTGAAGCCGCAGCCTGCCGAGCGCCAGTTTCAGAGATGCCGGGTCATCGGCGTGCAGCAATATCTGCTGAACGCCTTTTTCCAGAATGCCGAAAGCGGTCTGCGCATCTTCCAGGCTGTTGACCTGTGCGATCACATCCGCCCCGCGCGCAATGAGGTTTTCAAGCGGAATAATGCTCCAGTCCTGACATTCCAGAATCACCTTTTTGTGCTTGCAGGTTGCCAGAATATGGTCTTCGTCTTCCTTGCAGGTCATTTGACAGGAAACCACATCGCTGTCGGGTTTGATGTCGCCATCGGCGGCAATAACCTGAATGATTCCCAGTTCCTTGATTTTGTCGGAAAATCCCGGCGGCGCCATAATGCCGTCCGCGCCGCCCTCGATAGCCGTTGTGACCAGATCTTTGTTCCAGGAATCAATTTTAACCCAGATCGTTCGTGTCATGATCGTACCTTTCCGTGCATCGCCTGTGTGCATAAGTCCATTATTTCAGGAAAGACAGGGCGGCATCCACGTCCGCGCCGCTGTGAACGATGGCCGATATGGCCATGACCATTGCCGTGGGATTCTGGTGCTGAAATACATTTCTGCCGATGGAAGCGCCTGCGCCGCCGGCGTCCATGGCGCCCTTGACCATTTCCAGAATATCGATGTCGGAATCCATTTTGGGGCCGCCTGCAATCACCACCGGCACGGAACATCCCTGAACGACCTCCCGAAAAGATTCGGTGGATCCGGTATAGGAGACCTTCACGATATCCGCTCCCATTTCATCTCCGACCCGCGCCGCATGTCTGATCACGCTGACGTCATATTCATTTTTGATTTTTTCGCCTCTGGGATAAATCATGGCCAAAAGCGGCATTCCCCACATTCGGGCTTCATAGCTGACCTTGCCAAAGTCGTGCAGCATCTCCTTTTCGCCGCCGTTTCCCAGATTGACATGAATGGATACCGCGTCTGCGCCCAGCTTCAGGGCTTCTTCGACGGAACACACCAGGGTTTTGGCGTTGGGATATACCGAAAGACTTGTGGATGCAGATAAATGAATGATCAGGCCGATATCCCTGCCGCTTCCCCGATGACCGGACTTGACCAGCCCCTTGTGCTCGACAATGGCATTGGCCCCGCCCTCGGCAACCTTCTGAACCGCATCTTTAACGTTGATCAGACCTGGAACAGGCCCGATAGACATGCCGTGATCCATGGGAACAATGACGGTCGTTCCGGTATTTCGATTGATGATGCGCTCCATTCGAATCTGTTTGCCCAGTAAGCTCATGTGGTTCTCCTTCGTGTTAGAGGATAAAAAATAAAAAGGCCGTGAAGATTTACTCTCCACGGCCTTTATGAGACAAAAACGCCGTGGGCTTTGTCTGCCCACGGCGTTGTGCTTGATGTTATGTCAGGGTATCAGCACACCACAGGCAGACAGGTGCTAAAGTAATAAAAATACCCATAATAAAATATGCCTGCCATGTTTCTATTCATTGAAAAATACCCTTTTTAAATTTTCTGCACTTCTATCACTGATGAATTTTCAATGTCAAGTTTTATTTTTGTCGATACGTCCAATAAGCCGCAGCAGACCATCCAGAATGGTGAGCGGATGCGGAGGGCAGCCGGGAATCAGCAAATCTACCGGCAGCAGATCACAGACGCCGTTATGGACTTCTTCGTGGCCGTTGTATATGCCTCCGGAAATGGCGCATGCACCAACTGCGATGACAAGCTTGGGAGACGGCGTGGCTTCATAGGTTTTCAAAAGCGCCTGACGCATGTTTTCCGGAACAGGGCCTGTGACCAGCAGGCCGTCCGCATGTCGGGGGGAGGCGACAAACTGAATGCCAAAGCGCCCTAAGTCCCAGCCCACCGTGCCAAGGACATTGACATCGGCCTCACAGGCGTTGCAGCCGCCGGCGCAGACCTGGCGGAGTTTCAGAGATCGTCCGAACAGCCGCCTGGCGTGATGATCGAGCGCCGCAGCAAAGCGAAATTCATCGGGGTTTTCAAGGTATAGGTCTGTACGTTTGCGGGCTGCCAGACGGTAATCCCGGGAAAAAGTGATGTGATGATGGGGGCATGCAGCCACACATTCCATGCAGAAAATACATTGACCTAAATCCAGCCGAAGACGGTCTGTCTGCCGGATGGCGCCGACCGGGCAGGCGTCCGCGCAGCAGCGGCAGCCGGACGGGCAGCGTTCCGGATGAATGACCGGACGCCCTGCGAATCGGTCCGGCAGCGGCGGCGGCGGGCCGTCCGGAAACGCGATGGTGCGGTGTTTTTGCTGTATTCTGGCCAGAAGCGTATTGAGCATGGACGTATCCTCGAAGCGTATCCCCGTTACAGATCATGTCCGCAATAGGACAGATTGAAGCTTTTGTTGCACAAGGGGAAGTCTGAAATTTGCTGGTTTCTGAGCGCATACGCCAGAGCGAACCAGTTGTGAAACGATGGATCTACAATTTTGTAGGCGGCAAAGCGTCCCTGACGGTCGGTCAGTGCGATATGACAGATTTCTCCCCGCCAGCCTTCCACCAGAGAAACCGCTATGTGATCAGGTTTCAGGGGAGAAAGCGGCGTTGTGACGGTTTCATCCGGCATACTGTCGAGCTGCTCCCGGATGAAGGTGATGGAACGCTGAATTTCCAGCCAGCGGACATGGGCTCTGGCCATGACATCGCCGCTGCTGCATGTGGAAACCGGAATCTGCGTGAACTGAAATATGCCATGTGGCATATCGTTGCGCACATCCCGTTCGAGGCCGCAGGCGCGGGCTACAGGTCCGACCAGACCCAGCATTTCGGCGTCTTCGCGGCGGATGGCGCCGGCGCCTTCAAACCGCGCCATAACCGACGATGTCTTCCAGAGAAGGTTGACGGCGACAGAGAGATCTTTTTCGACGGCGTTCAAACGCTGCTGAAGTTCGTGTCTGAGCGCGGTGTCGAGATCATGGCCTGCGCCGCCCGGACGCACCAGTCCGCGGCCAAATCGGTTGCCGCAGATCACGGCGGTCATGTTGAGAACATCCCCCCGAATTCGGCCACAGTAGGAAAGTGTCGGTAAAAACCCCACATCGCCGGCCAGCGCCCCGATATCTCCGGTGTGGTTGGCGATGCGCTCCAGCTCCAGGGCGATGCCGCGCAGCACCTGAGCGCGCACGGATATGCCGGTTCCTGAAAGCGCTTCGAGTATCTGGCAGTAAGCAGTCGTATGACCGATCGTCGTATCGCCGGCCAGAGTTTCCATATAATGCAGTGTTCGTGGGTCAGGGCCTGACGTCAAATGCCGTTCGATGCCGCGATGCTGGTAACCCAGAGAAATTTCCAGATGCAGAACATTTTCGCCATAGCACTGAAAACGAAAATGTCCGGGTTCGATAATACCGGCATGCACAGGTCCGACCGCAACTTCATGCACTTCTTCCCCTTCCACCTTGAAAAACGGCATGACGCCGATTTCAGGTGCAGCAGCGTCTGAGGTACCCGCAGATTCGGAACGATAGGGAGCATGAAAACGGACGGGTTTAAGCCAGGGATGTCCCTGGGGCCGAATGCGCCATTGTTCCCAGATTTCCCGTTCAAAACCATGCGCCTGAGTGCAATGAGGCGTCAGGGCGGGATAATCCGCATCTGTCTCTGTACAAAGCGGCAGCAGGAGAGATTGACGGTCCTGAGATAAAATCGCCCACAATCGTATGTTGCCTCCATCAACGGGCTGGCCGAACATGGCGGAAATCCTGGCGCCATCCTCGACCTCATGAAGCACCGTTTCCTGAAAAGACGCCATTCCCATGACAGGCGTCTGGCTGATACTTGCAGACTGGCCATTGGACAGGGAAAAGCGGCCTGACGCAGTGGATTCACTCATATGAAATAAACGCTCCTCAATTCCATCAATAGGCGCCGATGGTCACGGCGGCCTGTTTCAGTACGTGCTGTAACGGCAGTGGAATATATACGCCCAGTATCAGTATCACGGCGCACAATATCATGGGGGGGATAACCGCCAGTGCGGATTCTCCCCCAATCAGAAATGAGGATGAATCAGGGTTTGTTGCTGCTTCTGCAGGCAGGCCTGCAGGCCGCCCCTGAGACATCTGAAACACAATAGTAGCCATTCCGATAAAAATGATACTCAGCAGCAGCAGATAGCAGATAGCCACAACAAACTGCCCCTGATCGAGGGCGGCCTTGAGGATGGTCAGTTCACTCAGGAAAATGCCAAAAGGCGGAGAGCCGATGATGGCCAGAAAACCAGCGACCCACAGTATGCCGGAGATGGGCAGAACTGTCAGGACGCCTTTAATATCCCGTGTGGATTTGTTGTGATATGCGGCCAGAATGTTGCCGGCAACCAGAAAAAGCATGCCTTTGGTGAAGGAGTGATTGACGGCGTGCAGCATGGCGCCGTATCCTGCGCCGGCGCCAATTCCCACACCCAAAGACAGAATTCCGACATGTTCGACGCTCGAATAGGCCAGCATTCGTTTGAAATCCGCCTGCCGCAATATAAAGGCCGCAGCGATCAGCATGGAAAAAAGTCCGAATCCCACCATCAGGTCCTGTCCGAAGGCGCCCTGTCCGGCAGCGACGCACACCTGTTGTACTCTTAGAATGGCCAGAAACGCGCAGTTAAGAAGCGCTCCGGACAGCAGCGCTGAAATCACCGACGGCGATTCGCTGTGTGCATCCGGAAGCCAGGTGTGCATGGGAGCCAGCCCCAGTTTGGTGCCATACCCGACCAGCAAAAACAGAAACGCCGCTTTCAGCCAGAGAATATGAAGTTGTGGAGCGCTCTGGATCAGATTCGATACGAGCATGGGCACATGATTGTTTTCGCTCAGTGTGGAGGCGACGGCCAGAAAAAAATTTCCCAGGAGCGCCAGCGCAATGCCGACGGAGCAGATCATGATATATTTCCAGGTGGCTTCAAGGGAACGGCGGTGCCTGTGAAAATAGATCAGCGGCGCACTGGTGAGCGTGGTGGCTTCCACGGCCACCCAGATAAGCCCGAAATGCTGACTGACCGTCACCAGTGTCATCATTCCCAGAAACAGCAGCAGACAGCAGAGAAAAACGGATTCTCTGGAATTGGTGAAAAGAAAGCCTTCTTCAAAATCCTGCCGTTTTCCCCAGTCTTCGCGGCTTAGATATCCCAGGGCATAGAGGGATACCACCAGAAACAATGCGCTGGTGATGCCTAAAAACAGCAGTCCCGGCGCATCCAGGAGCAACCAGCCATCCAGGGCGGGCGCAGGCAAGTTTACCCACGCGCAGGCGGTAAGAATGGCATGAGCAGCAGCAACGACGATCAACAGGCAGCGCCGAACGGCCGCGGGCCGTATCCCCAGCATGGCTATAGCGGCAACAACGGGGAGCAGAATCAGTGTCAGAATCATATCAGTCTCTCAGCGTTGTCAGTAAATCCGTATCGATATGATCGAATTCACGATTGATATGAAAAATAGTGATGCCCATCACAAAAACGGCCATGAAAACATCCAGCAGGGTTCCCAGTTCGATCAGCATGGGTTCTTTCTGGGCCAGTGTCAGGCCGAACGCATAAATGCCGTTTTCCATGACCAGATATCCCAGTACCTGAGTGATGGCTTTGCGGCGGCTGATAATTGCCAGCAGTCCGGTCATGATGGTAAAAAGAGCCAGCGGCACCACAAGCGGCGATTTCAGCGGAACAGGCAGCGGCAGCCTGCCGCCCATCCAGATTGCAAGACCGATCAGTCCGACACTGAGCAGCATGGACGTAGAGTATCCGATAAACGGCTCCATTTCTCTGCGTGCATTGGAGGTCCGCAGTGCACGCAGGAGCAGCCAGGGAAATACCATTCCTTTAACAGCAATGGTGATAGCGGAAAGCAGCATGACTCGGAAGGGAATCTGTCCATGTCCTGCTATCAGCGGCAAAATGCCCAAAAGTATTCCCTGGAGCGCTACCACTCGGATGCAGGCGCTCAGGCGGCTCGACCCCATCAGTTTCAGATTGGTCAGAATGAGCAGTACGATCAGTATGTCAATCCATAATTCCATATCGCCTCATGATTCCTCGACAGATTTGACGACTTCGTAAAAAGTCCGCATGCTGCGTTGTGCTGCATCCTTCGTCATTGCAGCGTACGACAAGTACGCTTCATTCCTCAGGACTTGCACGCCTTGCCTGCGAACATTTTACAAAGCCGTCCGAAATTCGACTTTTTACGAGGGTATCAGATTTGACGACTTCGTAAAAAGTCCGCATGCTGCGTTGCCATCATTTTTTTAACACCAGGACGATTGCCAGCAGAGCAAAAACGCCGGCTCCGGAAAGCAGCTGAGGAATCCGCAGAAGACGCAGCCGCGCCATGATAGATTCAATGACGCCAATGCCAATGGCTATCATGAAAATGCCCGCAATAATGGTGGTGGTATCCAGCAGAAAATTTCCGGAGCGAACCGGCATCAATACGCCCGCCAGCAGGGCGCAGAATATCCAGAGCTTGAGTGCTGCCGCATAGAGAATCATCGCAAAATCCGGACCGCTGTGATCCAGCACCATGACCTCGTGAATCATGGTCAGTTCCAGATGGGTGTTGGGGTCATCCACCGGAATTCGGGAATTTTCGGTCAGCAGAACAATCATGATGGCGCTGGCCGCCAGCAGCAGCACGGTTCCGGAATGCGACCAGGCGGCCAGCGTCAGGCGTGCGTAAATTTCTGAAAGCGATGCAAAGAAGCCTTGAAACAACATGCTGTCCGCCGCAGGAATTTTCCCGATCAGACTCATCGCCGCCAAACTCAGTAGCAGCGCCGGTTCCGCCAGAACAGAAAACTGCACTTCACGGCTGGCGCCCATTCCCTCGAATGGAGAGCCTGTATCCAGCGCGGCAATCACCGTAAAAAAGCGGACGACGCCCAGCAGATAGGCCAGAAAGATCAAATCTCCTGAAAAATGAAAGGGGGCTGCGGAGCCGCCCACAGGCACAACGAGCAGCGCTGTGGTTACGGCGGCAAGACTCGCGACAGGGCCGGCGCGAAAAACCCAACTGGTGGTGCGGCTGTACACCGCACTTTTCTGGAGCAGCTTGGCGATATCATAATACGCTTGTAGCAGGGGTTGTCCCTTTCTGCCTGCAAAAAAAGCCTTGGTGCGGTTGATGATGCCTAAAAGCAGCGGAGCCAGGATGAAGGCTGTTGGAATGTGCAGTAAAGATGTCATGTTCATCGTCATTATCTCAGGTTCCAGATCAGAAGGAGCAGCAGCGTTACCGCCACATAAAGAATATAGATTTGAACCTGACCTTGCTGCATCCAGTGCAGCCACAAGAGAAAGCGTTCGATGCAGCGAAAAATCGGTCGATACAGGTTGCGGGTAAAGATATCTTCGGTATTCGTATGCAGGCGGCTCTGTGAAGGGAAAAAGCCTTCCGGTAAGGCGGCCTCCTGCCGGGTTTGTAGAAAAAAGCCGAACATGCCTGTCAGTGGCTGTGCAAAGGAGGATGCTGTGTACTGCATGCGGGCGTTCGGCCGGGTGTATCCACAGTCCCATGTGCCGCCCTGGGCCACATTTCTGTGTGAAAGCAGCCGTTGGCGCAGCCAGATCAGCACACCCAGTATCGCCAGAAGTATCCCGGCCGCCGCCGATATGTGTTTAAGAGGGGGCAGTGAAACGGCCAGATGTGCGGCGATATCATATCCCTGATATCCGGTAACGGTTTCAACAACTGATTTCATGACGGATATGACAGCCGGCCCGGAAAAACCGATCAGTATGCAGCTGATTCCCAGAATCACCATGGAAAAACGCATCGCCGGAGAAACCTCGTGTGCCTGCATAACGGCGGATGTCCTCGGTTCTCCGAGAAATACGACGCCGAAAGCCTTGGTGAAACAGGCCGCAGCCAATCCTCCGATCATCGCCAGCGCCGTGATGATAGCGATACTGGAAAGAGAGATTCCTGAAAGTCCCATCCCACTGAAGGCGGCTACGTAGATAATGAACTCACTGACAAACCCGTTTAATGGCGGCAGTCCGCAGATGGCGACAGCGCCCAGTAAAAACAGCGCACCTGTCCACGGCATACGCCGCATCAGCCCGCCCAGTTTTTCGATATCCCGTTCGCCGGTTTCATGCAGCACCGCACCTGCGCCTAAAAACAGCAATCCCTTGAAGATCGCGTGGTTCAGTACATGCAGCAGCCCTCCAGCAAAACCCAGAACCGCCAGCAAGGGCTGGTTCAGCGCCATTCCCAGCACTCCCATTCCCAGCCCCAGAGCGATGATGCCGATGTTTTCAACACTGTGATACGCCAGCAGGCGCTTGAGATCATGCTGCGCCAGCGCAAACAGCACTCCCAGAATGCCTGACACCACACCGATCCCCGTCAATACCCATCCCCACCATGGGTCAGGATGTCCCAGAAAGGTCAGTATGCGCACAATGCCGTAGATGCCGGTTTTGATCATAACGCCGGACATGACTGCGGAAACATGGCTGGGAGCCGCCGGGTGCGCCTCAGGAAGCCAGACATGAAACGGCATGAACCCTGCCTTGGTGCCAAAGCCGATGATGGCCAGCAGAAATATGAGGCCGGAAATAGAAACCCCATTCATTCCTGCCGCGCTGAAATGATCGAAATCCATCGATGGGCCGTGGTGAGCCAGAAGTACGAACATCACCAGCAGAAAGGCGGTTCCGATATGGGTGGCGACTAAATATGTCCATCCGGCCTTGCGGACAGATTCCTTTTCATCTTCAAAGCATACCAGAAAAAACGACGATACGGACATGATTTCCCATGCCATCAGAAACAGCACGGCATTGCGCGCGACCACAACCAGCATCATGCTGGCTGTCAGAATTGTATAGAAAAACCAGGAAACGCCCAGATTTTTTTTGCCGGAATATGCGGCTAAATACGCTTTTCCATAAATAGCCGCGATCGCCGGAAGCCCCAATACGGGCAGCAGAAAAAAAGCAGACAAGGCGTCCAGTTGAATGTGAAACGATCCGAACGGGACCTGCCACGCCATGCGAAACGCTTCTGCCTGGCCTGTCCACAATACTTCAACCGCAGGTATCAGACCGATCAGGCATCCCAGAACCGTTCCCGCGGGGCCAATGGCATTGGCATGTCCAGGCGTTTTGCCATACCAGAGCGATACAACCCCGCTGGCGCACAAGACTATCATTGCAGTCAGAATGAGAAACATCGTATCAGCTTTCGTAATGATGCCGGACTCTCAAAAGCCCGATCTCTTCATATGGGATTATCACGGAATCCAGAAGGGCAATACCAATGCTGGTGAATGCGAGTATGCGCTTTGGAAATCTGTTAATTCGAAACACGGTCATGATGCCTGAGAATGGATGGAATTCTGAATTTTGTCTTCAATGCGTGCAGCTTCCGAAAAAATATTCGTTGCAGGCCGCTGTGACATGATAACGGACCTGAATTCTGGATCAGACAGCGCAAAAGACAGTTTTGAGAGCAGGTGCAGGTGAGTGCGCACTGTCGGGCTGATCAGGGTGAACAGAATGTGTACGGGACGGCCGTCCAGAGCGCCGAAATCCACCGGATGCTTCAGGTAACACAAAGAAATCATGGGGCTGGATATATGAAGAACGATGGGATTGCGTACATGGGGAATGGCAATGCCATTACCGATAGCCGTCGAGCCAAGTGCTTCCCGCGACAGGAGTACCTGACGAAGAAATGAGCGGTCCACGTCTTCTGTCAGACTCATGAGATCAACCACAGTCTGCAGTACGGAGAATTTATCGGTTCCAGGGACATCATAATTGACGCCGCCGGTTTTCAGCGCTTCATCCAGACGTGGCAAGCGTTCTCGCTCATCACTGGGAGTCGTGATGATATCGGAGGTAATGTCTGTCTGGGTGCTTGTCGCCCATTCCAGAAGTTCTGACCGGTTGAACCGGTATTGATCATTGATCTTGTACGCCGGAAGATTTCGTTGTTTGATCCACTGAAATACGGTTTTTTCAGGAACATTGAAAATACCAGCGGCATCTCTGACACTTAATTGCATTTTCAGTCTCTATAATTTCTTTAATGAATCCAAAGCTGTTCTTTCTCTTCTCTTTTTCCATGATTGTCAAGAATAAAAAAACAGTTTTCGATGCAGGCACTTGCCATTCAAAATAATCAGGTTATTCTACAGTAACATGCATGTATATCATTTGTTTTAGTGATTGGGTCGTATGTATCAATAAATTTATACGGAGGCGGTACATTGGAAAAAAGAAAAAAAATCGTTGTTGTGGGAGGATCTGCGGCGGGTCCGAAAGCGGCTGCAAAGGCCAGAAGAATCGACAGTAACGCAGAAGTGATCATGCTTCAAAAAAATGCAGAGCTTTCCATGGCATCCTGTGGATATCCCTATTATGTCGGAGGATTTTTCGATAATCGGGATATGCTTCTTAGCAATCCTGCAGGTATCACACGGGATCCGGTTTATTTCAAGAATGCTAAAGACATTGATGCGCGGGTGAATACCGAAGTGACGGCAGTGGATAAAAATCGGCATATGGTGTTTTTTAGAAATACGATAACAGGTGAAACAGGCGAGATGACCTATGACAAGTTGATTATCGCCACCGGCGCTACGCCTCTGATGCCACCGATTCCGGGAATTGAGCTGGAGGGCATTACCACCTTGCAGTCGCTGCAGGATGCGGACTTTTTAAGAAAAATCGGAGATGATGGCGAGGTCAAAAAAGCGGTGATTGTCGGTGGTGGACTGATCGGAGTCGAGACCAGTGAAGCACTTCAATTGGCGGATATTGAAATTACCATCATCGAACTGGTGCCTCAGCTTCTGACGTTTCTCGATTGGGAGCTGGCCAAGCTGGTGGAGAATCATGTCAGAAGCAAGGGGGCGAATGTCATTACCGATAACGGGGTTGCTGCGTTTCTTGGTAAAGATGGCAAACTGACTGCCGTGAAACTTCGGAATGGAACGGAGTCGCCTTGTGAACTGGCTGTGGTGGCGATCGGTGTCCGGCCCAATGTGAAGCTGGCCAGAGATATAGGGCTTACCATCGGCGCAACCGGCGGTATTGAGGTCAATGCCTATATGCAGACGTCGGATCCGGATATTTATGCTGTGGGAGATTGTGTGGAATCCGTCAACCGGCTTACCGGCAAAAAAGTTTTTGCGCCATATGGCGATTTGGCCAATTTACAGGGCAGGGTCGCCGGAGAGAATGCGGTTTTAGGAAACTGCGTGACATTTCCCGGAACGATTCAGACAGGTATCTGCAAGGTTTTTGACTATGCGGCCGGTTCGACCGGGCTTTCCGAATTTACGGCTAAGCGGTTGGAGTA
Organism: Desulfobacteraceae bacterium RAAP-1; assembly: GCA_001443525.1. Lineage (GTDB taxonomy): Bacteria > Desulfobacterota > Desulfobacteria > Desulfobacterales > Desulfatirhabdiaceae > RAAP-1. Next base: position 788 of record LKPX01000020.1, on the reverse strand, counting down.
TCCGGATATCATTACGGTTATCAATGCCAGTCTGGACAAACCGGGATTTATGGGCGGCAAGCTTCTGGTAACCAAATTGGTTGCTGACAGAAAAACCGGAAAAATTCTTGGCGCCCAGTGTGTCGGGCCCGGAAATGTCGCTAAACAGATCGCCCAGTGGTCCATGGCTATTCAAGGGAACCTGTCGGTTGAAGACATTGTCAATGCCGATCTGCCCTATGCTCCGCCGTATTCACTGGCTATTGATCATTGTATTGCTACAGCCCATGTCATGCAGAACAAGATGAAGGGCCGGATGACAGGCATCAGCTCTATGGATGTTCATCAGAAACTGGCGAACAACGAAAAGCCGTTTCTTCTGGATGTTAGGGAGCCTGGTGAATACAGACAGATGCGTCTTGGCGTCGGAGAGACGCTTATTCCTGTGGGGGCGCTTCGCAGCCGTCTTCATGAACTTCCCCAGGATAAAAACATCGAAATCATTTGCTTCTGTCAGGTGGCCCTCAGAGGATATGAAGCTGCACTTGTTTTAAAACACAACGGCTGGAAAAATGTCAAGGTCATGGAAGGTGGTGTCGCATCATGGCCGTTTCCTCGTGAAAAGTAGGATATCTTCACGCGGATATTGAACTTTTTACGAAGCCATCAAATATGATGCCCTCGTAAAAAGTCAAAATTCGGACGGCTTTGTAAAAAGTTCGCAGGCAAGGCGCGCAAATCCTGAGGAGTGAGGCGTACTTTTGGGTACGCCGCAACGACGAAGGATGCAGCGCAACGCAGCATCCGGA
>LKPX01000180.1 GCA_001443525.1 Desulfobacteraceae bacterium RAAP-1 | reverse complement strand
ATTCGACGTACTGAATGTACAGTCTCATCGCTGCTCGCTTGCTTTCGCGGTCTCAGTCCGAATGCTTGCTGGAATATCATTTTGAAAGCAAAATGGAATAAGGAGACATCAGCGGCGTCGTATAATTTTATACCGCTATAATTCGTCGAGACGCCCTCTGTATTCTTCAATAACCTGTCTGCGGTTCACGCCGGCGACGATCAGCGCCTTGCGGATGTACATGTCATCCCATGCCGGCTGAAATCCGATTTCACGGCTGGATTTTTCCCGGTCCTGTTTATCCGGATCACGGATTTTCTCACTCATATGGGTGTCATCTCCCATGAACAGCAGCAATTTTCTTTGGCGCCGTACGGCCTGATGATTTTTCCGGCTTATGACTGAAATTAAAAATTCCGTATATCTCCGGGACTGCGGATTCCATACTTCATAGCCATCCACATCATAGTCAGCCAGCAGAATGGGCCAGAACTGTTCGGGATGGGGGATGACAATGCAACCGCCCAGCGCCCGCGCTTCTTCGATCACTTCAGAGGTTCTGTAAAAATACCGCAGGGAGAAATGCGCCTTGACAATCTGTTTGACCGCATACAGAAAAGTCTGCGCCCGGATAATCCAGGCGTCGCCATATTCCGGTCGCAATTCGTCAATAAAGTTTCGGAGCAGCTTATTCTTGAACATATCTTCGTGAATCTGGCCTGCATACTGCTCCATCAGTTGCTGTATCTTTTTGGCCTGAGTGCAGACAAAGGAAACGATATCCCCGGATGCCCCGGTTTCCCCGGCAGCCTGCTGAATGCGTTTCTCAAGAGGTTTGACCAGGGTATGGATAAAATCCTGCAATTGAATCAGGCGATATGCGCGCGTATGTTTCAATATGGATTTCAGGATATGCGCATTTTCCACACGGGTTTTATTAAAATGAAGCAGCAACTGAACCTTTTGATTGAACCCCCGTGAATATGCATCCACCTCCACACCGGTGTGTTCCTGAACTGTCATCAGCTCGTTATGCTGTGTCGGTATGATCAGTTCGCTCTCCATATCCGGAAACATGGCATATATCCGTTTTTCAATAAGCTCCATCGGGATGAACTCCGGATGCCAGTGAACCGCCAGAACATTTTTCTGCCCGGAACAGATAAATGGTGGTGAAAGAATCTGCTGCGTCTGTTCGGATGACAAGACAGTACGGGTGATTTTATGGAATACGGCATCATCGTTTTCCGTAATTTCCGTTGTAAATCGTCTGGAAACAGAAGAAATACATCCGGATGGCGATGCGGCGGAATCCCTGTCATGTTGTACAGTATCGAACGGCGGTTCTGAGGAGTTCATATCATCATCCATTATGGTGACAGCTTTTCTTTATGGCGGATATCCGGGCATACAGCGACAGACATTCATCGAGATCGGATCGGTGAAAAGCTTCCTGAAATTCATGGATAACCTGGAGAAACTCCGGATACATGCTGTCCCCATGACCGGCAAATGTGGTCATCTGCTGCGCATTCGAGCAGAACAATTCCGCTTCAATGTTCGAAGGAAGCCCTCCGTTTTCCAGCCTTTCGCCGATCATCTTAAAACTTTTGTCCATCCGCTTTTTCAATGCCTTGAAGCCTGGCGTATCTCTGTTCTGAGAAATTATCACATCCCGAACAGCGCCATCCGAATCATCGGCAAGGTACTTCACCTTGCATTTCAGAAAAATCTGGCCGGATTGTTTTTTGAGACTGATTTTCAGTTTACGCAGTTTTACGAAATCAATCAGAACATCTGTTGAAACTGGAGGTTCTGAACTGGACATCCCTTCTGTCACATATCTGAGGACATGACGGGCGTCATCTCCATAGGCTACAATTTCTTTTCTGAGAGTCATTTTTTTCATCTGAAACTCCTTTTTGATATCACGGACTGCTGTACTTTTACTGTTGAAAGCAGCCCTTTCAAGGTAAAAAATATCAATAAAACAGTGAAACTCCACCCGCAAAGCGGATGGCCTCAGAAAGCTCCCTACAGGGAGTATTAACACTCGGATATCAGGTATCCTGTATCCGTGACAAACAGACAGCGAATATGAAACGTGTTGTAGTACCCGATAATTCACGGAACATTAGAATTCTGTTAGAAATACATGACCATATCCAGAACTCTTGACAAAGCAACCGGATAGTGGTTCCCAACATCCGGACAATAGTACAGATGGCAACCTGCCTTCATCCTCAGCAACTGGTTTATACTTCAAGTTACATCAAATTGCGGTTTTTTAAAAAGCTGGAATTTTAGGGAAAGCAGCGAATCCAATTCTGATTTGTGGTCTGTATGGGTCTTGCTCAAGCATTCTGTAATTGCACCTTTAAATGTAT
>LKPX01000179.1 GCA_001443525.1 Desulfobacteraceae bacterium RAAP-1 | reverse complement strand
AAGCATTCGGACTGAGACCGCGAAAGCAAGCGAGCAGCGATGAGACTGTACATTCAGTACGTCGAATCGCGGCACAGCGAAGCTGACAAAGGTATCAGTTTGAATGCGAACTGGAATTAATAAGGGGCCTTAACATTTCTGCAGTGATGCTACGCTGTTTTTCCCTCATTTGGACTTTTTACGAAGACGTCCGAAAATCGACTTTTTACGAGATCATCAATCATGGATAAAATTATTGTTGAAGGCGGCCGGACGCTTTCCGGAGTGATTGCCGTCAGCGGAGCGAAAAATGCGGCGTTGCCCATTTTGATATCATCACTTCTGACAGATGGCCTCAATACCTATAATAATGTGCCTGACTTGAAAGACATTCACAGCACCTGCATCCTGCTTCAGAACCAGGGGGCGCATGTGGAGATGAATGGCGACTGCGTCACCATCGATGCAGGCGACCTTCACAATCCGGAGGCCCCTTACGATCTGGTGCGAAAAATGCGGGCTTCCATTCTGGTATTGGGACCTCTGATCGCGCGTCTGAAAAAAGCTCGGGTATCGCTTCCCGGAGGCTGCGCCATTGGCGCCAGACCTATCAATCTGCATCTGAAAGGGCTTGCCAGTCTGGGTGCGAAAATCGAACTGCAACATGGATACGTGGAGGCAAAAGCCGACAGATTGACAGGGGCGGATATTTTTTTGGATACCGTCACAGTGACCGGAACTGAAAATCTTATGATGGCTGCGGCGCTGGCGGATGGGGTGACAGTGCTGCGCAATGCGGCTCGCGAACCCGAAGTGGTGGCGCTGGCCGATGTTCTGAACCGGATGGGTGCGGATATTCAGGGAGCTGGAACTTCTGCCATCACGATTACCGGTGTTTCATCCCTGCATCCGGTGTCGGTTTCCATCATTCCGGATCGTATCGAAGCCGGAACCTTCATGGTTGCTGCGGCGCTGACACATGGAAACATTACCCTTACCCACTGTGAGCCTGGTCATATGCAGGCGCTTATCGAGAAACTGCGTCTGGCGGGCGCCGTCATAAAGATTTCAGATAAATCGGTGCAGGTGATCGGCCCGGAACGTATCGCCAGCGTGGATATCAAAACACTTCCCTATCCCGGATTTCCGACGGACATGCAGGCCCAGTTTATGGTGTTGATGTCTGTGGCATCTGGTTTAAGTATCATTTCCGAAACGATTTTTGAAAATCGTTTTATCCACGTCAGTGAACTGCAACGTATGGGTGCGGACATCACGATTTCCGGCAATTCAGCGGTTATTAAAGGAATGCCCTATCTTTCCGGTGCTCCGGTTATGGCTTCGGATCTTCGGGCAAGCGCATCCCTGATTCTGGCCGGGCTGGTGGCGCAGGGCCAGACGGAAGTGCATCGCGTCTATCATCTGGACAGGGGGTATGAGGCTATGGAAAAGAAATTTGAAAAGCTGGGAGCGTCTGTTATCCGGGTGAAAGATTAAACAAAAAAAGTCGTCAGATAACTGAGGGGAAGCACCATGCACTGGTGGGAATTTTTGCTTGTAGGTGTGGCGGCTGTGGCTGGCGGCGCCGTGAATGCGCTTGCCGGAGGTGGTACGCTGATCACATTTCCAATGCTGACGGCAGTAGGTATTCCGTCAGTGGCTGCGAATATCACCAATACGGTAGCACTGTGTCCGGGATATCTAGGAGCAACCTTTGCGCAGATGCGGGATTTACAGGGGCAGAATCGCCGATTATGGATGCTGTTGCCTGTGAGCGTTTTGGGAGGAATTGCCGGCGGTATCCTGCTGCTGCATACTGGCGAGCATACATTTCGGTCGCTGGTGCCCTTTCTCATCCTTCTTGCAGCAGGACTTCTGGCCATTCAGGATCCTGTGCGAAGATGGCTTTTTCACCGTTCCGGTCATACAGGAACCTCTCCTATCAACGAATCATGGGCGATCATTCCGGTCTTTACGGCCGCCATCTACGGAGGGTATTTTGGAGCAGGGCTCAGCGTGATTGTACTGGCCGTGCTGGGCCTTGTGCTGGAAGATACCATGACCCGCCTGAATGGTCTGAAGCAGGCCATTGCATTTAGCACGAATATCGCCACGGCTGTATTTTTCCTGTTTTCAGGGCAGATCGTTTGGTCTGCCGTCTGGGTTATGGCAGTTGGCTCCATGGTTGGCGGAGCGTTGGGCGGTAAAATGGCCGGCAGAATCTCGGCCGTTGCGTTACGCAGAATCGTGATTGTTATAGGTGTAATCGTATCCGGTATTTATTTGCTGCACTGACTGTGGGATTTCAGAAGGTTTTCGCATGACTTTAGAAATGATTGCCCTGTAATAATTCCATTTTGCTTTCAAAATGATATTCCAGCAAGCATTCGGACTGAGACCGCGAAAGCAAGCGAGCAGCGATGAGACTGTACATTCAGTACGTCGAATCGCGGCACAGCGAAGCT
>LKPX01000178.1 GCA_001443525.1 Desulfobacteraceae bacterium RAAP-1 | reverse complement strand
AGCTATTTGTCCACATGCCGGAAACAAGGGGTTGCCGTATCCGAAGCATTGCGTTTACTGTTTGAGGGCAAACTCCCCAGTTTTATGAACCGTGCTGAATAGTTACTCTTTTTTTTCGATTTCTTCCGCCAGCGCTTCGGCATCCTTACGGGCTTGCTCTGCAAGCTTTTTCTCTTCCGCAAGTCGTCTTTTTTCGGAAAGCGTCTGAAAACCTTCCCCATCACGCCGATTTGTCTTGAGTTTAGCCAGTATCTCAAGCGCCTTGACCTCGTTCATGCCTTCGGACATCCAGCCCAGTGCTTCGGTTCTCGTTTTGCCATGATCTTTATATGTCACCACATAGTATCTGTCCGCCTGAATTCCGTGTTTTCTGGTCGGATGAAGCCTGTAACGGATTCCCGGAAGCTTAGTTTTGTGCCATTGCATAACTTTTGCCTTTCGTCTTAGATATTTAAGCCCGAAATTCTGTACAACTCCTGTACAACTTTTTATGGTGAAATCGAATGATTTTTAGTGAAGCGTTGTGAAAGAGAATACAGCTAAATAATTGGAATGTCAAGGATAGTGTGAAAGTGTAGGAAGGGTAGTGAAGGCACTAAATATGACTGGCAGTCATGAGGTCAGGGGTTCGATCCCCCTCAGCTCCACCAAATAAAATAGATAATGACAAAGGGTTAGCCGAATATCGGTTAGCCCTTTTTTCATTTGATTCTATTCCGTGTGAGACTTTTCTCTGGCTTGTTCAAACACCGCAATGGTATCTCTTTCCAGCATCACCGATGTTGTGTAAATAAATTTCCGTTGTTTTCGTGCCTCAAGATTCGTTGGATAGCACCGATCGGCACATTGTTTCCATTGGATATTTATACGGTTTTGATTCGTATCGATATTACACTGCACCATCTTCCACGATGGTGTCAATGTTAGAGCGATCTGGAGCAGTTCGGTATTTTTTATGATAAAATTATATCCCCTCTTTCGGATATGATTATGGTCATTGGCTTTCTCAGGGGCTTTTTGCATATGCTATAGCGCCCTTGATTAACATCCGTATCTTTATATGACTTCATCACCAAAAACGTTGCGGTTCTTCAATCACCATTACTCGCACAAAGCAGCGAGGAACCATCACCTTGACCTATGATTTATGGCGATTCAGGTTGCCTCCGAGAATTGCTGATATCCGTTCAGATAATCGGTCAGCCGCTTCAACCCTTCCGCTGTAGAGATTTCAGGTGTATAGCCCAGATCTCTTCTGGCGGCGCTGATATCAAACCAGTGGGAGGTGGCCAGTTCTCTGGCGACAAAGCGGGTCATGGGCGGCTCAGATTTCAGGGAAAAGAGGGTGTAAATCCATTCCAGAATGCCTCCAATCTTAAAGGCGGCGGCAGGCGATATTGCGCGACGCACCGGAGGCAATCCCCCGGCCTTCAGAATGTTATCCACCATTTCCCAGAGAGGTATGGGGTCTCCTTGGCTGATGAAGTAAACATTGCCGGACAAATCCGGATGTTGTATCAGAGCGGTTTCAGCCAGAAGATGCGCTTTGGCGGCGTTGTCAATATAAATGACATCCACCCGATTTTTGCCGTCACCGACACGGCGCAGCCGTTGGGCGCGCTGTAAAATCCGGGGCGTCAGATGATTGTCTCCCGGCCCCCAGATCAGATGCGGCCTCAGCACAATGGTTCTGAGATTTTCCTGTTTGTTACATCCGGTCTGGCGCACCATCTGTTCCGCCAGAGATTTCGTTTCCGGATACGGAGCATGGTAGCGGGACGGGTAAGGGGCGCTTTCATTGATGCCTTCCATATCACCGCCATCAAAGACCACACTGGGTGAGCTGGTATGGATCAATCGGGATACCCCTCCGGATTTGCAACCGGTGATCACATTGCGGGCGCCTTCAGTATTGATCCGGTAATAGTCTGAATAGGGGCCCCAGACGCCGGCTTTTGCGGCGGTATGATATACGACGTCTTTGCCGCGGCATGCAGCTTCGACCGCCGCAGCATCGGATATATCGCCCTGTATCTGCATGACCCCCCAGTCATCCAGCTCCGGATAGCGTTGCCGCGAAAAACTGTAAACCCTGTCGCCGCGTGCAACCAGCAACTTCACAATGGCCTTTCCCAGAAATCCGCCGCCGCCAGTCACCAGAACGCTTTGTCTGGTTTGACCCTGATATGTCATTTGCCATCCTCCGGAAATTGACTGAATTGGGCGGTTTCGTAAATATCCGCGTATCCTTTCCTATAGCCATTCCATTTTCATACGTCAACAGTCTGTGGACGTATGCGGCGTAACATGCAGGTTGATATGTCATCCTGTCTGGATGTAATATATTGAGCTATCACAATCTGCTCTCAGACGGCTTTATAAAATGTTCGCAGGCAAAGCGCGCAAATCCGCAAGGAGTGAAGCGTACTTGTCATTCCATTTTGCTTTCAAAATGATATTCCAGCAAGCATTCGGACTGAGACCGCGAAAGCAAGCGAGCAGCGATGAGACTGTACATTCA
>LKPX01000177.1 GCA_001443525.1 Desulfobacteraceae bacterium RAAP-1 | reverse complement strand
GGTTTTTTTAAAGGATGCGAAACAAATGCTTTATCTGGGCAAAGAGCAAAGCAGGACATTTGATGCTGCCGTTGCTTGCTACAGCTTGACGATGATCCGCTATCTTCTATTGGTCTATGTTATGAACAGAAGCCGGTTAATTGGTCCACTGGGTCCACTATTTCAGGATGTGTCGGATACCGAGCTGATGTTGCAAGTTGCAAACCAACTCTGGGAGCAGATCAAGCAGGCCATGTTCAAGTCAATAGACCTATTTTTGAATCGAATCGAATACAAGTACGTCATCAAAATCATTGATATCGTTGAAGATGCCTTGTTTGGCTTCAAAGGACCTGTAACTGCGAAAGTTTAGTAAAAACAGAGTATTTTATAAAATTTGAAAAATTAAAGCTTGATGAAGATTTTGCATAGAATGTGTTTGGGAGTATGTTGCCAAAATGAATATAGTGAAATAGAAAATAAGCAAGTAAGGGGATAGCCGTTGCAATTAAAATAGATACAGCTTGAGCCGGTAAATATTTCAAAGTTTTAAGATAAGTAAAAGGATTAATCAATTTTATTGATGCAGGTTTAGGTTCAATAATTAAGTAATAAATTGGCAGCAATATGACCAATAGATATGATTCAGGTCTTGTAAGAAACAAAAAAAGTGTCAATATAACTGACGTTCTTTTTTTTTCTTCATACATAGATATCAATAATGCTGCCATAAGAAACACAAATGAAAATGTTTCAAGCCCGCTATAGATATGAATAATTGTAGCTGGAATGGCTAAAAAAGAAAGTACTAACAAATATGATTTTTTCGTTATCTTTAATGACCAATATAAAAATAAAATCAATAAAATTGAAGATATTATTTTAAAAAACAGTACAACATCCCACTTAAAATAAGCCGGAATAATACTCAATAGCGCATATATTGGGTTAGTGTATGCTTGTGTTGGATCAAGTTTAGATGGATTAAAGTTCCATATGCCAAAGTCGATGAGATTTTTCCCATATCTCCAAGATAGGAATGCATCATCTACAGTAAAACGTGAAAAAACGTATAATGACATCATCATGCCTATTATTAAAAAAACATATATAGCTATTTTTATTGATTTCATTGAATACTGAGTTCCTTATATTAAAAACAATTATATTCGATTACTTGCTTAAACATCCTGTTTAATATTATAAATTCAGCATCTTGAAGATAGGTTCCGGTATCATCCGAATAACAAGCATGATCCACCTCCAGTACCATCCTGTATAGAGAATATTCTTTTTCTTTATAAATGCCTTATGAATATCCTGTGCAACGTTGTCGGGGGTGGATGACAATAAAGCGGGCGTAGTAAGGTGTTCAATCATTTTGGTGTGAATGAAACCCGGCAGGATGGTGATGACGGTGATGTTTTTCTTATGAAGACGGTTTCTGAGACCGCTCAGATAAACCGTCAACGCTCCCTTGGCGGATCCGTAAACGTAATTGCTTTGCCTTCCCCGTTCACCAGCCGCAGAACTGATGCCGATGATGAAACCATGCCCGCGTTTTTCAAAGTCTGCGGCAACGACCTCAAGTATGCTCACAGCGCCCAGATAATTTGTCTCAATAATTTTTCTGGCTTCCTGAAAATCACTCTGCGCCTCCTGCTGATCTCCAAGATAACCGAACGCCACCACAACACCATCAGGTTTTGGATTCAGACTGGCATAGAATTCAGCATGAGAGGCATAATCCATGGCATCAAAATGCAGTGGCACGGCCTGCACCTCGTATCGAAGGGTGATGTCCTGCGCCCTTTTGTGAAGAATTTCCATGTCTCGGGACGCCAGATAGAGATTTGCTTTTTCTTCCGCTGCAAACTTTCTTGCTACTGCCTGAGCCACATCTGAGTTTGCACCCAGTATGAGAAGATACATATCTAAACCTCCAACCGTTTTGACTGAAGTGAATGTCGCATTCTCTGTAATGCCATAATGTTGTCATGCAGCCTTTGCTTCTGCAAGATCAAGAACTCTGGCCTGAACGGATTCAAGTACAGAGTCCCGAATGAACGTACTGGCGCTCAAAATCTCAATGCCAATCAACTCGCCTTTATCATTGAGTTCGGCTGTAATATTCGGGCTGACTTCCACACTGCCTGCTTCGACTTCATCGGATATGGCAAGGTGAAGAACATCGTTCTGTTCGAAATATACCAAGCGTGTTTTACTCATTTTTTAGCCTCCCAGACTTGATTCTGGAATTGATTTGTTGACGATTCGTCGCGTGGATTGTCACGGGTATCAGCATGTCACCCACCCGCTCGTATGGGATCATGACAAGACGACTGTCATGCCGGCCTATCGCCATAATACGACCTGTCGCTGTATCAATGTATCGTTCAGATGTGAAGCGCAAGATGTGCTCGACTATTGAAAGATCATACCCGCGTAACCTCAAACGATATTTCATGTATTCAGTCCAGACGACGGTCACTTCATTCATTTTTCCTCCACACATGAAGGCGCTTTCCCATCTCCCGAATCAGTCTATATCGTTGTGTACGCCAGACGCAAGCGTGAACTTATGGGAACGAAAGTTTCCAGTATGAGAAGATACATATCTAAACC
>LKPX01000176.1 GCA_001443525.1 Desulfobacteraceae bacterium RAAP-1 | reverse complement strand
GCATTCGGACTGAGACCGCGAAAGCAAGCGAGCAGCGATGAGACTGTACATTCAGTACGTCGAATCGCGGCACAGCGAAGCTGACAAAGGTATCAGTTTGAATGCGAACTGGAATTAGATCATCTGCGCGCTGTTATGACACATCTATAGGCGGTCGTAACGCTTTCGTCATTTAAGGAAGGGTAACAAAAAAACTTCAGATGCATCTGACATGTCCGGCTGGACAGCCATAGAAGCAATATCCAGCCGGACATTTGAAAAGATGTGAAATTACGAACAGCAGGAACCCTTGGTACCGCAACTGGAACACCCGGAAGTAAAATCTATTGCGCAATCCACTTTAAATCCGGTGGATAAAAAATCTACCTTGATGGGGGACACTTTCGCCATAAAATCCTTGTCCACTACATATTTGAACCCATCAATATCAAAAACATCATCACTTTTTTTTGACTCATCCAGAGCCATTGCCAGGCTTGGGCCGCCTCATCCGCCTTCGTTAAGGAAAATGCGGATCGGGACAATCTCCTTTCCCTTGAAATATTCAGCTATCTGCGCCGTAGCTGCAGGTGTGACTTCGACCATAATACCCTCCTCATAAAATTGATATACCCTGCCGGTTCCAGCAGTAAGTCTTCCATACTGCCTATCAGCATGGATATGGAAAATTAAACACCAGCGATTATTTTGTCAATCATTATCACTGGAGAGACTGTCCGGTACAGAGGGTTACAGTGACGGATACGATCTTTCAGATAAGAAAATCATCCCAATTCTTCAGGGGTAAACGCCACGACATCGTCAATTGCTTCCGTTTCTGTCAGCAGCATAACGATGCGGTCTATTCCCATGGCATTTCCGGACGCTGCAGGCATATCTGTCAGAGCTTTCAGGAAATTTTCGGGCAAAGGATAGACGGTTTTTCCGGTCTGCCGCCGATACAGCCGCTCCTGCTCGAACCGGCAGCGCTGTTCTATCGGATCGGTAAGTTCCGTAAAGGCATTACATAGTTCGATGCCGGCGATATACAGCTCAAAACGCTCTGCAACGGTGGCGTCTTCGGGTTTCAGGCGGGCAAGCGCTCCGCACGAGGCCGGATAATCGTACAAAAAGACCGGCCGTTCCATGCCGAGATGCGGTTCGATATCAAGCCCCATGATCTCGTCAAAACGGTTCCGCCTCAGGGCTTCCTGCATGGAAATTCCTGAATATTGATCGAATGCCGCGGCAACCGTTAATTTCTCCCAGGGGGGCAACAGCGATATCTCGCGACCTTTACGGACAATAGTGTTTGTTTTGCCAATGGATGCGGATAAATAAGGCAGCAGCGCTTCGCATTGTGTCATCATTTCCAGATAGTCCTGCCCTGCAGTGTACCATTCCAGCAACGAAAACTCGGGAAGGTGCATACGCCCGCGTTCGTTTTTCCGAAAACACCGACAGATTTGAAAAATCCGGGGAAATCCGGCGCTCAGGAGCATTTTCATACAGAGTTCGGGAGATGTGTGGAGAAACCATCTCTCGGATTCCTGGGCATCTATATGGGCTTCAGGCGCCGGCGCGGGAATACGTACCGGCGTTTCGACTTCCAGATACTGGTAATTTCGGAAAAAAGTCCGGATAGCCTGAAGAATATCGGCCCTTAATCTCAGATGTTCGTGGATAGCCTGCTGGCGATACCGGCGCATACGCTCCCTTGACTTTGAAAAAATCTTGTTTCGGACACTGTTCCATGCTATCAGAACCCGGAGGATAAATGATTTTCTATATGATTGCCCTGTCTTTACCGGTTTATTTAATTTTGTCAATTTTTTTCTGTATCCGCAGCCGGTAAAAGCTGGAATGTCTGCAACGGCTTTTTTCCCGACTTCAAAAGGCTAAGCAAAGAAAGCTCCTGAACCATGTCTCCACTTTATGCCAGCATTCGTCAGCAGGCGCGCTATATTGTGTCCCGTTTTCCCCAACCGGCTTTCTACAGGGATTTTGCAAGGTCTGTGAACATCTCAAGAAAAATTTTTCAGACAGACCCGCTCCTGCAGACACTGTTCGCATTCGTTTCGAAATATCTGGACGAAGATTTGGGCCACGGACAGGATCATGCAATAAAAGTCGCCATTGACGCCGGAGCACTGATGCTGATTGAAGGCATCCGTCGCGGTTACTCCGAAACATTTGCAGCACAGCGCGCCGGCATCGTTCAAAGCGCAGGGCTGTTGCACGATATTAAACGAAAAATGAAAAATCATGCAATGGAAGGCGCTATTTATGCCCGGCAGATACTCCGGTCTTATTCCTATGACAAATCTGACATTGAAGATATCAGCCAGGCTATCCGGAATCATGAAGCATTTCAGCCCGAAATGCGTATTGATACCCTGGATGGCGCACTGGTATCGGATTGCCTGTACGACGCCGATAAATTCCGGTGGGGACCGGACAATTTTATGGACACGGTATGGGACATGGTGTCTTATTACAATCTGCCGCTGTCTGATTTTCTGGCGCGATATCCCCGGAGTATGGAAAAGATCGCAAGCATCAAACGGACATTTCGTACAGGCACCGGACAGATGTATGGCCCGGAATTCATCGATATCGGCATTGCCATCGGAAAAGAGCTGCTGAAATATATTCAGGCAGAGTTTGCTTGTGATTCCAGTTCGCATTCAAACTGATACCTTTGTCAGCTTCGCTGTGCCGCGATTCGACGTACTGAATGTACAGTCTCATCGCTGCTCGCTTGCTTTCGCGGTC
>LKPX01000175.1 GCA_001443525.1 Desulfobacteraceae bacterium RAAP-1 | reverse complement strand
GCTTCGCTGTGCCGCGATTCGACGTACTGAATGTACAGTCTCATCGCTGCTCGCTTGCTTTCGCGGTCTCAGTCCGAATGCTTGCTGGAATATCATTTTGAAAGCAAAATGGAATAAGCTGTGACGGTTTCGTAAAAAGTCCGGATGCTGCGTTGCGCTGCATCCTTCGTCGTTGCGGCGTACCCAAAAGTACGCCTCACTCCTTGCGGATTTGCGCGTCTTGCCTGCGAACTTTTTACGAAGCCGTCTGAAAATCGACTTTTTACGAGAGCATCAACTGTGAAAGAATTGAAAAATGGCAAGGAGATAGCAATGATTCATCCTGAGAGACTGGCGGAAATATTTACCCGCCTGGTGAAAATTGACAGTGTGTCCCGAAATGAGGCGAACATCTGTAATGAGTTGCAGAATATCCTGGAGGCAATCGGCGCCGATACCTTTATAGATCACGCAGGAGATGCCGTCGGCGGTAATACGGGAAATCTGATTGCCCGTTTTGTAGGCAATGTGGATGCGCCTGTAATGATGCTTTGTGCACATATGGATACAGTAGAACCAGGAATCGGGGTCAAACCTCAGTTCAAAGACGGGGTTTTTACCAGCGATGGCGCCACTATTTTGGGCGCTGATGACAAGAGCGCCATCGCTGTTCTCATCGAGGTGCTGACTACGATTCACGAGGAGCGTCTGCCTCACGGCCCTCTGGAGGTGGTACTGACGATCTGTGAAGAAATCGGACTGTTGGGCGCTAAACATCTGGATATAAATCATATCAAGGCCAGATTCGGTTATGTGTTGGATACGACCGATACGACAGGCATTGTCAACCGCGCGCCGGGCGCCAATCATCTGGAATTTATCGTAAACGGGAAAGACGCCCATGCGGGTGCGGCTCCGGAAAAAGGTATTAACGCCATTGCCATTGCCAGTAAAGCCATCGCCGGCTTGACGCTGGGAAGAATTGATCATGAAACTACCTGTAATATCGGTGTGATTCAAGGCGGAGTCGCTACCAACATCATTCCCAGTCAGGTTGTGGTCAAGGGAGAAGTTCGAAGCCATGATTCCCAAAAGCTGGCAAATCTGACGCAGACCATTGTAACCGCTTTTGAAGCCGCTGTCCGGGACTTCAGACCGCAATCCGCAGAAGCAGGAAATCCGCGACTGGAGATTTCCGTGGAACCTGATTTTGCCTGCACCCACATCCCTGAAGATCATCCGGTCGTGAGTTTGGCCATGAAAGCGGCGCAGAATCTGGGCCGAACGCTGAAACCCAGGACTACCGGCGGTGGCGCGGACGCCAATGTCTTTTTTTCAAAAGGGATCATGACAGGTGTTTTGGGAACCGGCATGCGTGACATGCATACGGTCCGGGAATCCGTGAAGTTAAGCGATATGGTTGAAGCCGCGGAACTGCTTCTGGAAATCATCCGTCTGCACAGCCTTTGAAATTCGGATATGATTTGATATGGCAAGGGGGATTTACATGAAACGTGCTGCAAGGATATCCGTCTCACTGATATGGTTGTGGCTTTTGCCTGCAACGCTGGTATCCGCCCAGAATGCGAAATTGCCAGACGGTTTTGTGTATCTGAACGATCTGGCGCCGGATATTGTCGTTGAACTCCGGTATGCATCGAGTAACAATTTTATTGGACGTCCCATTGACGGGTATCGGTCATCCCGATGTATTATCACGCGTCCGGCCGCAGAGGCGCTAAAAAAAGTTGAGGCGGCGCTGAAACCCTTTGGACTTGGGTTGAAAGTGTTCGATGCTTATCGGCCACAGCAGGCGGTAGATGATTTTGTACGATGGGCCAGGGACATCGGCGATACCCGGATGAAGCAGGCATACTATCCGAATGTGGACAAAAAAAATCTGTTTCCTGATGGATATATTGCGGAAAAGTCCAGCCACAGCCGGGGAAGTACGGTGGATCTGACCATTATCTCTTTAAATGGTGATACAGGAAAAGAACTGGATATGGGTACCGGCTTTGACTTTTTCGGCCCTGAATCCTGGCCGGATAATCTTCATATGACGCCTTCTCAGCGCAGTCATCGAATGCTGCTCCGGGAGTTGATGAAACAGTACGGTTTCGCTCCTTACGATAAGGAATGGTGGCATTTTACGCTGACAGGTGAACCGTTTCCAACTATATGGTTTAATTTTCCAGTGCAGTGAAAAAAAACCGGCTTTTGCGGTCTGTCCGGCATTTGGGGAGGCAATTTTCCATGTAATTGGTCACTGGTTGCCAAAACCATTTTGATTCCCACAGTCTGGACATTCCCAGGTAATGCCGTTGCAGGTCATGCCCCAGAGATTTTTTTCCATGCAGTTTTGACAGATGGCAAATCCGCAGCGGCACCGCCAGCAAAAAGGCGGCAGTTTCCCGCAGCACGCGCAGGGGATTTCTTTAGCAGCCTGACGTTTTTTTTTATATTTCGATGAAGGTGCCATGCTAACTCCATTTTCAGTGAATTACAATCCTGACGACCTCGTAAAAGTCTGCACACAGTATAAGCGATAGCGCTACTATGCAAACTTTTTACGAAGCCGTCAATCTTCCTTTTTTCAGTATGATAGTATTTATTATAACCGGCTTATCGTACCGATTGTTTTGAGCCGTTCAGCAGGTGATGGAGCATGATCGTTTTTGCTATGATCGCAAATTTCAGTTGGGTCGTTATCTGGATAGGGTTTGAATGTCCGATATGCCATACTTAATTAGCGTCTTGTTGGGGGTTTGTACGCCGATAGGCTATAAGAGTA
>LKPX01000174.1 GCA_001443525.1 Desulfobacteraceae bacterium RAAP-1 | reverse complement strand
CTGTGCTGCGATTCGACGTACTGAATGTACAGTCTCATCGCTGCTCGCTTGCTTTCGCGGTCTCAGTCCGAATGCTTGCTGGAATGTCATTTTGAAAGCAAAATGGAATCAGATGAAAACCCTGAAAAAATCATCCAAAGTGCAGAGTGGCGTAATGGACTGTCAGCGTCCTACGGCATAATCCAGCTCCGCCATCCTCTGATGATACAGATAGGAAGCCTGCACCAGATTGCTTTTTGCCTGAGTCAGGGCCAGTTCCGCATCGCTGTATTCGATGGCATTGCCGACGCCGTTCCGGTAGCGGCCGTCCGCCAGATCCATATTTTCTTTGGCCTGCTGCTGAGCCAGTTCGGCTGTCTTGATGGATTCTTCAGTTTCTTTTACACCCAGATAGGCCGTGGAAACCTCGTTAAATACCAGCAGTTCCAGTTGCCGCTGCTTTGATTCGAGTTTACTGATCTCCGCCTGAGATTCCGCTATTTTCCCTTGAACGCGATAGCCGGTAAACAGCGGCCATGTGACATTGACGCCGATTTGCCATACGTCCCTCAGCGGAAAGTCATCATTGTTTGTCAGTCCGAAGGTATTGATGTTTTCCCATCCGCCCGTAGCTTTGGCCGTGATTGAAGGCCAGCGTCCCCCCTGGGAAGACTTGAGCTGCGCCTGTGCTGCATGGAGCTGGTCTTTTAATATGGTAAATTCCGGTCGGTGAGAATCAGCCTCCGCCGCCAGTTCTTCTACAGGTTGAATATCCTCCCGGGAAGGGGTGGCGGCGATATCCATAAGGTGGTACGCGCCTTCCACCGGCGGCCCCCCCAGCAGATTTTCAAGATCGAGCCGTGAAGACCGCAGGGCGTATTCGGCATGGATGAGATTCAGACGGCTGTTGGCGACACCGACTTCGGCTTTGGTGACATCGATTCTGGGGCGTACGCCTTCTTTGAAGAAAGCCCTGGCCTGATCCAGATGTTCTTCCTGAATCCGTACGGATTCCTTGTTGACCTGTACCAGACTTTGTTTTTTCAAAACCTCGAAATAACTTTTCTTGACGTCGCGCACGGTATCCGCGATGGTCTTGTCCACGGCTTTTTCGCTTGCGGAAAGACCAAAACGGCTTTGTTCCACCCTGCCGCTGGTTTGCCCGAAATCATAAAGATACTGGGATATAGACAACGCGCCGAGAATATCGTTGTCCTGATATCGATACTTCGTTCCGTTGAAGAAATTGATCATCCACTGGTTGCGCCGGGTATATCCGCTGTTGGCCGCAACCTGCGGCAGATAAGCGGAATATGCCTGAGTCACCCGGGCGCGGGAAGCCTCGACTTCCTGCCGGGATATGGCAATGGCCGGATTTCTGTGCAGCGCGGTCCCGATGACCTGCTCCAGCGTCAGGGCGGTGTCATCCGCCTGAGCAGAATATATCCATCCTGCCCAGATCAGCAGCAGGCAAAAGACCATGCGGACGGGTCGGGTATTCATAGGGGAATTCCTCTTCCGGGATTTATGCAACCCACTGTTTTACCAAAGCCGCTTTTTCGTTGGCCCGAAGCATGATGTCTTCTGCATCGAGAGTCAGCAGTTGCCGATCTTTCATCACCAACCGGCCGTTGATGATGGAGTGGCGGACATCGGCGCCGGAAGCGGCATACACCAGATGAGAATAAGGATTATACATGGGTGTTAAATGCGGTTTAGCTGTATCCACAACGATGACATCGGCTTTTTTACCCGGCTCCAGAGAGCCGGTGACGCTTCCCATCCCCAGAGCCTTTGCGCCTTCGCAGGTAGCCATTTTCAATACGGTGACGGCATCCAGCGCGGTTGGGTCCATCCTGGCTATTTTCTGGAGTTTGGCCGCCGTATCCATCTCTAAAAACATATCCAGGTTGTTGTTGGAGGCGCATCCGTCGGTGCCCAGTCCTACCGTGGCGCCTCGGGTAATGAGGCTGGATACCGGCGCAGCTCCGGATGCCAGTTTCATGTTGCTTTCCGGATTGGTAATGATATTAACCTGGTATTGCACCAGCCGCTCAATTTCGGAATCGTTCAGATGCACGCAATGGTCGGCGATAAGGTGAGGCCCCAGAAGACCGAGAGATTCGAGATGAGCTACCGGCGATTTCCCGTAACGGCTTTGGATCTCCGCCAGCTCTGTATGCGTTTCCGCCAGATGGGTGATCAGCGGGACATTGTGCCGCATGGAAATAGCGTGGGCGGTCTGGAGCAGTTCCGGACTGCACGTATAAAGCGCATGGGGTTCGACCGCGATGGAAACCAGAGGATCGTCTTTCCATTTTTGAATCAGGTATTCCGTATAGGCAAAGCCTTTTTCGATAGAACCATAGTTGGGAGAAGGAAAGTCGTAGAGGACTTCACCGACCAGACTTCTCATGCCGGATTTCTGAGAGGCGCTGGCGACCTTGTCTTCGAACAGGTACATGTCACAGAACGTGGTGGTGCCGGAATATATCATTTCCGCACAGGCCAGCAGGGCGCCGGTATAAACGAAATCTGCATCGATCCGTGTTTCTGCGGGGAAAATATAGCCGGTAAGCCATTCCATGAGCGGAAGATCATCGGCAAGCCCTCTGAAAAGGGTCATGGCGGTATGGGTATGCCCATTGACAAGTCCTGGAAGAATGATGCCGCCGCCAGCGTCGATGGTTACAGCGCCGGTCATGGACGCTGTTTTGGGGCCGACATATGTGATGGTATCTTTCCGAATGGCGATCATGCCGTCTGAAATGACCTTGAGGAGCGGATCCATGGTCAGAATCATGCCATTATGAATCAGAATGTCACAGGAATACATCGCGGGGTCTATCAAATGTTTTTCTCTAGAAAGGTTATTGTATGTCATTCCAGTTCGCATTCAAACTGATACCTTTGTCAGCTTCGCTGTGCCGCGATTCGACGTACTGAATGTACAGTCTCATCGCTGCTCGCTTGCTTTCGCGGTCTCAGT
>LKPX01000173.1 GCA_001443525.1 Desulfobacteraceae bacterium RAAP-1 | reverse complement strand
CCGCGATTCGACGTACTGAATGTACAGTCTCATCGCTGCTCGCTTGCTTTCGCGGTCTCAGTCCGAATGCTTGCTGGAATATCATTTTGAAAGCAAAATGGAATGAGAATCAAAGGGATTGATAATGGATTTTTTCCTGTGCGTGCTGGGCATGGTGATGATTGTGGAGGGCCTTCCGTACTTCGCGGTTCCCGAAAAAATGAAACAGTGGATTTCCCAGGTTCTGGAAATGCCGGATCGAACGCTTAGACATTTAGGGCTGGCGCTGATGATTGTTGGATTATGGCTGATATATCTGGGAAAGAGGTAACCCTGACGGCTTCGTAAAAAATCCGCATGCCGCGTTGCGCCGCATCCTTCGTCATTGCAGCGTACCACAAGTACGCTTCATTCCTCAGGGTTTGCGCGTCTTGCCTGCGAACTTTTTACGAAGTCGTCCGAAATTCGACTTTTTACGAAGGCATCAACCCTTGTTTGACATAGAAGATTACACATATGTGCTACCGGAAGACCGTATCGCCCAGAAACCCTGTGAACGCCGCGATGCGTCCCGGCTTCTGCGGCTTGACCGTCATACCGGCGCCGTTTCTCACCATGTGTTCGGTGATCTTCCCGAATTCATAATGCCGGGCGATGTCCTGGTGATCAATGACACCAAGGTTATCCCCGGAAGACTTTTGGGCCGCAAGGATACCGGCGGGAAAGTGGAGGTGCTGATACTTTCTTACGCGGACAGCTTAGCCACGCAGAAGCATCCGGGTGAGTTTTTCTGCACCTGCCTGGTCAAGTGCTCCAAAAAACCTCACATGGGCTCGATTCTCTATTTCGATGCGGGGCTTCGGGCGGAAGTTTTGGCGCCTGAGGGTGACCATTTCCGGATAAAGTTCGTTTGCGATGGAGATTTTAATGAAATCCTGAACCGGATAGGCAAGGTGCCGCTGCCTCCTTACATTCACCGGGATACCGGAGACAGCGCCACATCGATTACGGACAGCGCCGATTATCAAACTATCTACGCATCGGCCAAAGGCGCCATTGCAGCACCTACCGCCGGGTTTCATTTTACACCCGAGCTGATGCGTCGGCTAAAAGAAAAAGATGTTCAGGTCGTTGCACTGACGCTCCATGTAGGGTATGGAACATTCATCCCGGTGCGGGTATCGGATATCCGGGAGCACCGGATGCACCACGAATCCTTCAGTCTCAGCGCCGATGCCGCAGCAACTATCAACAACGCCAGGGCGACCGGCCGCCGGATTATCGCCGTTGGCACCACCAGCGTCCGGACGCTGGAATACTGCGCGGATGCTGATGGAACGCTGGCGGCATGCACCGGAAACTGCGACCTGTTTATTTATCCGGGATATCGTTTTAAAGTGGTAGATGCCATGATCACCAACTTTCATCTGCCTAAATCCACACTGCTGATGCTGGTATCGGCGTTTGCCGGCCGCCGCCATATTCTGGACGCTTATGCCGAGGCCGTTTCCGCGGGATACCGCTTCTACAGCTATGGCGACGCCATGCTGATAAACTGATAGAGGTTACACTGAAATTCACAGAGACAACATCAATAGCGACCGGCGCCAGAGCGGGAATTATCCATATGGCGCGCGGCGATATCCTGACACCGGTCTTTATGCCGGTCGGCACCCTTGGCACGGTCAAATCCCTGTCGCCGGAAGATTTGCTGGAATGCGGCGCGCAGATCATTTTAGGCAACACTTATCATCTGTATTTGAGACCTGGATGTGAGGTCATCAGCGCTTTTGCCGGTCTTCACCGGTTCATGCACTGGGAAAAGCCTATCCTGACAGACAGCGGCGGGTTTCAGGTATTTTCACTGGCCAGGCTCAGAAATATTACGGAAGAAGGCGCTGATTTTCAATCCCATATTGACGGCTCCCGGCATCTGCTTACCCCGGAGAAGGCCGTTGAAATTCAGCTTTGCCTCGATTCCGATATCATCATGTGTCTGGATCAGTGCATTGCCTATCCGGCAAGCTACAGTGAAGCCGAAACCGCCATGAACCTGACCACCCGCTGGGCAAGACGCTGCCATGCCACCTGGAAAACTGACGGAAATTCCCATGCACTGTTCGGCATCGTTCAGGGTGGCATGTATCCGGAGTTGCGAAAAGCCTCTGCGGATGCACTCGTGGATATCGGATTTTCCGGTTACGCCATTGGAGGGCTGAGCGTAGGAGAGCCTCCGGAGCTGATGCTCGAAATGGCGGAAATCACGCTGGAACGCCTTCCCCGATCTTCACCGCGATATATCATGGGGGTTGGAACCCCTGAAAATCTGGTGGAGCTTGTAGCCCGCGGGGCAGACATGTTCGATTGCGTCATGCCGACGCGAAACGCCAGAAACGGGCAGCTCTTCACCCGCAGCGGCGCCCTGAACATTACCAACGCCCGATTCCGAACCGACACCGGCCCCATTGATGACGCCTGCAACTGTTATACATGCAGACATTATTCCAGAGCATATTTAAGACACCTGTACCTGTCTCGCGAAATACTGGCGTACCGGCTGAACACCATTCACAATATCCATTACTATATCCGGCTGATGGAAGACATGCGATACGCGATCGTCCATAATATATTTGATGCGTTCAGAAAATCATTTTATGACCAACGAACCACAATCAGCGAGGAGATGCCATGAAAGAAAAAGTTCAGGATATCATCAACAAGATCAAACCCATGCTTCAGGCGGATGGTGGAGATGTCGAACTGGTGGATTATGTGGATGGCATTGTCAAGGTACGACTGAAAGGCGCATGCGCCGGGTGCCCCATGTCTCAGATGACGCTCAGGAACGGAATCGAACGGGTGCTGAAAAAAGAAATTCCGGAAGTTAAAGCAGTAGTCCCTGCGGACGTCTGATTCCAGTTCGCATTCAAACAGATACCTTTGTCAGCTTCGCTGTGCCGCGATTCGACGTACTGAATGTACAGTCTCATCGCTGCTCGCTTGCTTTCGCGGTCTCAGTCCGAATGCTTGCTGGAATATCATTTTGA
>LKPX01000172.1 GCA_001443525.1 Desulfobacteraceae bacterium RAAP-1 | reverse complement strand
GCTAATTCCAGTTCGCATTCAAACTGATACCTTTGTCAGCTTCGCTGTGCCGCGATTCGACGTACTGAATGTACAGTCTCATCGCTGCTCGCTTGCTTTCGCGGTCTCAGTCCGAATGTTTGCTGGAATATCATTTTGAAAGCAAAATGGAATAAAGAGCCTGAAATGACATAGTGCAGACGGGGATAGACTACGGCATCTGCAGATTGGCATCCCCTGAACGATTACGTTCGAGGTATTCTCCGAAATCACCCAAAAAAGCATCGGCCTCCGAGAACATTCTTCAAATAGCACTCATCTATCGATCATTTTGACAAGAATGCTAAGAAGTGTTAGGTGCGTAACAACATAATTGAAATCGTGACAAGGGGGCAGCCAATGAAGAATTTACCGCAGATATCCGATACGGAATGGCAGGTCATGAAGATCATCTGGGCGAGCGCACCTATAACGGCCAACGAGGTCATTGAAAAACTCGAAGGCGTTACATCATGGAAGCCCAAGACCGTAAAAACGCTTTTGGGGCGTCTTGTTAGAAAAAAGGCGATAGCGTTCAACAAGGACGGGCGCATTTACGTATACTACCCTCTCGTGGCGGAAAACGAGTGTGTTAAGGCTGAGAGCCGATCTTTTCTGGATAAGGTTTATGGAGGCGCATTGAACATGATGTTCGCAAATTTCCTTGAAGAACAGGAGTTATCCCGGGAAGATATCGAGGAGCTTAAGCGCATCCTGGATCAAAAGAGCGAATAAAGGAGAACTCTTTATGGGGATAATTTCCATTGTCCCCCGGTTGCTGTATTCTTCCTTAATGGCAGGTATACTGGTTGCCCTGATCACGTTCGTTAGGCGAATGTTCAAAAGCAGGCTGGGTGCCAGGTGGCAATACCTCGTGTGGTTCTTCTTGATCCTGAAGCTCTTGATTCCGTATGCTCCCGAGAGCTCGCTGAGTATTTTTAATATCTTCAATAAAATTACACTTCAAATACTTGCTGGGAATTACTTCGACGCCCACGGCACGGATGGATTGGGTCCGGACGAAGAGGGCAAATCGGTGGCAACGGCCGAGGGTAATTTCTCTAACGACTATTCCCTATCGGTAAACAGGGATATTACTTATTCAAGCAATGCAGTTCTGTTTTCGGTTTGGGTCTTTGGCGTTCTGGGCGTATTCGGCTATACGGTCTTCGTCAGCTTTAGAGTGCTGAGCATAGTGCAGGAAACGGTTCCGATCAAAGATCGCCGCATTCTGAATTTATTTGAAGAATGCAAACGATTAACCAATATCAAGACCAATTGCGTACTGGTAGAGTCCCCGGCAATTAGAAGCCCAATGCTTGTTGGGGCAATCCGACCGCACATTTTACTTCCGGCCGGAATCACTGCCGACGTGAGCATGATGGCATTAAAGTTCGCCCTCTTGCATGAGTTGGCCCACATCAAACAAAAAGACCTGTACGTCAACCTGATCTTATGCTTTCTTCAAGCCATTCACTGGTTCAATCCGCTCGTCTGGTACGCATTTCGCCTGATCCGGCAGGATATGGAGCTCGCTTGCGATGCTCGCGTGCTTTCCATACTTGAGCCGCATGAATATAAAGGCTACGGAGCTGCGATTATTTATTTCCTGGAAAGGTATTCCAATCCCCCCTACACGATGACTGGAATGATCGGTGGAAAAACCCGCATAAAGGAGCGACTTACGAAGATCGCTCACTACAAAAAAGAAACCCCAAAAGGCGTTATGGCAAGAGTACTCCTTTTTCTGCTGATTGGGTGTCTTGTCTTGACCGATTCAAAGGAAATATCAGGTCTACCGTCGGCCGGCAGAGCACCGGACTTGCAACCGGACGTGTCATACGAGGATCTAAGCAACTATTTTCACCCGTTTCGTGGAAGCTTTGTCTGCCTTGACCTGGCAAGAGGCCACTACGGGATGTATAACGCCGAAAACAGTCAAAGGCGTGTATCTCCCGATTCGACCTACAAGATAATCAGCTCTCTGGTTGGCCTGGAGACAGGGGCTTTGCCCGGTGAGAATACGGAATTTAAATGGGATGGGACTGTCTATCCATTCGAGTCCTGGAACAAAAACCAGACGCTGCATAGTGCAATGGCTGATTCCGTTAGTTGGTTTTTTCAGAAAATAGACTCGGTTGTGGGAAAACAGAGGATCGGAGAATATCTGAAACTGATTGGATACGGAAATCAGGATCTATCCGCCGGGATTAAGGACTTTTGGCTTGAATCCTCGCTGAAGATTTCTCCAATGGAGCAAGTATCGGTATTAAAGAAACTGTATACTTACGATATGCCTTTTTCCCGCGCCAATATCGATACAATCAAAAAGACTTTAAAGCTATCTGAGCAGGATGGAGTGATTCTGTCCGGTAAAACAGGTACGGGCATCGTGAACGGGCGCGGCATCAACGGCTGGTTTGTCGGCTACGTTGAAAACCGTGGCAAAGTCTTTATTTTTTCGGCCAATATCAGAGGTAAAGAAGGCGTGGACGGAAGCAAGGCAAGAGATATAACCATTTCGATCCTGAAAGATAAAAGGATTCTATGATGCCCGGTGTCCAGAAAGCGGCATGAAATCTGGATTCCTGCTTTCGTCGGAATGACGAAGTAGCTTTGCATGAGCGTGATTTTGATAAAGGAAGTAACTTTGATGCCTTCGTAAAAAGTCAAAAACCGGATTTTCACAACCAATAAATTCAAGATGTTATTGTTGTAAAAATAGGCTAAAACCGACTTTTTACGGGGCCATCAACTTTGACGCTCTTGTAAAAAGTCAAATTTCGGACGGCTTCATAAAATGTTCGCAGGCAAGGCTCGAAAATCCTGAGGAGTGATGCGTACTTATGGTACGCCGTAACGACGAAGGGTGCAGCGCAGGATTGGACATTTTACGAAGCCGTCAATGGTGGTTGTGATTCTTCTCGATAAATTGATAAACGGATATTTAAACCATAAAGAAAAGCCCGATTCCGGCATAATGCCGCAATCGGGCTTTTTGCATAGTTTGCTGTG
>LKPX01000019.1 GCA_001443525.1 Desulfobacteraceae bacterium RAAP-1 | reverse complement strand
TCGGACTGAGACCGCGAAAGCAAGCGAGCAGCGATGAGACTGTACATTCAGTACGTCGAATCGCGGCACAGCGAAGCTGACAAAGGTATCAGTTTGAATGCGAACTGGAATTACCATCAAGGCTGATTTCAAAAGGAGAAAATCATGAATTTAGAAGCATACTGTCCCCATAAAGTCGTTGACGCAGCAACGGCGGTTTCTCATATTCGTAAAGGCAGTCGTGTTTTTATCGGCACGGGATGTGGCGAGCCCCAGCATTTGATTCGGGCCATGGTGGCGGATATGAACATGCAGGATATTATGGTATATCAGATGCTTTCATACACACTGGCGGAATTTATCGACGATCCGTCCTTTACCCGTCGTTTTTCGCTCAAACTTTTTTTTATCAGCAGAACCATGAGAAAGGCCGCTTTTGATGGAAAAATTGATTATATTCCCGCCTATCTCTCACAGATTCCAAAACTTTTTACCAGTCACCGGATAGGCCTGGATGTAGCGTTGATTCAGGTAAGTCCGCCGGATCAATTCGGCTATTGCAGTCTGGGGGTGTCGGTGGACATTACCCGTTCGGGCATGGAAAACGCTTCACTTGTCATTGCTCAGATCAATCCCATGATGCCCAGAACCTGGGGGGACAGTTTTGTACATCTGGATGACATCGATTTTGTAGTGCTTCATGAAGAACCCATCGTGTCAACACCTGAAAGACGTCCCAATTCTGAGGTCATCCAGCGAATCGGCCATTATATTTCCCAACTGGTGGATGATGGCATGACGCTGCAAATCGGGTTCGGAAATCTTCCCGACGCCATTTTATCCTATCTGGACAATAAAAACGATTTGGGCCTTCACACGCAGTTGATCACTGATGGCATGCTGCCGCTCTTTCAGAAAAAAATCATCACCAACAAGAAAAAGACATTGCTGCCCGGCAGGGTTGTCGCCTCCCTGTGTATGGGAACCGACGCCATTTACCGTTATGTGGACAATAACCCGATGTTTTATTTCCGGTCATCCGAATTTGTCAATGATCCGACGGTGATTGCCCGAAATGACAACCTGGTTTCCATCAGCTCGGCGCTGGAAGTGGATTTGACAGGGCAGGTATGCACTGATTCCATGGGATATCTGTTTTTCAGCGGTATTGGTGATCAGGTTGATTTTCTGCGGGGCAGTGCTATGTCCAAAGGCGGTTTTTCGATCATTGCTCTGCCGTCAACCGCCCAGAACGGCAAGGTTTCCAGAATTGTTCCCCACCTCAGTGAAGGTGCAGGGGTCGCCACTACACGTGGAGATGTGAACTTTATTGTCACCGAATACGGGATTGCGGAACTGAAAGGCAAGGGCATTTATCAGCGGGTGATGGAGCTGGCCCAGGTGGCGCATCCCAAATTCAGGGAGGAACTGATTGATATCGCTAAAAAACGCCATTATATTTTTTCAGATCAGCTGCCACCGTCCCAGGATGACCTTCTGTTTCTGGAAGGTTATAAATCCATGTTCCCGCTGAAAAACGGAAAAATCGTGGAGTTCAGACCGCTTTTGCCGTCGGATGAATTTTCATATCGTAATTTTTTCTACTCGCTTCAGGAAGAAACGATCTATCGGCGTTTTTTTTATAAAATGAAGATATTTTCTCACGAAGTGGTTCAGAAACAATGGGCCAGTGTGGATTACCGGAAGAACATGTCGCTGATTGGTTTGTCCCAGAAAGGTGGTGGGCGTGAAATCATGGCTATCGGTACCTATGCGGAAGAGGAAAAAGACTGGGCGGAAGCGGCGTTTGTCGTCAGAGAAGACTATCAGGGTATGGGAGTTTCCTCATATCTGTTAAAGGAACTTGAAAAAATCGCTAAAGAAAATGGATATAAGGGATTTACGGCGACAGTGCTTCGGGAAAACGCCGCCATGATTCATGTGTTTAAAAAACGCTACCCCAACGCTGTCGTTACGCTGAACGGAAGCGATTTGACCCTCCGGATGGATTTCAGCGACGCGGTCGAAAAATCGGAAAAAGCATCCGCCTGTGTGTGCTGATATGGAAGTCGGGGCCGCTGCATGGAACAAGCTGGTTTCAGATGGTGCCGATGTTCTTCTGAATATCCGGGTATCGCCTTTACAGCTTGAACAGTTTGCAACGCATATCCGGGAATTGACGCTGTGGAATCAGAAGACGAATCTGACCGCTATTACCGACCCGGCCGAGGCGGCGGTCAAGCACGTTGTGGATTCACTGGCCGCAGCAAGGTGGATTCCGCCGGAAACAACTGTTCTGGATGTCGGTTCCGGCGGCGGCTTTCCGGGAATTCCTCTTAAAATATTGATGCCGTCCTTGTCTGTCACCCTGATAGATGCTTCGCGGAAAAAAAACAGCTTTCAGCGCCATATCATCCGTACGCTGAAACTTGACGGCATTACCGCTCTCCAGCAACGGGTTGAAACGCTTGCGACGGCTCCAGACCACATGTCCGCCTTTTCGGTGATTATCTGCAGAGCGTTTACCCATCTGTCCCATTTTATCGAAACCGCTGCACCGCTTTTAAAACCGGACGGTGTGATGATAGCCATGAAAGGCAACATCAGCGATGATGAAAAGACGAGTGCCGATGCTGCCGTCGTCCGGCTGCTTCAGACCGGCAACGCGCTTCAATCTCGTGTGGTGCCATACGTCCTGCCGTTTTTGAACTCGGAGCGCTGTCTCTATATCTTCAGCAATGCTGATGATTTTACAACAAGTTGATTTTCAGCCGGCTTTGTAAAAAGTTGCGCAGGCAAAGCGCGCAAATCCTTATGAATGAAGCATCATTATGGTACGCTGCAATGACGAAGGATGCAGCGTTGGTGCAGCCTGCGGACGTTTTACGAAGTCGTTAATGCTTACAGCATAAACACCGGATCCACATCGAAGCTGACGGAAACATGAGGATTCTGGATGTCTCTGCGGTATGAAAAGACCATGTCTTTGGCCATCCGGCGCAAGGGAGAGGTGTGGACGCTTTTCAGCAGAATCTGCCATCGATGATATGTGGCGATGCGAGGCAGACAGGCTTCGATGGGGCCGAGAATTTCGACGCAATGATACGCGGGCTGGCTCTTTTTCAGATGCAGGCACAATGCGCCGATGTGCAGTGCATGTTCACGGGTTTTGCCTTCATCTTTTCCCATAAACTTGATCTGGATCAATCGGGAACAGGGCGGATATTTCAGTTTTTCGCGGAAATGGATCTCCCTTTCGTAAAACGCTGTATAATCCTGCTGCATGGCTGCGGAAATGATGAAATGTGTCGGATTGTAGGTTTGCAGAATCACCTGGCCGGGAGATTCCCCCCTTCCGGCTCTGCCGGATACCTGCAGCAGAAGCTGGAACATGCGTTCGCTGGATCTGAAATCCGGAAAATTGAAGGAAATATCCGCGCATATGACGCCTACCAGCGTGATGTAAGGAAAGTCATGGCCTTTGGCGACCATCTGTGTGCCGATTAAAATGTCGATGCTGCGGCTTCTGAGGTCTTTAAGGATATTAAGCAGCGCGCCTTTGCGTGAAACCGTATCTCGATCCATTCGCGCGATTCTGGCCTGGGGAAACAACGCCTTGACAGCCGCCTCGATTTTCTCCGTTCCCATGCCCAGAAGTTTGATGTGAGAAGAGCCGCAAGTGGTGCAGGGCGATGTGGCAGGTCTGGTTGCACCGCAATAATGACATTTATATACCTGCTCTTTTTGGTGCAATGTCATTGAAATCGAGCAGTTTTTGCAGCGTATGGCTTCTCCGCAGGCCGCGCATACCGGAAAACTGGCAAATCCCCGGCGGTTGAGAAAAAGCAGCGTCTGCTCTCCGCGCGCCAGCGTCTGCGTCATGGCCTCATGAAGCTCCGGGCTGATGATCTTCCATATGCCTCTTTGATCCCGAAACTGCCGTAGATCCACAATGCGGGTCTGTGGCAGCGGGCGGTTCTCGATACGTTGGGAAAGGGTCAATCCGTAAAATTTCCGGGTCATGACATGGTGATATGACTGGAGGGACGGCGTTGCGGAACCCAGAAGGGCGATGGCATTGTCCATCCTGGCCCTTACCAGCGCGATGTCTCTGGCGTGATAATGAAGCCCGGTGTCCTGTTTATAGGAACTGTCATGTTCTTCATCCACCACAATGAGCCCCAGTCGTTCAAACGGCGCAAAGACGGCGGATCGGGTGCCGATAACGATGGGAGACTGCCGGCTGGCGATCCGATTCCACTGATCGAATCTTTCTCCGGCGGACAGTCCGCTGTGCAGCACCGATACGCAATCGCCGAAACGGGCCCTGAAACATCGTTCGATCTGGGATATCAGCGCAATTTCAGGGACAAGCACCAGCACATTCCGGCCGTTTTGGATCGCCTTGTCAGCCAGTTGCAGATATACTTCCGTTTTACCGCTTCCTGTGACGCCTTTCAGAAGAAATGGCTTGTATCCCTTGCCAAGAGCGCTTTCAACTGCGGTCACGACATCCTGTTGTTCCGGGGTCAGTACCTTCGGCGTGTCCGGCTGAACGGGATCACCAAACGGGTCGCGATACAGTGTTCGTACGGCGATATGCACCCATCCGGAAGCTTCCATCCCGGAAAGCTTTCTGGACGCTGAAGGAATCTGCCGGTTCAACTCACGCGCCGGGATATTGCCATAGGACAGAACGGTTTCCATAATGCGTTTCTGGGTGCGGGATAGTGTCAGGCCGCTGATGTCGGCAACCGCCGGTGTTACGTATATTTCCTGGCGGCGCCGCGTTTTTTCCGTCTGAAGCGACCGGATTTTTTCAATCCAGCCGCTTTTTTCCATCCCCAGCAGTACGGATCGGGTGATACTGATGCCCATGCAGCGGCTGATTCCTTTGAAATCCAAAGGCTTTGATTGCAGTGCCTGCAATATTTCCTGCTGAACGGGAGAAAGGGTATTGTCCTGAATCATGCGGCAGCCCGTATCCGTCAGCGCATAGCGGGCCACTTCCCTGCGGGACAGACCCGAAGGCAGCGCCGTCTGGATGACTTCTCCTATCGGATACAGGTAATAATCGGAAATCCATTTGAAAAACGGTATCATGGATTTCGGAAAGAGCGGGGTTTCATCGAGAACATCGAGGATGTATTTGACCTGATCGAGGTCGGCGTTACTGGATTTTCCGAGGATGTATCCGGTGATTTTATGCTGCCCGAAAGGTACCAGAACCCGGACGCCGGGCTGCGCCAGAAATATGAGATGGTCGGGTATCCTGTAGGTGAATGTTGCAAAAACCGGAAGCGCTACGGCAATTTCCAGGTAGCCCTGTGTACTCATGGCAACTGCAAATGAACAAGCGAAAATATGGCGAAAGGTGCGATCAATTTCATTGCTCCTGAAGATGTCTGATCCGATATTCCTTGATGCGGTTTCCATCCATTTCCTGAACGATGACAAGAAAATCCCCTAGGGGGATTTCTTCCTTAACCTGCGGGATCCGGCCGATCTGCGCTAAGATAAATCCGGAAAACGTGTCGTATTCCTTCGAATCCGGGATGTTCATCGGGATTTTTTCATTGACCTCATCGATATCGGATTTTCCCAGGACAATCCACTCATCGTTTTTGACCTTGACGATATGGGGTTCATCCATATCGGTTTCATCGTTGATTTCACCCACCAGTTCTTCCAGGACATCTTCCAGGGAAATCAGCCCGGAGACGCCGCCATACTCATCCACAACGATGGCGATGTGATTTTTCCGCTTTTTGAACTGACGCAGGAGCGAATCCAGCTTTTTGTTTTCAGGAACGAAATAGGGAGGCCGCATGATTTTCCGGATGTCCAGAGGCTCGCGGGGGACAGATCTGTGCACGAAGATATCCTTGATATTGAGAATACCGATCACGTGATCGATATCGTTGTCAATAACCGGAATCCGGGTGAATCCGGAACGGGCGATGGTTTCCAGACAAGGGGGCTCATTGACATCCAGAACAAACATATCGGCTCTGGGCGTCATGATTTCAGAGGCGCTGGTATCGTCGAATTCAAAGATATTGTTGATCAGTTTCCGCTCCTCTTCTTTGATTTCCCCTTCTTCCTCAACCACATCGACAATGGTCAACAACTCTTCTTCGGTGACCATCGAAGTTTTTTTGATCTTTCCCGTCAGCATCGGTATAAATCCGAGAAAACTGGAGACAGGATAAAACAGTACGGAGGACCAGTATACCGGATAGGCCGTCAGACGGGCAATGGCCACATTGTTGCGCGTGGCGATGGATTTAGGAAATACCTCGGCAAATACCAGAATTAAAAAGGACATGACGCCGGTGGCAAGCCCCAGCGGTGCATAGTCAGGGAAAATGGATATGGCAACGCTGGTGGCAAGCGCCGAAGCCCCGATATTGGCTACGTTGTTGCCGATCAGCAGCGTGGTCAGCAGCCGATGCGGATTTTCTTTCAACAGATGAATCAGCACATAGACGTTTTGCTTGCTTTTAGCCAGATGCCGCGCCTTGGTGCGGCTGATAGAAAAGAAAGCTGTCTCGGCGGCGGAAAAAAACGCCGAAAAAAGCAGCAGAACAATCAATATCATGGTATCTGTGAGCATAGGCAAGCTGGCAGTTACGGGGGATCGCCCGCGTGACCGTTATCTGAAAAAAATGATCAATAATATCATCTACCATGATCTTTTCGGGGAATCAAACAGAATTCAGATCATATCGGCGGCCTCCGGTCGTTTTCCCATGACCCGCAGGACATTGGTGCATCCGGGCGCAACCACCTCGATATCCACCCATGTATCCACAGCCGCCTTGCAGTATCCTGCGCTAATTTCAGCCGTCCGGTGAATCAGCGCCGGGTTCGGGCGGCCTGAAACCAGGACCACCGGTCCTGGAATGAGTCTGGCTTTCAGAAGAATATCCCGCGTCGCGTCATAGTGATTCAGGATGTTGTCGTTATCCTGACGGGTTCTGCCGACGATAATTTTCACCTCATCGCTCAGACGGATGTGCCGTCCATATTTCAGCAAATAAAGCTCATTTCCGGTATAAACGCTCTGATGATCGAAAAGGTCTTTTAACCGGCGGCTGTAACCGGGGTCGGTCAGCAGACATCCGCCTCCAGGCGCCGGATACCGCGTGACGCCCCACTCCCTGGCAAGCTCCATTTGGGGTTTGCGTGATCTGCCCGAAAGCCCCAGCATCCGTTCCCTGCAGATCAGTCCTTCTGCTTCAGCGACCGTTTCATCCAGAAGTCTTGCACTCAGCGGACGTACAATATACCCTTTATAGCCTGAATGCTTTTCGACATATTTCAAGGATGACCGGGTTTGTGACATCGGGCGCTGTCCCAGCACTTCTCCACTAAAGAGGAACTGCATTCCCCTTTCTTTCATGACATCGCCCGCCATGCGAAACATCATCGCATGACAATCCATGCAGGGGTTCATGTTCTGCCCGTAACCGCAGGGCGGATTTTTGAGCATTTTCAGGTAGGGTTCCGTAATATCCAGAATCGTCAACGGTATATGAACCATTTCCGATGCGCTTACAGCCTTATCGGATGAAAAAAACGGCGTCTCAAAGGTAATCCACGCGACGTCAATTCCCTGCTGTTTCAGCAGAAGCGCCGCCAGGATACTGTCCAGGCCGCCGGAACACAATCCCAATGCACGGACTTTATTTTGATGGATGTTCATGGTATAGGAAGATAGTATGGTTATTTATATATTTCAGATGTATTGAACGCATTCTGCTGTAATTTAAAGAGTTACATGTGAATTCCATGGATATGGCCCTTATAAAAAGAACCGGGAAAATACGCAAGATATTAAGAACCGTATATCCCGATGTCAAGACGCAACTGAATTTTCAGAATCCGTTTCAACTTCTGGTGGCGACCATTCTCTCCGCCCAGTGTACGGATAAACAGGTCAATCAGGTAACGCCGGTTCTATTTGCGACACTTTCCGCTCCAGAAAATTTTGCAAAAGCCGATATCGATGTCATATCCCGGTTGATTCGATCAACGGGTTATTATCATAACAAGGCTAAAAACATAAAGGCCTGTTCGCAAATGCTGATCGAAAAGTTTGACGGCAAGGTTCCCGATACACTGGAAGCGCTTGTCCAGTTGCCGGGCGTCGGCCGTAAGACAGCCAATGTGGTTCTGGGCGCAGTTTTCGGCAAACCAGGCATTGTGGTGGATACCCATGTGGCAAGGATATCCGGCCGTCTTGGCCTTACTGCCGGACGAAATCCGGTTCAGATCGAACGGGAGCTGATGGATATTATCCCCCGCAAAAGCTGGAATACATTTTGCTTGAGGCTGATATATTTCGGAAGGGAAACATGCAGGGCCAGAAATCCTTCCTGCCCGGTTTGTCCTGTCCGGGAATTGTGTCCGTTTCAAAAAGAATCGGGAACGACAGGATTATCTCGAGATCAGATTTGCCAGTACCAGGTGTGAAGAAAGGGGTTCATTGATGGATATCAAGAAAGTTGCAGAGCAACTGGGGCTGGATGAAGCGGACATATATGATGTGGTGGAGCTGTTCATCCAGACAGCACCCACCGATCTGATGAAACTCGTTACCGCCTACAACAAGCAGGATACGGTGCAGATCGGTGCGGCGGCGCATTCTCTGAAAGGTTCTACCGGGACACTGGGGTTTGTCGAAATTTCCAAAGATGCCCAGCAGATTATGACACATGCCCGTGACAACGACTTTGAATTGCTGAAGTCTTTGGTTCCCCCGTTTTTAAACCGGATGAAAGGCCTTTTCACAGAACTTAAAGAAGTTGTGAAAAACAGGCAATGATTAGAGAGATTATCACACGGATACAATGCGTTCTTTCACAGGTTGTTTTCACTCATGATACTGCACAATCTTTATAGGCGCTACGATGGCTACTTCGACAGACAACGATCTGAATACCTCTTTAAAGCGGAAAAAACTGGGTGAGCTGTTGATTCATGCGGGTCTGATAACTTCAGACAATCTTGAAGAAGCGCTCAAAATTCAGAAATCCCGGAAAAAGAAAATCGGTCAGATACTGATCGACATGGGAATCATCAGCGACGAGCAGATTGCCAAGGCGCTGTCCAGCCAGTTGAAAATTCCCTTTGTCCGCCTTGTTGATGTAAAGATTCCGAAGGAGATTATCGCGCTGGTGCCTCAGGAACTGGCTGAAAATTACACATTGATGCCGGTCCGAGAGGTTAAAAACCAACTCGTTATCGCGATGGCGAATCCTCTGGAATTCTACGCACTGGATGATCTCCGGTTCATTACGCAGATGAAGCTTTTTCTGGCGGTGGCGCCTCAGAGCGATATCCTGAGCGCTATTGGCAGGAGCTATCCGCGTAAAAGCCTCGAATCGGAACTGGGGCCGGATTTGGGATTGTCGGAGCGTGTTGAGATTGTCGGCCAGGTCAAGGAAAAAGAACAGAATGTTCAGGATTTGCTCAATTTAACTGAGCAGCCGCCGGTGGTTCGGTTTACCAACACAGTTCTGGCGGACGCCATCCGTTTGAAAGCCAGTGATATTCACATCGAACCCCAGAAAGACAGCGTGGTCATTCGTTACCGGGTGGACGGCATCCTGCGGGAAATCATGCAGATAGATAAACAGATACATCTGTCGCTGGTCTCCCGGATCAAAATCATTTCCAACATGGATATTTCCATTCGCAGAAAACCCCAGGATGGCAGGGCGCAGGTCAATGTCGGGGATAAACGCTTTGATCTCAGGGTTTCCACCATTCCCGCTTCTTTCGGGGAAAAAGTGACGATCCGCATATTGAATCCTGACGCCGGCGGTTTAAGCATCGAAGCGCTGGGATTTTCCGAAAGGGACATCAAACATTTCAACGAAGCCATCGTCAGACCCCAGGGGATTATTCTGGTGACAGGCCCGACCGGCAGCGGAAAATCCTCTACGCTATACACGGCGCTTAAACGCCTGAATACGTCCAAGGTCAATATCGTCACGGTTGAAGACCCTGTGGAATTTGAAATTCCAGGCATCAATCAGGTACAAATCAACCCCAAGGCAGGCATTACGTTTGCCGATGGACTCAGATCCATATTGCGTCAGGATCCGGATATCGTCATGGTCGGCGAGATTCGGGACAGCGAAACCGCCCGCATCGCGTTTCAGGCCGCGCAGACCGGGCATCTGGTGCTTTCCACGTTGCATACCAACGATGCGCCGTCTGCAATAACCCGCCTTTTAGACATGGGGGTGGATTCATTTGTCATTGCCGACTCTCTGCTGGCAGTGCTGGGGCAGCGTCTGGTGCGCGGTATCTGTAAAAAATGCAAAACCGTTGATCCGCTGACGCCGCAGATATTCGAGCAGTTGGCGCCGATCCTTCGGCCGGATCGCACCCAGAGGTTCTGGAAAGGTGTGGGCTGTGAAGCCTGCCAATATACGGGGTATATGGGACGTCTTGGCATATTCGAATTTTTGATGATTACTCCGGCCATCAAGGAAATTCTGGCAAAAGACGTTTCCGCGATTGCCATCAGGAAGGTGGCGGAAAAAGAAGGCTTTACCACCCTGAGCATGGATGGTATCACCAAGGCGTTTCAGGGTTTGACCACCATCGAGGAAGTCTTCCGGGTGGCGCCTCCGGAATATGATGAAGCAGCCCAGGAGTCTCTGGACGCCGTGGTGGAATGCCGTGCTTCTCTGCCTGAGACATCCGTTTCAACAGAAGTTTCCGCCCAGAATGCATCATCGTGCGTCGCCAGCGTGCATCCGGATAAAATTCTGGTTGTGGATGATAACCAGGTGATACTGAAAATACTTAAAAACATTCTGGAATCCAATAATTATCTGGTGATTACCGCTCTGAACGGCGTTGAGGCGCTCAAAATCGCTTATCAGGAAAAACCGGTGCTGATCATTACTGATTACATGATGCCGGAAATGGATGGCATGGCTCTGATCAAAAAGCTCAAATCGCAACTGGCTACCCGGTTTATTCCGGTCATCATGCTGACATCAAAGGATGAGGTGGACACGGAAGTCGAAATTATCCATGCGGGTGCCGATGATTACCTCACCAAACCGGTAAACCCCAAAAGACTGCTGGCAAGGATCAGTCGATTCATCAATCGGCCAATCCCCATAGAAGTAGAGTAAGAAAACAACGCAGCATCCGGACTTTTTACGAAGTCGTCAAAGCTATAACTTGCCTTTTTTGATGATGGCTGTGAGAAGCCATACCCCCATCAGCGCTGCTGTGATAAAGCCGATAAAGCCGATAAAGGATATGCCATACACCAGCGGCGGGATTTTGGAAATGACAATGAGCGCAGAGCCGATAATCAGGGCGGCGATGACGATGGCGAAGGCGATGCGGTTGCTGGTTTGATCCTGCGTGGCCATCAGAGTGTTCAGTCCGGTTTGTTCGATGCGGAGCGTCAGTTTCTGCTGACGTATGAGGCGGCTGATCTCAAGCATATCCTGAGGGAATTGCCCCATGAAACCCATCATCATGGACGTCATCTGCAGAATGTCACCGGCAAGCCGGTCCGGGTGCAACCGGGCAAGTTTGACTTTCTGAATATAGGGGGTCGCATGGGCCACCATATCGAAATCCGGATCCAACGCCAGTGCAATGCCTTCAATGGTGCCGATGGCTTTCAGCATGAGAAAGATATCCGGAGGAATTCTCAACCGGTGGGTTGCCGCCAACTCCAGAAGGCGCTGGAGGAGTTTGCCGATGTTGATGTCTTTTAATGGTTTATACAGGTGCTGTCCCATAAATTCAGAGACGTCTTTCTCAAATTCCCGCAGATTGGGTTCTTTGTCCCATTCGGTGATTTTCAGCAGCACCTGAACCGCACGGGTTTCCTGCTGATGGACAATGCTGTCCACCAGATCCACAAAATCTTCGCGGGTTTTGCGATTCACCAGCCCCATCATGCCAAAATCCAGCAGGCAAATGACATTTCCCGGGAGCACATAGATATTGCCAGGGTGCGGATCCGCATGGAAAAAACCATGATGAAAAATCTGCTTTAAACAGGTATCTGCACCCCGTACCGTGATCAGCTTTCGGTCCAGTCCTGCAGCGTCAATGGCGTTCACGTCGGAAATCTTGATGCCATCAATAAATTCCATGGTCAACACAGATCGACTCGACTTATCCCTAAAAACTTTGGGAATATAGACGGTGGGGTCATTCAGGAACATGCCGGCGATTCGTTCCATGCTGCCGGCCTCGATCGTGAAATCGATTTCTTTTTCCATGACTCTGGCGAATTCTTCCACAATTTTCACTGGGTTGTGAAAAGCAAACTCTTCGATATGCCGTTCCATGAGGGTGGCCAGATGGAGCATGATTTCAAGATCGACTTCGATAATACGCTGAATGTCCGGCCTCTGAATTTTAATGGCCAGGACGTCGCCGTCTTTAGAATGCGCCCGATGCACCTGGGCAATGGAGGCCGAAGCAATTGGAGTTTTCTCCATGCCATCCACAAACGCTTCGACGGCGACACCGAATTCAGACAGAACGATCTTTTCAACCTCACGATAATCGAATGCCGGTACATTGTCCTGAAGTTTGGAAAGTTCGATTATAAAGTCAGCGGGAATCAGATCGGGGCGGGTGGACATTACCTGTCCCAGTTTGATGTAGGTAGGACCCAGATCTTCAATGGCCATGCGAATTCTTTCCGCACGCGATAGCTTTTCAAGCCGGCTGGTTCTGTTTTTGGACACCATCTGAAGGCCGATATCCAGATACTGATCAATCTTCAGGAGATCAACGATTTCGCCGAATCCATAACTGATAAGAATGCCCAGTATCTGCCGGTAGCGGTTGAGATGCCGGTAAGTCCTGCCCAGTATTCCTATTTTCCGGATGCTCAGCATAGCCGTTAATAAACTCGCAAAAAGGTCGTCAAATCTACCAGCGCAGCAGTATGGAGCCATAGGTAAGCCCTGCACCGAAGGCGTCCAGAAGTACGGTATGGCCTTTTTGAATACGTCCGTCACGTACCGCCTCATCCAGCATCGATGGTATCGTGGCGGAAGAAGTGTTGCCAAAGCGGTCCACATTGACCAGCACTTTTTCCATCGGCAGTTGAAGGCGTTTAGCGACAGCCTCGATAATGCGATAATTGGCCTGGTGGGGAATAAACCAGTCAAGCATATCAACAGTCATATCATTTTTTTCCAGCGCAGTCATGGCGAAGGTGCTGAGGGTTCGGACGGCGATCTTGAAAATTTCTCTGCCGTTCATTTGAATCTTGTTCAGGTTCTGCGCCATGATGTCTGGAGTGGCCGCCTGAGCGGAACCACCGGCGGGAATGTACAGCAGTTCCCACAGACTTCCGTCGGACAGCAGATGACTGGAAAGAATGCGATGCGGGGATTCCTCTGGCGCGCGTTCTACAACGGCAGCGCCGGAGCCATCTCCAAACAGGATGCAGGACCCGCGGTCTTTCCAGTTGATGATTGAGCTGAGTATTTCAGTTCCCAGCACCAGGCTGGTCTTGACCTGGCCGGTTCGGATAAACTGTTCGGCGATGGTCAGCCCGTAAATAAAACCCGAACACGCAGCATTCAGATCCATTCCCCATGCCCTGGTAGCACCAAGCTTGTGCTGGAGCCAGCAAGCGGTCGAAGGAATAATGGTATCCGGGGTGCAGGTGGAATAAATGATCTGATCGATATCCTCAGGCGTTTTACCGGCCATTTCAAGTGCTTTTTGGGCAGCGGCAAGCCCTAAGGATGAATTGTGCTCATCCGGATTTCCTGGTTTTGAGAAACGTCTTTCGCTAATGCCGGTGCGTTCCCGGATCCAGGCGTCGCTGGTTTCAATGTCTGAGGCGGCCAGTTTGCTGGTGATATCGTGGTTGGTGACGCGGTGTTCCGGAAAGGCCGAGCCGGTTCCGGTAATGGTGGCTGCATATTCCAAAGCTGTATCTCCTGTAATGATTGATTTCTGCGATGTATCAACGCAGTGAGGCATCAAAATTCCCCGCAGGGGAAAACTCCAAGTTTCTTATGGCTGCACGCATGTGAAGTTTCTGTTGACTGACCGATGTGGATGCTTTATCGCGGACATTCGTGCAAAAAAACGGAGCTATCATAAAGACTTTTATCTGTGTTTGCAAGGTACTGACGCTGCCGGTGGTAAAACGGTCAGCCGGTTTGTACCTGAATCGTCCGGATTCTTCGCGCCTTTGTACTGCCGGCCCC
Source organism: Desulfobacteraceae bacterium RAAP-1 (assembly GCA_001443525.1). Taxonomy (GTDB): domain Bacteria; phylum Desulfobacterota; class Desulfobacteria; order Desulfobacterales; family Desulfatirhabdiaceae; genus RAAP-1. Next base: position 38,449 of record LKPX01000019.1, on the reverse strand, counting down.
ATGAATATGGGTAGTTATAAACCGTGCTGGTAACTGGGGACATGCTGGCGGCATTGTCACTGGTATGCCGTGCGCGGTGGTTTCGGGATATCAGGGGAAATTTCCGTCGATGTGTCCAGCAAACCGGAAATTTCCGCTTCAATTTGTTCGTTTGTAAAGTGTCTGGCGGTGATGGCGCTGGAAGGGCAGGCGGCGGCGCAGGCGCCACATCCCTGACACAAGGCGTCCTGAATGACGGCGCAGGATGCCTGCAATATAATGGCCTGATGCGGGCAAACCCCAAGGCAGATACCGCATCCGGAACACATTGCGTCGTCCACTTCAGAGATGCAAGCCGGAAGCTGAAGGGTTTTTTCCGGTGACAGGCCGGATAATGCGCTGCCTGCGACCGCCAGCCCTTGAGCGACAGCTTCCGGAACCGTGCATGGGCTGCCGGCGCTGCCAGCCATCCATATTCCTTTCCGCGAGGTTGATACGGGTGAAACAATCGGATGTATGTTAGAGAAAAAGCCGTCTGAATCCACCAAGACATCCAGGCATTCCGATAACCCGAGTGCATCTGCGCTTCCCGTTAAGGCCGGCGCCAGTACCGCCATGTTACATGACGCCTGCTGAACTTTGTGATGAATATCCTGCCAGCGGATCCCCATCGCGTCGTTTTTCTGAAAGATTTCCAGGCTGTCAGGCGTCGCCAGACGCTGACACTGTACATGCGGCAGTTCCAAGACAGAAGCGAGCAGTTTCTGGGCGCTTTTTCCCGGCAGGCACCAGTCTGAAAACAGAATCAGTATAAAAATATCCGGCAGTTTTTCTGATGCGATTCGGGCGAATTTCAGCAGATATCGGCAGCAAATACCCGAGCAGTAAGGTTTGGCGGTGGATATCCGGGAGCCTGCGCAGTGAATCAACGCCAGACAGCGGGGCGTTTCACCGTTTTTAAGGAGGAGTTTGCCGCCGGTCGGCCCTGTGGAACTGACGATGCGCTCAAATTCCATTGCCGTATAGACATTGGGGATTTTACCATATCCATAGCGGTCTATGGAAGCGATATCCAGAAGATCACATCCGGTGGACACAATGATGCCACCCACCGTGAGTTCTTCCACATGTTCGGCCATATTCATATCGATGGCGCTGAATGGACAAACGTCTCTGCAGGCGCTGCAATCGTCGCCGCTGAAATGAAGGCAGTGTCGGGCGTCAATACTGGCGATGTGGGGCAAGGCGCCGGGATAAGGAATGCAGATGGCGTTTCGGATATCCAGTCCTTCGTTGAATTCATTGGGAACCGTTACGGGACAGACATCGCAGCACGCGGCGCAGCCGATGCAGGCTTCTGGAGACACATACCGGGGATGGCAGCGTATCCGGACCGTGAAATTGCCGTAAAAGCCTTTGATATCCACCAGTTCGCTCTGGGTGAACAGCGTAATGTATTCGTGGTGCAATACGGCGTCCATCAGGGGATCCAGCATGCAGGTGGCGCATTCGCCGCCGGGAAACACGGTTTCAAAACGGGCGACCCGGCCGCCGATGCAGGGCGCTTTTTCAATCAGATATACCTTGCGATGCGCATCGGCAGCCGCCATCGCGGCAGTCATGCCTGAAACGCCTGCACCGATCACCAGAATATGCGGGCTGCACGGAATTTCGCGGGTGGATAGCGGCGTGTTCAGACGCACGCGCCGTACCGCAGCCTGAATCTGCATTTTGGCTTTTTCAGTCGCCAGCGCCTTGTCCGGCGTTACCCACGCGCAGTGTTCCCGGATATTGGCGATCTGAAGTAAGAACGGGTTCAGCCCCGCGGTTTCGAGAACATGCTGAAACGTCCGCTCGTGCTCTTTAGGAGAGCAGCCGGCAATGACCACATGTGTCAGCGACAGGGAAACAATATCCTGCCGGAGAATCTCCTGATCTTTCGTGGAACACAGCAGCGCGGATTTGCGGGCAATGACCACTTCCGGCAGGGATTTGCAGAATTCCACCAGAGCCGTGATATCTATAGCATCCCGGATGTTGGGTCCGCATTCACAGATGAAAACGCCGATGCGATGGGTCATCGGAAATTCCCTTATTACGAAATCGTCAAGAGCGTTTCGATGCCTGTTTCTGAATGGAAGCCGCCGCTTCCATCAGCGCTTCTGAAAATGTCGGATGGCTGTGAACCGTCCGGGCGATATCTTCGGAACTGGCGCCCATTTCCATGGCCATAACGCCTTCTGCGATCATTTCCGAAGCGCCGTGTCCGATGATATGAACACCTGTAATGCGGTCTGTTTTGGCATGAGCGATGATTTTCACCAGCCCTTCGGTTTCTCCCATACACCGGGCTCTGCCGTTACCGGTAAACGGAAATGTTCCGATCCGGCAGGGAATATTTCTCTGCTTCATCTGCTCTTCGGTAAGTCCCACGCTGGCGACTTCAGGGGATGTGTATATGACGGAGGGCAGCGTGTCGTAGTGAACTTCGGAAGAAATGCCAGCCATGTTTTCGACAGCGGCAATGCCTTCCGCGGACGCTTTGTGCGCCAGCATGGGGCCGGCCACAATATCGCCTGCCGCATAAATGGATGTGACGCTCGTCTGAAATCCGGCATTGATCCGGACACGCCCGGTGGTATCCAGCTCGACGCCGACGGCTTCAAGCCCTATCCCGCGGGTTTGAGGCTTGCGTCCGACAGCAACCAGTATTTTGTCGAATATCAGGGTTTCCTCTGCAGCGCCGGACGCCACGGTGACGTTCACGCCATCGTCAGACGTTTCCACACGATTGACCCTGGTTTTCAGACGAAATGTCATGCCCTGTTTATCGAGACTGCGTTTGAGACTGCGGCTGATCTAGCCGTCAAGACCCGATGCGATCTGGGGAAGCATTTCAATCACCGTCACCTCAGAGCCCAGACGCTGCCAGACGGATCCAAGCTCCAGACCGATGAATCCGCCGCCGATGAGACCTAATTTCCGGGGGATTTCCGTAAACTGCAAAGCGCCGGTGGAATCGACGATGCGACGGCCATCGTATTCGACACCCGGCATCGGAGTCGGGACACTGCCGGTCGTCAGCAATATGAATCCGGCATTCAGGCTTCTGGATGAGCCGTCCTCGCCGGAAACGCGGACATGATGTGCATCCACAAGTTCGGCAACACCGGTGACAATTTCCACGCGGTTGGCTTCGAGGAGTTTTCGTACCTGTCCGGTCAGATCCGCCACTACCTGCTGCTTGCGGGTCATCATTGCCGGCAAGTCTAAAGAGATACCTTCAGCGTGAATACCGTGAACCGCCAGACGACGGGAAACAGTGACGTAAAGTTCGCTGGAATCCAGCAACGCCTTGCTGGGGATGCATCCTACATTCAGGCAGACGCCGCCCAGACGGGAATGCTTTTCCACGCACGCCACGGTCATTCCCAGTTGTGACGCCCGCACGGCTGCAGTATAGCCTCCGGGGCCTCCGCCGATTACCACCAGATCGTATTTTTTTTCTTCTGTCATGGCTACACCTCCATCATGAGCCGTTCCGGCGCTTCGATGCATTCCTTAATCCGTTTCAGGCAGGAAACGGCGCCCTGGCCGTCCACGACGCGATGGTCATAACTTAGCGCCACATACATCATGGAGCGGATGACAATGGCGTCATCGATAACCACCGGCCGTTTCTCAATCTTGTGCATCCCAAGAATGGCGCTTTGCGGAGGATTCAAGATAGGGGTGCTGAGCAGCGATCCATACACCCCGCCATTACTGATGGTAAAGGTTCCCCCTTCCAGATCGGAGAGAGTCAGCTTGCCCGCCTGTATTTTTTCCACAAAATTTCCAATGGCTGTTTCAATATCAGCAAAGCTCATGCGGTCTGCATGACGGATAACCGGCACCACCAGCCCTCGCGGGCTGCCGACAGCCACGCCGATATGATAATAATTGTGATAGACCACATCCCGCCCCTCAATGCTGGCGTTAATATCAGGAAAGTCTTTCAGTGCGGCCACACAGGCTTTAATAAAAAAGCTCATGAATCCCAGCGAAACCCCGTGGACTTTCTGAAAGGCATCCTTGTATCTCTGGCGCAGTGCCATCACCTGCGTCATGTCGATTTCGTTGAATGTCGTCAGTATGGCGGTTTGCTGTTTCGCCTGCACCAGCCTTTCGGCGATGCGCTGGCGGATGGGCGTCATGGGGGTTCGCGTTACGGGTTCATCCACGAGGGAGGGCGCTGCTGCACATTCGGCAGTTGTGGCGGGCTGCGCCGATGGCGCCGGCCTGTCTTCAAGATACAGCAGCACATCCCCTTTCGTGATTCTGCCATCCGGCCCCGTACCCACGACAGCGCTGATATCCGCGCCTGTTCTTTCGATCAACCGGCGGACAGACGGTATGAGAAAGTCCGGCGCTGTGGATGCGTTGGGAGGATTTTCCGGTATATGCGGCGGGGATGCCGGAACATCAGCCGGAACATCGATTGGATGAATATCCGGTTGCTTTTCCTCTGCCTGGATCAGAGGCGGCTTGATGGCTGCTGGGGATGTTTTTTCAGAGGATACTGCGCTCGGTGCTGATTCCTGTTCCGGCTCCAGCGTCCCCACCACCGCACCGATCGGGAGCGCTTTACCTGCCGAAACCTGTGTATGCAGCACGCCGTCGGTTTCCGCAACTACCTCCAGAGAAACCTTGTCGGTTTCGATGACCAGGATGGGATCGTCTTTGTGGACATGATCGCCATCATTTTTGAGCCACTGCGCCAGAACTGCTTCCCGGACGGACTCACCGACTCCGGGTATTTTAATGTCTGTCATGATATGGGGCCTCCCTCTGGTTCATCACTCTTTGATGAGCTTTTAAAAAGTCGATTTTCGGACGACTTCGTAAAATGTTCGCAGGCAAGGCGCGCAAATTCTGAGGAGTGAAGCGTACTTTTCGTACGCTGCAACGACAAAGGATGCAGCGCAACGCAGCATGCGGACATTTTACGAAGTCGTCACTCTTTGGCTTTTTGTTTCAGCAGCGCGTCGAGACCGGCAAATGGGCTGTGAAAGGAAGACGATGCGCCGCTGCCGTCATCCTGAGATGCACCTCCGTACCATTCTGCATCCAGATATCGGGAGTGCTCATTTTCGTGGCAATAGATGCAGAGAAGTTCCCAGTTGCTTCCATCCGGCGGATTGTTGTCATGGTTGTGATCCTTATGGTGGACCGTAAGCTCTTTTAATTTCTTGCCGGAAAACTCGCGTCCACAGCGGGCGCATACCCAGGGAAAAAGTTTGAGGGCGCGTTCCCGATATGTCTTTTCCCGAAGTTCCTGATTTTTTCTGGCTTCGGCGACGATGCGATCCATACCGGCGGCAGACCCTTGTGACGATTTTTTCATATCCTGTTACCTCGGGAATACTACAAACAGTCGCATTGCAGGTGTTCACGGTTCAGCATACAGCATACCGGATGCTGGCTCCCGCTGTTATTTCATCCTGTGAATTTATTATCATGAGTTTTCTCAGCGGGCAAGCGCTGTTCACGATGATGCGGAGGCTGCCGAAAAACGCGTCCATATTGCAAATATTGGAAATGATGTATAGTAGATGACGTATTAACGATTTTTTATGCGATCGGCAACTCTTTTCACGGTACGGTCAATGGAAACAGGAATGCACGCCAACTGGAAGCAAATGCTTGTCAGTCCGGAAAAAGTTATTAAAAAGATAACTCCGGGGGTGAGGATATTTATCGGAACAGGTGTTTCAGAGCCTCTGACTTTATTCAAACATCTTAAAGACGCCAACGGTGGTAATCTCGTTGATCTGGATATTTTTCAACAAATCAGTATAAAAAAAGTTATCAGGGCAAATCTCTTACATCCTATGCCATTGGAACACCGGAACTTATGGCGTGGCTTGACAACAATCCATTAATTGAATTTCAATCCATCGATCAGGTTTTCAACCCCGTCTGTATCGGCAGCAACCCGAAAGTCGTCATGGTGTTTTCCGCCCGTAAAGTTGACTTGTACGGCCGGATTGCACTGCATACGGGCAGAGGCAATGTCGGCAGCGGTCCCAGTGAGGTCGTTGATTTTTTTAACGGAGCGCTCTTATCCGAAGGCGGTCGGGCAATTTTTGCATTACCGAGCAGAAATCGTCAGAACAAATCAAATATTCTGTCGTCCCTCACTCGATACCCCAACCAGTTCAGTCTTTGGGAATCCGTCAGTACGATCGTTACAGAATATGGAATCACCGCCGTCAGTGGCCGGACCGTGCGTGAACGAGCCCAGGGGCTGATTGATATTGCTCATCCGGATGACCGTCCAGGTCTGGTTGAGGAAGCCAGAAAGAGCAAAATCATCTATCCGGATCAAATTTATATCAAGGAAAGCGCGCATCTGTATCCATCTAAAATTACAAAAAAGCATACTTTTAAAAACGGCATTGAGATTTGCTTTCGGGCCATCAAGCCTTCCGATGAAGAAAATATGCGGAGGCTTTTTTATCGATTTTCCGATGAAGCTGTTTATTACCGGTATTTTACCCGTATCAGAGCCATGCCGCATACAACCATGCAGGAATATGTCAATATTGATTACAGCAGGGCATTGTCTGTCGTCGGTGAAACCAGAACCGGGGAAATTATCGCCGAAGGCCGTTTTTCAAGTCTTGAGGCGCAGGAAATGTATCCTGAAATCGCCATTGTCGTGGATGAAAAATATCAGAATACGGGCATCGCGACGTTTATTTTCACGATGCTGATGCAACTGGGCAAAGAAAGGCTCCTGAAGGGATTTAAAGGGTATATTTTACCCAGTAACAGAAAAATATTGCGTGTGATTGAAAAAATTGACTGGAATGTGAACGCCAAAATTGAAAAAGGTGTCTATAATCTGACGATCAATTTCTGATTTCAAGAAGCACCTTGATCGCATCCTTCCGGGCGGCCTGCTCAAAAGCCTCTGCGACACGGGACAGGGGATAACGACCGGTGATCAGCCTTTCCAGTGGCATGTCCGGAAATGCTTTTATCATGGTGATGGCATCCGCAAACCTGCCGCAGCGGGACCCCAGAATCGTCAGCTCATGAATGACTATGGGAGACAGGTTGACATTTCCCTGTAATGCAACGGTCGATTTCAGGACAATCGTTCCCCGAGGCCGGCACAAAGACATGGCCGTGACAATTCCCTGTCCGGATCCGGTAGCTTCAACAACAATGTCCGCATCCGGAAGAATGCCATCCGGTGTCGTTGCAATCCGTGTTTCCCGCCAGTCCGCAATCGCCAGTTTTTCCGGATGACGGCCAATCAGGGTCACCTCCGGGAGAACGGTTGAAAGCGCCCATGTACAGAGAATCCCCAGCCTTCCATCTCCCAGAACAATGACCCGTTCATCTCCGGTCAGCGTCATCTGTTCCAGAATCTCACAGGCAGCCGCCAGCGGTTCGATCAGAGTCGCCCGATCGTCTGAAATGTCGTCCGGCACGGGCAACAGATTGGCAATCGGCAGCATGCAGTAGTCCGCCATACATCCATCATGCCGGTCAATGCCCAGTGTGGTTCTGTTCGGGCAATGCCTGCCCAGGCCGCGTTTACAGAAATCGCAGATCCCGCAGGCGGCGTTGATTTCGCCGACCACCCGGCGGCCGATCCATTCCGGATGATCGCACTGATCCACGATACCGACGAATTCATGGCCCAGGACACCGGTGAACCCCAGATATCCTTTCATGATTTCCATATCGGTTTTGCAGATTCCTGCCTGTTTCACGGCAATTCTGGCCCAGCCTGCTTTCATTTCCGGTATCGGGTAATCTGTCCGATACTGGAGACTGCTGTTAAACACGGCTGCAGACATTTGTGCCATTGATTTTCTCCGTCTGACTGATCATGATTGACGACTTCGTAAAAAGTCCGCATGTGCGCGTTGTGCTGCATCCTTCGTCATTGCAGCATACAACAAGTACGCTTCATTCCTTGCGGATTTGCATGCCTTGCCTGCGAACATTTTACGAAGCCGTCCGAAAATTGACTTTTTATAAGGAGATCATGATTAATTCATAAAAAGTTTATATATCAAATAGTTATAGATACAATTCAAAAAAATACCAGGTGTGTTTATAAATATAAACATGTAAAAAAATATAATTTAATTATATATCAAATAGTTAAATAATATTATTCTATAATGGTTTACGATTTTGAACCTCTTTATCGAATACACGCTTAAAAAACACTGCAAGATGATATGCTCAGAAATACATAAAAAATATAACATGCTGTAATAAAAGATAAATATTTTTTATAGAAAAATATTTATCTTTTGCCGAATTTTGGCAAGCAAGTTGCATTACCTATTGCCAAACCTAATAATTTCTTCATCTTTTTCCTCCTTTAAACGGCTGGCCAGGGTGTTCCTGGCCAGCCGTTTTTTTTGTATATATATTTGCAGTTTCCGGAACGGGTAACTCCTGAAAAACGATATGTTATTCCATTGCCCATTAAATCCACTTTGACGGTTTCGTAAAAAGTCCGCATGCTGCGTTGCGCCGCATCCTTCGTCATTGCAGCGTACCACAAGTTTCATTCCTTGCGGATTTGCGCGCCTTGCCTGCGAACATTTTACGAAGCCGTCTAAAAATCGACTTTTTACGAGGGCATCCGCTTTGCTATCTGATGTACGATATGCCAGTTTGTTTATGACAGGCGATGGATCAGTTCAGACGCCACTTTGGCACCTGAAAGGAGCATTCCTCCGAAAATGGGTCCCATGCGTGGCCCGCCGAAAGTTGCATTTGCCGCCATTCCGGCAACATATAACCCGGGAAAAATTTCCCGAGTGTTACACATCGTATCATTTTCCGCACGTTCAGCCCACATGGATTTTTCTCCTTCAATTTTCCCTGTAGGCGTGTCCAGTTTTCCAGGGACCTTGCGCTGAACCACCTTGACCACTTCTGTCGCATGACCGGTCGCATCAACGACAAACCGTGTGCGTACGGACAGGGGATCTACGTGTAAACCGGACATTTCTACGGGCGACCAGTTGATGACAAGACCCGTGATCTGTTCCGAACGCATTATGACATCTTCCACGGATACACAGTTGAAAATACATACACCAGAGCGCGCGGCGCCAGCGGTCAACGTCGCCACGGTTTCGATAGCGTCCGCAGTGTAGTAGTTTTGCTCATATTTACGATAGCGGACTCCGAAATCATCCAGAACATGCAGCGCCGTCTCCTGAACCACAATTTCATTAAAAAGCATTCCGCCGCCCCACATGCCTCCGCCGATACTCAGTTTCCGTTCGAACAACGCCACCTTTTTCCCGGCTTTCGCCAGATAATATCCTGCAACCAGTCCGGACGGTCCGCCACCGACAATCACAACATCGGTTTCTAAATTACTGCGTAATTTTTCGATATACCGGTCAATGATCGCCCGGCTGATAATGACCTCATCGAGTGCTGCCTGTTCCATAACATTCCTCCTGTTTACGAGTCAATTTTTACAAAGCTGTCACACGGAAAACTTCCCTGGCCTCAAATAAAAAAAACCGTTCCCCTGAAGAGCAAGGAAACGGTTTTCTTTGACAGCTTGTTATCGACTTCCGTTTCCCTACGCAGGCATGATCCTGATCAGGTTTTAGGGTTACTCTTTACGGAGACGAGTTCTCAGCCGGTAAGCCGGCACCCCTAACGGTACATATATATTGAGTTCCCTTATAGCACCATAAGCATTCCAAGTACAACAGAACCTGCAATCAACGCTCCGTAGCTAATCCGGCGGCTGATAGCAAGAGAAGCCACGGCGATCACGGTCAGTATTTGCCACCATGAATGCATGAGAGGCTGCCCCATGGATATGGCTACATGTAAAATAATGGCGATTACCACCGGCAGAACTCCGTGCATGATCGCCTGTGTAATATGGCTGGTTCGGATTTTCAGATAAAATTTATCCAGTAAATACATGGCAACAAGCGATGGAATAAAAACCGCTATAGTGGCAACGACCGCTCCTGAAAAACCGGCAACCTTATAGCCGATAAAGGTCGCGCTGATAGCTACAGGCCCGGGCGTCACCTGACCGAGAGCAATGGCTGCAGCAAACTGTACAGGTGTAAGCCACGCGTTTTGATGCACGACGTTCTGCATCAGAGGCACCATAGCAAAGCCACCTCCAAAACCAAACATTCCCACCTTAAAAAAAGAATGCGCCAGATTATACAGCAGGCTTATGTCCATGTTACTTTGTTCCGTTATTTTCCGATGGTGTGTTGATATGTCTGTTACGAAGGGTCTCTACAACAACCTTGAGCGCTCCCGCCATTCCACCCATCAGTACCAGCCAGATGGGATTGATGGGCATGACTATCCCCAGCACAAACGCCAGCAGCCCGACAACAAAGCAGCACCAGTGCCGAGGCGCTTTTTTTACCATGCTCCACACTACGGCCAGCAACAGTCCGACAACGCCCGCCGTCAGTCCATCCAAAGCTCCCTTGACCATCGGATGGTTCTGCCAGGCCAGAAACGCTCCTGCAAGCAGTGTGATAAGAACAAAAGAGGGCATAATCAGTGCTGTTGTGGCCAGTATCATTGTTTTGACGCCTCCCAGTCGATAGGCAATGCCTGACAGTAAATTGACCGTAAGGGCGCCAGGAGCCATTTCTGCTAAGGCCACCATATTCTGATAGCGCTGCTCAGTCAGCCACGGGTGTTTTTCAACCAGTTCGCTGTGAATCAGATCCATCACCGCAAAGCCTCCGCCAAATCCAATGGTGCCGATTTTCAGATAAACCCGGGCAACATCCAGCCATCCGGGGGCATTATCCGTTTGTTCTGTCTCAAGAATTTTTTCGTTTTTATTTTGCATAATTCAGGAAATTTCTCCATACACATTACCCGCCGCCGACAGGCTGAAAAACGCCGATACGCTTTCCGTTTTTCAGAATAGATGCCAGGTCAGTTCGTTATCCGCATCTGGCCTGTGTCAGACCAGTCCCTGGTCGAGCATGGCATTAACTACCTTGACAAAACCGGCGATATTGGCGCCCGCCATATAATTACCCGGCGCTCCGTGCTCGGCGGCGGCATCCAGACAGGTATGATGAATACTTTTCATGATGCTTCGAAGCCTGCTGTCAACTTCTTCTCTGGGCCAGCCAATTCCCATGCTGTTCTGGGACATTTCCAGACCGGACACAGCCACGCCTCCGGCGTTGGAGGCTTTTCCCGGAGCATACAGAAGCTTGTGATTCAGAAACACGGTGATGGCTTCCGGAGTAGAGGGCATGTTGGCCCCTTCGCTCACCAGTTTGACCCCATTTTGAATCAGATGACCGGCATCCACTCCGTTGATTTCATTCTGGGTGGCGCTGGGAAATGCGCAATCCGCCGGAATCGCCCAGAGCGGATTATGGTTCAATGCTGCATCTGCCGGAATATAAGAAGCCTTTGGATACTTTTCCACATATTCACGGATTCTGCCGCGCTTGATATTTTTCAGACGCTTGACAAACGCCAGCTTGTCCCGGTCAATGCCGTCCGTATCGTGAATAAATCCGGATGAATCGGACAGAGTAACAACTTTTGCCTCCAGATCAATGAGTTTTTCCACGGTAAACTGGGCGACATTGCCGGATCCTGAGACAAGGCAAATTTTCCCGCTCAGTGTTTCATCCCGGGTGGCCAGCATTTCGGATGCGAAATAGACATTGCCGTAACCGGTGGCTTCCGGACGTACCAGGCTTCCTCCCCATCCCAAACCTTTTCCAGTCAGCACTCCTGTGAATTCATTGCGGATTTTCTTGTACATGCCAAAAAGAAAACCAATCTCTCTGGCACCTACCCCAATATCGCCGGCAGGTACGTCTGTATGGGGTCCGATATGTCGGGCCAATTCCAGCATGAACGCCTGACAGAACCGCATCACTTCGTCATCGGACTTTCCCTTGGGGTCAAAATCAGCGCCCCCTTTACCGCCTCCCATCGGGAGCGTGGTCAACGCATTTTTAAAAACCTGTTCAAACGCCAGAAATTTAAGAATGCCAAGATTCACTGAGGGATGAAACCGAAGGCCGCCCTTGTAAGGTCCGATAGCGCTGTTCATTTCGATCCGATATCCGCGGTTGACCCTTACGCTGCCGTCGTCGGCCACCCAGGGTACGCGAAACAGAATAATCCGCTCTGGTTCAACGAGCCTTTCCAGTATGGCGGAACGTTTGTAGTCCGGGTAACGATCCAGAACCGGTTCAACGGTTTCCATCACCTCTTTTACGGCCTGATGGAATTCTTTTTCGCCAGGATCTCTGGCCATAATGATTTTCAAGATATCATTCATGATCGATCTCCTCTCTCTTAAACGATTCAGGGAAGAATGACACACCGGGAATTTCTGCCGTCGATGGTGATGGTCAAAGGAGACCGCGCACGGATATGCCGCACATAGGCGGTCTCCTGCACGTCTTGCTGAGACTGAAACCATGCCCAGTCTATCTTGTCCTGTCCATCATCGCTGATGGTGATATAGGGAATTCCCAGAGATGTAATATTTTGTAGAAAATGCGAACCTTGGGAAGATTCCACCTTCAGGCTGCTGTCATGCAGCTCAACAATAGCGCCGACGCCCGAAATATGGCGCCACTGAACAGGAATACCCAGCCATCGGTCTGCAGAACCCCATCTGCCTGGCCCAATCAGCAGATAGGGTCTTTTCTCCTTCACCAGCGCGGCATTGATCCGCCCGATTTCTTCCGCCATCTGTGACATGGCTTCTAACGCGAAACTCTCCGGTTTGATATACACCACATCGCTGATGACATCATTTCTACCGTTTCCCAGGGCCTGGCCGGACACACAAATCGCTATCCTTTCATCTTCCGGAGCGATCGAAATATCGAAATGGCTTTCTTCTGCAGCCATCGGCCGCATCTGCAAAAAGAAAAATTCTTTCTTTCGCTGAAATTCAGTGCCTAAATTGACGGCAAACTCAATTTCAACCGGACATCCCATGCCTTTACCGCCCAGTGCAATCATGTCCATCAGAAGTTCCGGCAAGGGAAATATCTTGTACTTGAGAATCTGCGCAAACGTCAATATTTTATGTCCGTGAAAACCGCCGCTGTCCCGAATGCGGTGTTCATCCGGAGAGTATGTGCCGGAAAGCAGACGAAGCGGAAATTCTTCGTCAGCATCGTTTACCTCCCGCTTTTCGAGATTGGAATTACCCGTCAGGTTGCAGGGCTCTGTATAATTACAAATCTTCAGTGCATAAAAATGCTTCTGCGCATTGGCCAGAATGTCTTCCACTGATGAGAACTGCGGCAGGACAGATGGATAGCGGGGGCAAAACCGGATGCTTTTTTCTCCCTCAACCACGGTCTTTCCGAACCCTAAAGCAATATGGGCAATCCCGTCTTCGGCGGACATGGGGGAAAACGGATAAAAATTATATGACTGCGCCACCCCTGAGAGCGCCGGATAAAAGTACTCTCCATAAACCTCACCGACAAGCTGCTGAATGATGACCGCCATCGATTCTTCCTGGGGCTGATGCATCGTACTGCGGGAAAATGCGCGCGGATTCTCGTGATAGGTCGAAGCGTACACCCGTTTTATGGCCATGACGAGATGATCGAGGCGCCGGGTAAAATCCAGATGATTGTTGGAAATCATATAGGTGTCATACAAGCCCGCATAGGGTTGATACTGGGCATCTTCGAGCAGGCTGGAGGAACGCACCGCCAGAGGATATCGCACCTGACTGAGAAACACCTCAAGTTCTGCCATAATCCAGTCCGGCATTCGGGCGCTGAGAAATATCTCCGATACCCGTTCATCCGGCAAATCGCATTTGGCGCAGTACTCCAGGTGATTCTGCTGAATAAACGATTCAAATCCGCGGGTGGTGATTACCAGCGTCCTGGGTATTTGAATAGTGACATCCGGATATTTTTCGAAAAGAGACAGGTTCTGATGAAGCAGCGCCGATGAAAATGCAAGCCCTCTGGCCTTGCCTCCCAAAGATCCATCCCCGATCTTGACGAAATCCATGATTTCCGCATCGAAATTCTGCGCATTGAACCGGGCGACAATTCCTTTTTGCTGAACCTTCCGCAGCCTGCGGATACTGGAGGCAAGAAATGTCCGCATCTCCGAAACACTGCCGAAGTCGGATGCCTGAACCTTTCGAAAGGCTGAGGCCAGAGCAATTTCGGACCGGGCCATCAGCCAGTTGGAAAAATGATTTCGCCGGGCGTGGTAAAGCAGCGATTCATCCGGAACCGTGGATACTTTCTGCTCGAGAGACCGCAGACTCGAAGCCCGGTCAATTTCCGTTCCATCCGGCATGCGAAATACAAAGTCACCGAACCCGAGATGATTCAGGAAAAAACCGTGAAGCTCCGTCAACAGATCCGGAGAATTCTTGTTTAAAAATGTCGCCGGAATTTCGTCGGCTTTGACCTGATTTTTCGGGTCGGAGCTGAGAAGGAGCAGCGGCAAATCCGGAATTTCTTTCCGGACGCGGGTCAGAAGCGCTGCCCCCGCATTGTCATCCAGTCGGCCGGATCGCGGAAACCGGGTATCTGATATGACGCCGATCAGATAGGGCTGATACTTCTGGATCATCTCCGAAGCTTCATCATAATTGACCGCCAGAAGAATCTTGGGTCTTGAGCGCATCCGGAGCAACCGGTGTTCCTCGTTAAGCCCGACGCCCAGCACCGCCTGGGTCTGCTGAACGATTTCCTTGTAAATCAGCGGCAGAAACGTCGAATAATATGTGGGAGAATCTTCAATCAGAACGAGTACCCGCACCATGGCTTTTCGGGTATCGCTGTCTATGTTCAGGCGATCTTCGGTATTCTTGACAAGCGCCAGCAGGAGGTCGGAATTTCCAGACCAGATATATATCTTATCAATGCCTGAGCAGTCTTTGTTTTCAGGAAAGGGATATATGCCGCGGATACTGTGGCTCAATAAAATCACCGGAAGGTGCGGCTTTGATTTTTTGATGGCCAGCCCAAGCTGAAATGCATCCATCTCATGCAGTCTGGGCATGGTGATAACCAGATCAAACCGGATTCGCTTCAGCAGTGAAAGGGCTTCCGCCGCCGAATCCGTCCGGATGACACGCGGTGGAAGGCTTAGGTTTAATCCGCTGTATTCATTTATAATCCTCGATGCAAGACTGCCATCTTCCTCCATAATGAACGCATCGTATGGACTGGACACCAGAAGGATTTCCCGAACCTTGATCGACATCAGTTCGTGGAATATCTTGAAATGCGCGTAAAATTCACCGGAAAGGTCTTTGGTTTTGAAAGGCAAGGCCACCCCCTTTTTGAAAGGAAGGACAGCACCCCTGCGACCGCCGCATCATCTCTCCTGAATATGCCGGATCAGATGCCCCAGCTCAGGGAAAATGAGCGCCTTGCAGGCCAGTTTGCAAGCATTCAGACTACCCGGCATACAAAACACCGCCACATTGTCAATGACGCCTGCCGTCGCACGTGACAGCAGCGCAGCAGCGTCTATTTCCTCAAAGCTGAGCTGTGCAAACAACACGCCGAATGCACTGAGCTCTTTGGAAAACAGCGGACGTACGGCTTCGATGGTGACATCTTGAGGGCTGGCGCCGGTCCCCCCGGTCAACAGCAGCGCATGGGGATGATGTTCACGGATGACGTCTGAAATTGTAGTTGAAATTATCCGCGCATCATCGGGAATCACCTGGTGGTAAACCACCTGATGGCCTTCTTTTTGCGCCTGCCGGTGAATCCAGTGGCCGCTTTTATCTTCAGCCAGCGTCCGGGTGGTCGAAATGGACAGAATGCCGATATCCAGACGCTTAGGCGCCGTTGCCCTGTGCTCTTCAGTTCCCATCAGCTTCGCTCCTTTCTTCCACGACGATCTGATCGACGCCATCGGATTCTGAAAGCATGACATTGACGGTTTCGGTTTTCCGGGTGGGCACAACTTTACCAATGTAATTGGCTTGAATGGGAAGTTCGCGATGCCCCCGATCCACCAGAACCGCCAGTTCAATCCGCTGAGGACGGCCGAAATCGATCAGCGCATCCATGGCGGCTCGAACGGTTCTTCCGGTAAACAGGACATCATCCATCAATATGATATCCCGGTCATCCAATGAAAAGGAAATATCGGTCGCCTGAATCACCGGATGATGGCTGATACGGGTCCAGTCATCCCGATACAGGGTAATATCCAGTATTCCGACAGGTGCTTCAATACCTTCGATAGCCTGGATGCGCTTCTGAAGGCGTCTGGCCATATGCACCCCGCGGGTCTGGATACCGATCAGCGTCAGTTTTTCCGCGCCTTTGTGGACCTCGAGAATTTCGTGGGTCATACGGGTCAGCATCCGGTCAATACCGGGAGCATCGATGATGGTATGGAGTTTCACAGGCAACAGAATATCTCCTCTCTGAATGGCGGCCGCAATGTCCACCGCCATAACGATGACCAAAACCTATAAATATCAAAGCGCATCCATTCCTTTTTCTCCGGTTCGCACGCGAACAGCCTGCTCGACCGGAGTGACGAATATTTTACCGTCGCCGATTTTGCCTGTACTGGCAGAAGTTCGGATTTTGTCCACAACCTGGTCCACCATTTTGGCCTCAATGACAATCTCTATCTTTATCTTCGGTATAAAATCAACGATATACTCAGCGCCCCGATAGATTTCCTTGTGTCCTTTCTGCCGGCCGTAGCCTTTGACTTCGGAGATGGTCATGCCCTGAATACCCAGTTCGTTTAAGGCTTCTTTGACATCATCCAGTTTGAACGGTTTTATGATTGCTTCGATTTTCTTCATTACAGCCTCCGATTGTATGGTGTTGGGAAAAAGAAATCACCTGGAGTATATCACAATTTCATCATTATGAAATCAGGATTTCAAACGCCCGCTCTCCATGCTGGGAATTATCCAGACCGGCGATTTCATCGTCTCTTTCCACCCGCAGTCCGCCGACGATCATACGGGTAATGCAGACAACGGCCCAAGTGCCGATTGCGGTAAACCCGGCTGTTGCCAGAATGGAAATAGCCTGTATCATCAACTGCTTGGGATTTCCATACAGCAAGCCGGTTCCATTCGGATTGACGGACGGATTGGCAAAAATACCAGTTGCCAGAGCGCCCCAGACGCCGCACAAACCATGTACGCCAAAAGCGTCCAGAGAATCATCATATCCCAGTTTATGCTTTAGTTTGGATACGCTGTTAAACCCCAGCACTCCGGCGACCAGACCGATAATGAGCGCTCCCTGCAAATCGACAAATCCGGATGCGGGGGTAATGGAGACCAGTCCGGCTACAACTCCTGATGCAATACCAAGTAACGTCGGTTTCTTGGTGACATACCATTCTGTAAACATCCACGCGATGCCGCCCATGGCCGCCGATGTATTGGTCGTCAGAAATGCGGAACCGGCCAGTCCATCCGCAGCCAGCTGACTTCCGGCGTTAAATCCGAACCAGCCGAACCAGAGCAGCGCTGCTCCCAGTCCCGTCAGCGCGATGCTGGAGGGGAACATGGTTTCTTTGCCGTAACCGATGCGTTTTCCCAGCATCAGAGACAATACCAGCCCGGCAACACCAGCATTAATATGTACCACGTTTCCGCCTGCAAAGTCCAGCGCCCCAATTTGGGCCAGCCAGCCGCCGCCCCACACCCAATGTGCGATCGGGCAATAGATAATAATCACCCACAGCGCCGTAAACAGCAGCCATGCGGAAAATTTCATGCGGTCCACAATGGAACCCAGTATCAGCGCCACCGTTATTCCGGCAAACGTCATCTGAAACAATGCAAAGACATAGGTAGGAATGGTGCCCGTCACGCTTTTTACTGTAATGCCGTGCATTCCAATATGTTCCAGACTGCCGATAAAACCACCGACATCCGGTCCGAACGCCAGAGTGTATCCGATGAAAACCCATAGCACACTTGCAATACAGTACGCCATAAATGTCATGGCAACCGTATTAAGCAGGTTCTTGTAGCGGGACATGCCGCCATAAAATAACGCCAGACCGGCGGGTGTCATCATCATTACCAGCGCAGTGGATACGATCATCCATGCGGTGTCGCCGGAATTAATGGCGGCATCTCCGGCAAATGCCAGAGACGCTGGCGCGAAAATCATCGTCAAGGTTAAAAACATCATCCTGAATTTCAGTTTCATGAAGAATCTCCTTTACCATTGATTATGCAGTATTATTTTTTTTCTGCTGTTGCTCAAAAGATTGTTGCGGATTGATCAGCAATAGGCGTGCCATGACAGATAAATGCTTGGCCATTGCATTAACTACTTGAATTGACTTTATGTCGCTACTTGAACCGAAATGTCAAAAAATCATATTTTAAAATATTAATGACAAATATGTTTAATAATGCGAGCTAAAAAAACATATTTGTTATTTTATGCGCCGGCTTTACGAAGATGCTTCAATCAGCCGCAACACCCAATGGCGTTATTTTTACCGCAATTATGTCAGAAATATGCGGATAGAAAGAAAAAATGAGAAATGGGTTTGAGGCAGGTACAATTTGCGCTTTTTATCCCTGCCGAAGAATGTCGAAGCACGGTCTTAGGTATCAGCATCGGTTGAACAGATGACACATCTGTGTCGCCAGCCGGCTCAATAATCTGTTTTACTTTTGCCCTCTCTGTGAACAGATGTTTATTCCAGACTGTCACTGGTAAGAATGCCCTTTAGAATCGGCTTGAAACCTTGGCCTTTTCGTGTTACCGATGGATAAGATGGAAGATGAACCTACGCATGATTTTGGGTAAACAGTTTTTTTTCTTTCTTCATGAGTGAGTGAAATACATCATGCCAGAACCATTGATTTCGATTTTAATACCTCTGTATAATGCGGAACCATTTATAGAAGATACTCTGCGCTCAGTGCTGGAGCAAAGTTATCATAATCTTGAAGTCATTATCACTGACGATCGATCAACGGATGCGTCCGTATCCAGAGTGCTGCGTTTCAGGGATCCCCGAATACGTTTGATCGTCAACGAAGAAAACATGGGGCCGGAAAAAAACTGGAATCGGGCATTGGCTGAGGCCAGAGGCAAATACATCAAACTGGCCTGCTGTGATGATCTGCTGGAAAAAGACTGTATAGCAAAGCAGGCGGCCGTACTGGAAGATCCACGATTTGCCAATGTCGGACTGGTCAGTTGCTCCCGGTTTATCATTAATTCACAGAACCGGAAAATTCTGCGGCGCTCATTCGGAAAACTTTCCGGCCGGTATGACGGAAGGCAAATAATAAAGGAAATTATCCGGAGCGGCAATAATCCTGTCGGTGAACCGGCGGCAGGTCTGTTCCGGTCGGATATGGCGAAAAAAAATGGCGGGTATCGGGCGGTTGCGCCATATGTGATTGATCTGGATTTCTGGATACGATTGCTTTCTAAGTCCGATATCTATATTATCAGCGAGCCCTTATGCTCATTCCGAATTTCACAGAATTCCTGGAGCGCACGGCTGAATTTCAGGCAATTGGGTGACTATCTGAAAATGATTGACCTTGTTGCAGCGGAAAATAGATATACCCTCAGCCGGGCCGATATCCTGCTCGGTCAGACGCGGTGTTTCATAAAAACGTTATTGAGGATATTGATTTTCAGACTATATTCATAGGAGTTTACCTCACCAAAAGTCGAAATATGGAGGTACGCGGATATGCGCATATTCCTGCTGATAATGGCGGTGTGGCTGTCTCTGATAACACCGGTACTGGCTGACAGCGGTTTTACGCAGGCGGATCGTGACAGAATGATTCGACTCGAAACAAGATTCGAGGATATGGACAAGCGCTTCGAACAGATATCCATAATACTCTATATTCTGTCCGGTATATTTACGGCCATGTTCACGGCGATATTCGGGTTTGCATGGTGGGATCGTCGTTCTATCCTGCTTCAGGCTCGGGAAGAGGCGCGCATTGTGTTCAAGCCTCACGAGGAGAGACGGCAGGATTATGAGGAACGAGTGAATAAAATTACGGAACTGTTGCGTCAGGTGGCTGAAAAGATGCCGGAATTAAAAGAACTGATGCATCAGCTTAATTTGCTGTGACCGACAGGAAACCTATGCCGATAAGCGATTTCTGGAAAAACAAACGGGTGCTGGTAACCGGTCATACCGGATTTAAGGGCACATGGCTGGTTCACTGGCTGAAACTGATGGGGGCTCAGGTTGCCGGGTTTGCGCTTTCACCGCCGACATCTCCCAGTCTGTTTGAGTTGACTCACGCCGCAGAAGGCATGGTTTCCGTTGAGGGAGACATCCGGGATATGACGTCATTTCAGGATATCTTTACGAATTTCCGTCCGGAAATCGTCATTCATATGGCAGCCCAAGCTCTGGTCAGGCGTTCGTACAACAATCCTGCGGAAACCTATGCCACCAATATTATGGGCACCGTCAACCTCTTTGAGGCGGTTCGGCTGTCCGGATGCGTCCGGGCTGTTGTCAATGTTACCAGTGATAAATGCTACGAAAATCGGGAATGGGTATGGGGATACCGGGAAACAGACCCTATGGGCGGCTACGATCCCTATTCATGCAGCAAAGGGTGCGCAGAGCTGGTGACTGCCAGTTACCGGCAGGCTTTTTTCAATCCGGACCAATACGATTTGCATCATACAGCGGTGGCATCTGCACGGGCTGGAAATGTGATAGGCGGCGGAGACTGGGCGGAAGATCGTCTGGTGCCGGATATTATCAGAGCCTTTATGCAAAACAGAAGGGTTGAAATCCGCTGTCCGGATGCGGTAAGACCGTGGCAGCATGTTCTGGAGCCTTTATCCGGATATCTCCGCCTGGCGGAAAAACTCTATCAGGGTGGTCCCCGCTATGCGCAGTCATGGAATTTCGGTCCATCCGACACGGACGCCAGACCGGTCGGATGGATTGTAGAGCAGATGGCGCTGCTGTGGGGAGACGGCGTGGGCTTCACACAGGATGCCCGGCGGCACCCTCACGAAGCCGGATGGCTGAAACTGGATTGCAGTAAGGCGAGAATTTTGTTAGAATGGACACCGAGACTGAATCTGAAAGAAGCCATAGCGTGGACGGTGGACTGGTATAAGGCGTATCACCGGAATCCGCTCTCGTGTCAGAGGATGATGGAAGCGCAAATTACGCAATATCAGAGGATTACTTGAAGCTTGATCACAGAAAAACGCTGATTTTGGGCGCTTCGGGATTGCTCGGGAAAGCGATTTTCAACCGTTTTGGCGTTGAAACAGGCTTTTCAGAAAAAATATATACCATTCCCTGGAGCGAAATCGGCAATCCGGATGTGGGTTTGGATGTTCACCGTCTGACCGGATGTCTTGAAGAGAAACTGGGAGATCTGATCGATTGTGACGTCATTGTCGCCAGCGGCCTGATCAACAGCCCGGATTCAGCGCAACTGCGCCATTCGAATCTGGAATTTCCCAGAAATCTGATACAGGTTGTCTCGAAGTATCCTGGTTCCAGATGTATGACATTTGGCACCATCCATGAAAGATTCGATGCAGCGGTATTCCACAACGCCTATTTCATGTCCAAATATCTGCTGAGCCAGTGGATTTCAGATTTTTCCCGGCAACGTCCATATTCCGGCGGAATATTGCATCTCAGACTGCATACGCTGTACGGACTGCCCCTGCATCCTCGAATGTTTCTGGGGCAGATCGCCGAAGCGCTTAAATCCGGTTCTCCGTTTAAAATGTCTTCGGGAGAGCAACTGCGGGAATATCACCATGTGGAAGATATTGCGGAGTGCGTTTTCCGGCTGTTCCGGAAAGAATGGCTTTGGGGGCCGGTTCTTGAGATCAGTTCCGGTGATGCTGTACGATTGAGAGATCTGGCGTCGGCGATTTTCCGGGAATTCAAGAGGGAAGGGCTGTTGCAGATAGGCGATGTCCCGGCCAGTGCAGGGGAAAACAGGACAGAAACATTCCAGCGAACCGATCCGGATATCCTGCCTTTCAGCCGGGATCCGATCACCGGTGTCATTGACACGTTGAAGCGGCATTTAAAGAGCGGATAATGGTTTTTCTACTTGAACTTTCCCCCCTCTCTCCTGCTGAGAGAGGGGGGGCAGATTGTATCAGTGGACAGTATCGATAGCTTTGCTTTTTTTCATACAAAGGGCGGATGTTGATCCGCGTGGATGGTGTCCCGGATAATGGCGCGGGGTCTGAATTTGGCATCATCAAATATGCGGCTGAGATATTCGCCCAGCACGCCAAGGAAAATAAATGTGGTGCTGTGAAGAAACAGTGTCAGAATCACCAGGGTGGTGAAACCGCGGGCCTCACTGCCGCTGATCAGATATCCGATAAGATAGTTCAGCGCCAGCATGCTTGAAAATATAAACAGCAGAATACCCAGAATCCCGATGAGCCGAAGCGGTTTTTTGGAAAACGATGTCAGCGCATCGATGGCCAGTACCACATAGTGCATGATCTTGAATTTGCTTTTGCCGTTTAGCCGTTCATTTCTTTCATACAGTACCGGACATTGACGGAAGCCGATAAAGGACACCAGCCCTCTTAAGTACAGATTTCTCTCCGGAAGTTCCTTCAAAATATCCACCACCTTGCGATCCAGCAGCCTGAAGTCCCCCGCGTTTTCAGGAATATGAATATCCGATATGCTGTTCAGCATTCTGTAGAAACGCTCGACACTCCATAAAAAAAACTTTGATCCGTACCTTTTGGAACGCACCCCATAAACAATGTCATATCCTTCTTCCCATCTGGAAACAAATTCTGGTATAATCGCAGGTGGATCTTCAAGATCCGCATCCAGTTCGATAACAGCGTCTCCGGTGGACATCGACAGCCCGGCAAATACGGAATTCTGATAGCCGAAATTTCTCGAAAAGCGAAACGCACGCAGGTGTGGCCGGGATGCCGCCATATCCTGAACCACCTGCCAGGTGTTGTCGGTGGATGCATTGTCTGTGATGATGATTTCAAGAAGATAATCGGAAAGTTGATGCTGAAATAAAGTCTCGACTTCCTGAACAGCTATGGGTATATTAACCGATTCATTATATACTGGGATACAGATGGAAATGGTTTTTTGCATAGATCAGACATCCGTTTATTGCCTATCGAAATGGAGACGTCCGGAATTGTTCCGGCAGTGTTATATGTCTTCACAATACCGTTTCCATATAAATTCAGTCAATATAAAATAAGATGGCCTCGTAAAAAGTCGATTTTGGGACGGCTTTGTAAAAAGTTCGCAGGCAAGGCGCTCAAAGCCTGAGGAGTGAGGCGTACTTTTGGGTACGCCGCAACGACGAAGGATGGCAGCGTTGGCGCAGCATCCGGACTTTTTAAATAAAACGAATGAATGATATCACAGCATGGAGGAAAAATGAAACAGCAGTGGGTGCGGAGCGTAATGGTTATTATCATGACAGGGCTTGTTCTGGGCTGTGGGATGGAATATTCACAGAAAGATGCGGCAGTCACTCCTGAAAAAGCTTTCAGTCAGGCCATGATGCAGGCTGAAAAAGGGGATGCGGCTGCTCAGTATCAGGTGGGAAGAATGTATTGCGACGGTGTCGGCGTGAAGAAAAGTGTTGACTCTGGCCTGAACTGGCTGAACCGGTCCGCGGATCAGGGAAATAAGGATGCCCAGTTTCAAATAGGGCTGATATATGATGAAGGCAGGGACGTGAAGGCGGATCCGTCCAGAGCCATCGAGTGGTATGAAAAAGCCGCGAATCAGGGCGATATGTACGCCCAGTACAATCTGGCGCTTTTGTATCAGCTCGGAACCGGGGTTTCGGAAAATGACGCCACAGCGGTGGACTGGTACACCAAGGCTGCGGAACAGGGATATGACAAGGCGCAGTACAATCTGGGAGCCATGTATGAATCCGGGGCGGGAGTAAAGAAAGACCTGACAAAGGCGCTGTACTGGTACACGCAGGCGGCAACCCATGGAAATAAGCTGGTGCAGTTCAAAGTGGGTGACATGTATGCCCAGGGGCAGGGAACATCGCCGGATAACGACAAGGCGGCGGAATGGATAGCCAAATCCGCAGGGCAGGGATTTCCGCAGGCAGAATGGTATCTGGGCGTGATGTACGAAAAGGGTCGCGGGGTTAAACAGAATGCTGAACAGTCTGTTCACTGGTATCAGAAAGCTGCGGAGCAGGGATATCCGCCGGCGATGTTCAATCTTGCCATCATGTATGAAAAAGGAAATGGCATCCAGAAAGATATGGTTCAGGCATATTACTGGTACAGTCTCAGTGAGCACAGGTTGTCGAAAGACTTTACAGAGATGATTAAAGGCAAGTGTAAGGAACTTGAATCGCTGTTGTCTCCGGAAGACCTGAATCATGCCAAAGAGATGATCAAACAGTATAAACCCGTTGTCACACCAGAGTCCACAGTTGCAAAATAAAATGGCTTCACAAGAAGTCGTCCAATAAGGGAACAGGAACATTGGATATGCGTATTCAACATCATCAAATGGGACTATGTATTTTACTTGTCTATATGCTGCTGGCGCTTCCCGCGGCATGGGCGCAGACGGACACGCCTCCGGTAAAAGTGCCGGAGCTGAATGACGCGCTGCTGAAAGAAAAAATCGTTTCTCGTATTCAGAGAGCCAATGCGGGTAAGAATGATGCGTATAAAAATTTTGATATCAGCAAGGTGATCGTGGAGAAGAAAATCGCATTTCAGATAGTAGGGCAAACGCTGTATGCCGTTCGCATCAAGATATTGCCTGTACTTCCCGATCAACAGAATGAATTTTTGTATCTGGTGGTGGATCCCACGCTGACCGTACAGTATTCGGATATTCTGGATATGAATACAGGCTTTACGGCGCTGAGTCAGGTGATGATGGAACTCCGGAGGGTATCTCTGCCGGAAAAGGGGTTGGGCAACGAGGTGTATAAGGGAGCCGGAACGCATGATATCGTGTTGATCTCAGATCCGTTTTGTCCCTATTGCAGACATGTGTGGGAATATCTGTCTCAGCATAAGGATAAGCTCAAATCATTGAAAATGTCCTATTATCCCATTCATACGGAATCTGAAATTGCCTGTGCGGTTCTGGAGTTCGCCCGGCGGAAGGGTATGAATGTGTTTGACATCATCAATTTTTCATATACCCGACTGAATTCCGGCAAATCGCCGGTGGATATTCTGAAACAGTATGCCGCGGAATTTCCGGCGCTCAAAAAAGACTGGGGGAATAATCTGGACGCTGTGGCCAAAAAGCTCCAGAGCGAATATGCCCCGGCGATTCAAAAAGAACAGTTGGAGGCTAAAAATATCGGAATCATGGGGACGCCTGTGACCTTTGTGGATGGATATATGATCGAAGGGGGTAATTTCCCCAAGTTTAATGAATTGATGCCATGAAAACCATAAAAAACAGGATTCCGGCCATTGGGCTGTCCGTTTTCGGCCTTTTGTTTTGTCTGTTGTCCGCCTTCAAGATGACGGATGCGGTTTGTGTTACACAGGGATGCAGTGTGTATGAAGGGCTTTCGGTGGGGGGGATTTCTCTTTACTGGTTCGGGGGCGCTGCTTTTCTGATGCTGACCTGTTGTGCGACGGGGTGGCAGGGGCGATATCTGACGGCAACGGCCGCTTTTTTTCTGATACTCGACATGGTGTTTCTGGTGATACAGATTCTATTGTGGCCATGTATGCAGTGTCTGATTGTAGCGGTGTTTTTCGGCGCTGTCATGCGAGCAGCGATGGTTCAGGGCAAACCGCCATGGACGCGATGGGTATTGGCGGCATGGTTCCTGCTGTTTTTTGTCAATGGCGTTTCCGCTGCCAAGGAAGCCATTTCGCCATGGCCAGTGTACGGTACGGATGCAGCGCCGGTGCATCTTTATTTTTCACCGACGTGCCCTGCCTGCAGGGAAATGATCGCTGCTTTGTTGACCAAAAGCGATATAGAGGCGCAGATTGCGCTGTATCCCATTGCCAAAAATTCAGAAGACACCCAAAGGATCATACTGCTTGAAGAGGAGTTGAAACACGGAAAGCCTTTAAAGGAATCGCTGAGTTTATGCGAGCAGGCTAAAGTTCCTGCGATGACATATGATATGGCATATTTTCGTACGATGCTGAATACGTTTAAAAACATGTCGGCGTTAAGCCGTATTGGCGTGACTCATATCCCGTTTCTGACCACCCGCGCGCCTTTTTGGTCGGATGTCGCCGCGTCGGCTCCTCCCAAAGAGGATTGCCCGATGTTTTCAGGAACCGCTTCCGGATTGTGCGAAGACACTCCGTCCAGCGGATTAAAAGAGCTTTTTAAATCAAAGTAGCCGGATCCGAACATTATGGAAAGACGTTTTTCGATATCGCCCCTGTATGTGTGGAAGAGTTTCTGGCAATACCGGGGACTGATCGGTCAGCTTGCCCGCCGGGATATTGAGGCCCGGTATCGAGGGTCTGTCATGGGCCTGTTGTGGTCATTGCTGAATCCGATTCTGATGCTGGCGGTTTATACGTTCGCATTCGGATTCATGCTGAAATCACGCTGGAGTGAAGGCGCGGCAGGCCAGACCGATTTCCCTGTCATTTTGTTTGCCGGACTGATTGTTCACGGCTGGTTTGCCGAGTGCCTCAACCGGGCGCCGGGGCTGATTCTGGGCAATGTCAATTACGTCAAGAAAGTGATTTTCCCCTTGGAGATTCTGCCATGGGTGGCCATGGGATCTGCCCTGTTTCATACGGCCGTCAGTCTGGCGGTACTGATCGTTTTTTTTACGCTGGTGCACGGGTATATTCAGTGGACCATCATTTTTTTGCCGCTTATTTTTTTGCCGCTGATGTTTCTCATTATGGGGTTTTCATGGATACTGACTGCCATCGGCGTATATTTGCGTGATGTGGGGCAGACCATTGTCATCGTTACAATGATTCTGATGTTTATGGGGCCGGTGTTTTATCCGCTGGATCGGCTGCCGGCGCATTACCGTCTGCTGTTTTATCTAAATCCTCTGACAGTTATCATCGAACAGACGCGGGCTGTCGCCATCTGGGGTCATATGCCGGCATGGAGCCAGTTGGCGGTTTATTATATCGTCAGTATGGGAATCGCCTGGGCCGGCATGGTCGTTTTCCAGAAACTGAGAAAAGGTTTTGCGGATGTCATCTGAACCTGTCATTCATGTTGATCGCCTGGGAAAATGTTATCATATCTATGAAAATCCAAAAGACAGGCTGAAGCAGACATTTTTTCGAAAACGCAAGTATTATCGGGATTTCTGGGCGCTTCGTGATATTTCCTTCGATGTTCATAAAGGAGAGGCGCTTGGCGTTATCGGCAGAAACGGCTCGGGTAAATCCACCTTGCTGCAACTGATATGCGGCATTTTGACGCCGACCTGCGGTGAAGTAACGGCAGCCGGGAGAATCGCCTCGCTTTTAGAGCTGGGGAGCGGTTTCAATCCCGAGTTTACGGGTCGTGAAAACGTCTTTTTGAATGGCTCGATCATGGGGTTCAGCTATGCGGAGATGGCGCAGCGGTTTGACGAAATCGCAGCCTTTGCCGATATCGGCCATTTTATGGATCAGCCGGTCAAGGTATATTCCAGCGGGATGTTCGTAAGACTGGCCTTTGCGGTTCAGATCTGCATCGAACCGGATATTCTGGTGGTGGATGAAGCGCTCAGTGTTGGCGATATTTTCTTTCAGCAGAAATGCTTTGCAAAGATCCGAGAGATCATCTCCCGCGGCGTTTCCTGCCTGTTCGTGTCTCACGACACCACAGCGGTCATGAATATTTGCAGCCGTGCGGTATTACTGAATAATGGGGAACTGGATTGCGCCGGTCCGCCGGAAGAAGTTGTCAGCAGGTATTTCAGTCGGATCGGAACTCGGCATTCGACTGCCGAATCGGCATCCGATGCGGTCATGCCCCATATCCCGCGTGAAGACAAGGGGTTAGCGGCCCGAATACGGGAACACAATATCATCCAGGAGCATCACCCCCGACATGGCGCCGGGGGTCTCGAAATTGTCGCCGTGCGGGTAACCAATGACCGTCTTGATGATACGCTGGAAGTTCGCATGATGAAATATCTGATGTTTCATGTGTTGATTCGAGCGAAAGAAACTGTCTATGATCCCAGCGTCGGTATTCATCTTTTCGACCGGTTGGGTAATCTGGTGTTTGCCGCCGGAACCCGTCAGTTAGGACGCCGGTTGCCGGATATGACGCCGGATCAGGAATATATCGTGAGCTGGAAATTGACGTTTTCGGTGCAGCCTGGGGAATACACCTTCAGCATCGGGACTTCGGAACCCAGCCAGGAGGGCGTCAATTACGGGTTTGTTCATGATCGGCGCGAAATGCTGGGGCCGATTTCGGTGTCCGCGGATCCGGCCAATCCTTTTCCATTCTACGGCATGGCGCAACTTCCCATGACCATCAATTTGTGATCTGTTCGATTGAGCCGGGGCCTGTGATGATATGGCGCAGTTCGACAAAATATTGGCACAACAACTTGCGCCTGTTATGCCTTACAACGATGATCCGATCGACTTTAAAATGATTCCATTTCCCCTTCAGGTGCAAACCCACCAGATGTTCAGCGGACTGGCGGCCGGAAATATCGGCGATGAGTTGATGATGTTGGGATTTTTAAATCTGGTTCAACCTGTCGGATGGAGCAGTGTAGAAGTATGGGATGAGAATAGCCCCGCGATTTTATGGTTTCCTAAAACATATCGGTATGTATCATGGCTCGATAATGAGAAGTGTGAGCGATATGTATCATCTTCACAGGCTGTACTGCTGGTGGGTGGAACACCTGTATCGGAACTGGTGGGGCTGGACTGGCCGCTGCGCGCATTAAAGGAACGTTTGACATATTGTCATGGGAACAAAATTCCGGTGCATGCCGTTGGGGTTGGGGTGGACCAGCTGAAAGATCCGGAAGCCATGCAGATATTTCACGATGCGTTTTTGCCGATATCATCCTGGACGGTTCGCTCTGCTGCTTGTCTTCATGCCCTGACGGCATTGGGTGTTCCGGGTGACCGTATTATGGTGGCATCGGATCTGGCATGGCTCTACGAACCGGTTACGGATGCAACATCGTGGGCTTCATCTCAATGGGCACTTTTGGGAGTCGATATCGCCAGACCTCTTGTGGGCGTCAATGTGGTGCGTGAAGTATGGGGAAACAATGCCGCGTTATACAAAAATCTGGCTATTGCGCTGGATCGTGTTGCCATAGATCAGAACGCGCAGATTGTATTCATGTGCAATGAAGTTCGGGAAGGCGCATATTTCGATCGAGCAGCGGCTGAAGTTGTGATGGGCATGATGGAAACATCCCCGATTTTTCTGCCCAATCGGTATTACCACCCGGATGAAATGATAGGGCTGCTTTCACAGGTGGATGTCAGTCTGTCCCAGCGATATCATTTTACCATAGAAAGCGTGATGGCCGGTACAGTCCCTGTCAGTTTCGCCAGAGGTCAGAAACTGTCGGGGTTGATCGAAGAGCTGGGAATGAGCCCGGTAGGCGATATGGATCGGGCCGACCCGGATGATATCTATTTCAGTGTGACAGATGCTCTGGACAGAGGAGCGTACTGGCGCAGCCACCTGCTGAAAATACGAAAACAAATGAGATTACGGGCCATGAATAACAAGTATTTTGTTCAGCAACTTTCCGAAGAAAATATTGGATACCAGCCGGGTTTTGCAGTAGCAGAGGGAGCAGATATTGCTTCTTCGGTAAGGCTGGCTTCCGTGAGCGAACTGGAGTCCACAGGCTTTCGAGCATTTATGGCTATGGTAAACGGTCTGGCCGTTCAATGGGGACTTCGTGTCTTTACCAATTGGTCGAAAATATGGGAATATCCCTGGCTCTGGTGCAATATCCTTTATAAAATCAAATGGCAGGGAAAACATCTCGTGGATATGGGCAGTGAAATATCTCCCATGCCGTGGCTGATCGCTTTGCTGGGAGCCAGGGTGACTCTGATCGAAACTGATGCCCAATGGATTCCTGTCTGGGAAAAATTACGAGACAGGTTTCAGTTGGATGTTCAGTGGCGCATCGTCAGTGACGAGATACTGCCGATTCCGGATGCGTCGGTGGATATACTGACCAGCTTTTCGGTGATCGAACACCAGCCGGATAAGATTAAAGTCATTGATGAAATCAACCGCGTCCTGAAACCGGGTGCTTTTCTGGCCATCTCTTTCGATATTTGCGAACCGGAGATGGGGATGTCTTTTCCCGAATGGAATGGCGCGGCATTGACGATGCAAGAATTTGAAACCACCATCTGGATGCATCCCGCCTTTGGAAATCAGAGCGGACCTGAATGGAATCTTGACGATATTCCGGCGTTTTTATCCTGGCATAAAACATCCGCACCTCATCATGGCTACGTGGTCGGCGCGGCGGTATTGCAAAAAGAGTTCAGGGAGCCGCCCTGTACCGCCAGATTCCTTTCCGGCTGGTTCGATGAGGAATCAGACGCTTCCGGATGCTGGCGATGGAGTGACCATCAGGGTTTCATTGAACTTCACTGCAACAAGGATCATACGACTCATATTCAGTTTGAAATTGCTTCTGCGCCTCCGGATAACAAGGTACATATGTTATTGGATGACCGGGAGGTGATGGTGATAGACATCAACTGGTCCGGATTTAAAAGTCCGCCTCCAGTGCCTGTAGATATTCGAAAAGGGATACATACGCTGACCTTTTACTCTTATAAAAGTTCCGTAACAGTGCCATTGGATTCGAGATCGTTGGCATTTTCCATCAAAAACTTTACAGTATCCTCTTGCTTTTCAAATCATTGATTATTCTTTTGTGGGGAGGGACACTGCCATGCCGACCACTCAGCAGATCAAAGAAATTATTTTGAAGGAACTGCCGGCAATCATAGAAGAGGATCCAGAAATACATCGCTTTTTGATACAGCTTTCGCGCCGGCATTTTGCCGATAAAATCCAGACAGAAGATCGTTTTGATCGTATTATGGACGAGTTGCGACGCGATCGTGAGGCGGAAAGCCGGAAGTGGGAAGACCAGAATCAGAAGTGGAAAGAACTACATCAGACGCTGAGAATGAACCAGGAAGAGCAGAACCGGAAGTGGGATGAACTACATCAGACGTTGAGAATAAACCAGGAGGAGCAGAACCGGAAGTGGAATGAACAGAATCAGAAGTGGGATGCCAATCAGGACGTCATCAATGAAATGCTGGCGGATATTCGGGCTTTGGCCAAAAAACATGACAGTACGATCGGGGCGTTAGGGGCGCGTTGGGGGCTGCATACAGAACGGGCTTTCCGCAATGCGCTGAAAGGCATTCTGGAAAAATTCACAGACGTGGAGGTCTTGAATGTCACTGAATATGATGACGCCGGAGTGGTGTTTGGCCGGCCGGATCAAATCGAGCTGGATGTGATTATCAAAAACGGGGTATTGATCATTGCCGAAATAAAATCTTCGATGAGTAAACCCGAGATGTACACATTTGAGAAAAAAGCCCGATTTTATGAGGAGCGACATCAGCGCAAGGCTACAGAGCTGATTGTTATTTCGCCGATGGTAGCGCCTAACGCAGTGCCTGTTGCGGAAAGACTGGGGATCAAAATATACAGCGCTGCGGAGGATGTCCAGTTATGAGAAGAATTGCCAGCGTTATTCATCTCACAAGGCAGCAGAGAGGATATAATATTGTTGTATATTTCTGACCGATAACGCAGTGAAATTGTTTTTCTGAAAGTTTTGATCTGCAGAAACGTATTGAAATCGAAATATGGCATGAAAATGAAATCAAGTGAGGCATTGATTCAGGAGGGAACATGCAAGGGTAAAATCCTGATGTTATCCTTTGATTCTCTCGGCGATATTGTATTGCGGCAGCCGTTGTTTACAGTTCTGGTGCAAAAAGGGTATCAGGTGACTGTAGCGGTTAGAAAGGGATTTGAAAATATTTTGCCGGTGCTTGACGAACGACTGTCGGTAATGACCGTTGATATCAATCCATACAGGGAAATTACGGAGTCAATTTCCCTGAAACTTGAACAACTGACAGAAGAAATCAGGAATTTTGATCCGGACGATATCATTTGCTGCCCATATCAGCGGACATTTCTGGATGAATGGATATTAAGAAAATTCAGAACATCGCGGAGATATGGATTTAAGGGTATATGCTTTCCGTATGATAAAAAAATTGGGGTACTGTTGCCTGCTGTTGACGGTGATCTTTTGGATGTTGCCGTTGAGAGTGAGGAGAGAGATTGGGATATAGACAAGAACGGAAAGCTGCTTTCGATATTCCTCGGTGAAGATATTGAAATCAGACCATGTATTGCTATTGATGCTTCGATTATCAAGAAAACGGATAATGCACTCGAAAATATGGGTATCGAAAGGGGTAATTATGTGATTGTCTGCCCGGCAGGAATCTCCAATGTCCGGATGAAGACATGGTCTATTCGGAATTATGCCGCATTGATTGATTTTATTATAGACAGATGTGGCCTGGCAGTGCTTGTCATATGTCATGAAACCGAGCTGGACAGCATAAACGATATCTTGACGGATGTAAAAAAACCTGATTGTTGCAGGGTTTGGGTTGGTCAGCAGACAGATATGGATGTGCTTGTCGGAATTCTTGGTGCGTCTATGCTGTATTTCGGCAATGATACAGGTCCGATGCACATTGCCGCGGCGTTGAATAAACCGTTGATTGCGCTTATGGGCGGAGGAACCTGGCCGCGTTTCTTGCCTTCTGCCGAAGTGTCCGCGGTGTTCACACAGGAATTGCCATGTTTTTATTGTAGATGGGAGTACTGTATTTTTGAAGATGCGCCGTGTATCAAGCAGATTGATCCTGAGGCTGTGAAGCATACGGTCAGAAAAATGCTGGCCGGTGAAATTTCAGGTAATCACGTGCATAAGGGCGATCCGGATATTTATCAAAAAGCGAAGACTGCCATGAAGGGACGATCATTCGGAACGGAAGACCTGATGCCCTTTAACATCATT
The DNA here is from genome assembly GCA_001443525.1 of Desulfobacteraceae bacterium RAAP-1. Lineage (GTDB taxonomy): Bacteria > Desulfobacterota > Desulfobacteria > Desulfobacterales > Desulfatirhabdiaceae > RAAP-1. The sequence continues at coordinate 5,385 of LKPX01000019.1, read as the reverse complement.
TTGCACGGACTGCCTAAAATATCAATCGTAACACCATCTTACAACCAGGGGCAATATCTCGAAGAATGTATCGATTCCGTATTGAGTCAGAATTATCCCAATCTCGAATATATTGTGATGGATGGCGGAAGCACCGATAATTCGACTGAAATTATCCGAAAATACGAAAAATATCTGACATACTGGCAAAGTGAATCCGATGGCGGCCATTACCAGGCACTGAACACAGGTTTCAAAAGAAGCAGCGGCGAAATCATGGCGTGGTTGAATTCGGATGATAAATACCATCCCGATGCCCTGTTTTCCGCGGCATATGTATTTTTGAAGCGCGATGATATCGAGTGGATCATGGGCAGGCCTTCAAATTGGGATGCATATGGAAATCTCCGTGACATTTATCCCGAAATTCCTTTGTGGTCCAGAAAGATGTATCTGAGTCGGATATACCGGGACCCCACCATTCAACAGGAAAGCGTTTTCTGGCGCAGATCGTTATGGGAAAAAACCGGTGGATATATCGATCATAATTATGAACTTGCCGGTGATCTCGAGTTATGGCGACGTTTTTTCAGGTATGCCGGATTGATAACCGTGGATGCGCTGCTCGGCGGATTCAGAAATCATCCCGATCAGAAAACCCAAACCCGACTGAATGACTATTTCAAAGAAGCCGAAGCTATTATTGAAGACGAGATCACACTGTTTGACCACGGCCAGTTTACCGATATTCCGGATGGTGGAAGATCCGTCGAGATTTCAGATAAAATCGTCAAAAATTTCAAGCGATCTGTTGGTAAGCTGGGATATGATGTCAGCCCTATATATTCTTCGTCCGTTGATATCAGGCTCGATGCGGCAAGAAAGGCTTTGGTGACAAAAGAGTGGGGACTTATCAAGAAACAAAATGATATTCTTCATCTCGAGTCACTGCTGAAAGAGTCCGAATTAGACCGTCGAAAGCGGTTGGAGCAGATCGAGGAGTTGACGCGTCAGTTGACGGAATCGGAAGCTGATAGAAAAGCAAGACTGGATGCTCTCAATGAACGGGAAGCGCGGTTGGCGCAAGTCGAGACCGAGCGACAGCTTCAGATACAGAATTTGACAACACTACTGAAAGAAAGTAACCTCGACAGAGAAAAACGACTAGAGCAGATAGACACCTTGACGCTTCAGTTGACGGAATCGAACATAGATCGTGAACGCCGGTGGGAGCAAATAGTACAACTGACTTCATGGCTTGAGACATCCGAAGCAGATCGCAATGCACGACTCGAACGGATTCAGTATCTGGAACGTTGTCTCGATACGATAAGCCGAAAATTTGATACGATGGAACAAACATATCGCGCTCTGGAGAATACACCCGTGGTGAGAGCTGCTCGTCGAATGCGGCTGATCGGCGTCAAACCTCTGGACAATACGATTGCATATGGAGAAACTCCCGATGGCACTGATCGCTGTTGATATGACGCCCTCGGTACCATGGGGGGAAAACGGCGGCGCAAAGCCGTTGATTATGGAGCTTCTGAGAGGGTTTCAGCGGTTGGCGACCGGTGACAGATTCTTGATTTTAACCGCATCCTGGAATCACAAGGAACTTGGCATTCTGGATTCTCCGGTTATGAATCGGTTGTGCGTTATCCACAGGAAGCGTCGTCCTGAAGGAACCGTTCAAGAAGAAGGCCGCTGGTCTGTCCGTTTTCAAAATATGACGCTCCTGATAACTCAGTTGTATCATAAATTCTTTCAATCGCATTCTCTCAGAAAACGGGGCGTGGATTTGTTATTTTGTCCATTTACCGATCCAGTGTTGGCAGAACCCGGGATACCTGTCGTCTCCGTCATTCATGATTTGCAGTTTCGTGAATTTCCGCATTTTTTTTCGCCACATGAGGTTCAGCACCGTCAAGCCTTCATGAAGGAGGCCTCCCGAAAGGCTGATGCTATTGTGTGCGTTTCCGAATACACGCGCCAGTCTGCTATGCAGGCGCTGTCGCTTCCGCCTGAAAAAACCTGCGTGATTCACAACTGCATTCAAGGTCGATTAAACCGGCTGAATCCAGATGTGCAATACAGCACGCTGGAGCGATTGGGAATTTCACGCTGCCCTTACATGTTTTATCCAGCCAATTTCTGGCCGCATAAAAATCATCGGATGCTTCTGACGGCTTATGGCATGTACCGCTCCCGCCATCCCGCCCAGCCGCTGGATTTGGTATTTACAGGAGTACTTACCGGGGAACAGCAGAAACTCAGGGTGCATATCGAACGGATGGGAATTGAGCCGCATGTTCATTTTTTGGGGTATCTGTCCGAAGACGATCTGTCGGCGGTATGGGATGGCTGCTCCTGTCTGATTTTCCCATCACTGTTTGAAGGATTTGGAATTCCTGTTCTGGAAGCGATGAATTTTGACAAACCGGTTTTGTGCAGCCGCGCATCCAGTCTCCCCGAAGTTGCCGGTGATGCTGCGCTTTATTTTGATCCGCGCAAGCCGGAAGAAATCTTGAAGTGTATCGAGATATTGATGTCTGATTCAGAAATTCGGACAACTCTGATAGAAAATGGCCGGAAGCGTTTGCAGTCTTTCACGTCCGAATCCATGATAGAACGATATCTGGCCTACTTTCATCAGACATTGCAAAAAACGCCTCTTTACAAAAATGGAATCAACGGCGTTTTCGCCGATTTGTGGACCGGCAGAGAATTCAGCATTACGACAGCGCCGGGAGCATCCCATCGCAGTATTGAATTGACGATCGAATTGCCTGCCTGGGCGCCTCACGCCTATACCACATTTCGGATGAAACCCAAATCCGGAAGACCTCAGCAATGGAAGATAAATCGGGGTGAAGAAATGACGATCCGTATTCCTGTTCTGGAATGTGGCGGTGAGTTGTCCTTTGAGATAAAATATACATTTTGTCCTGAAAAAGCAAAGATGGGAGCGGATTCTCGAAATCTTGGACTGCGATGTCATCGCTGCCTGTTGCTGGACGATCAGCGACAGGTGGTGTTTTGGCCGATTGAGGAATCGGTTTGAACGCAACAGTTATCGAACCCGATGATTTCGTTCCCCCATGTGATGAAATCTTGAATGCAGGAGGGAATACCGTACCAAACAAGAAATAACCATTCATAATAGTTATGAAAATCTTGACACTCAAATTTTAACGATCTCGTAAACAAGTATGGCGATCTTCGCTGCTCCCCCCGAAGATATATTTTCGGAAAAGGGCGGGGATAATAAACGCAAATTGTAACCGTCTAACGTATATAAATTAAGGAGCCTTCGATGAATAAGTTACGCAATATCTCATTTTCTATCGTTGTGATGGCGGCAACGGCCCTGATGGTTACCGGTTGTGGAGATAAACCGGCGCCTCAAGAGAAACCCGCGGCTGTAAAAACAGCGCCCGCGGTTGCGCCAAAACCACAAGTCTCAGAAAACGCGAATCCATCCACCTCGTCCTACGATGCAACGCTGGCGGAAGGAATTGATTTTCGGCGGCCCGGTTATCCGAATTTCGTTGCGGATGTTTCAGGTATCTCCACGCCGGAAAACTGGGGGCGATGGACAGATGCCAACCTGAGTCCCACCGCCAAAATCCGTTTCAAGGAACCGCTGCCCACCCAGTTTCTCCTGACGCTGGATGCAATTGCTTTTGCTTCCAACGTTGGTGGAAACGTCATTGTGCGGGCAGGCGATACGGAACAAAGTTTTGTCGCCAAACCAGAAAGTGCCACCTATAACCTGACATTCAACCTCAAAACCCCCTCCGATACCATCGAGATCATTCCTCCCAAACCGGCAAGCCCATCGGAGTTGAATCAGGGTGATGATTCCCGGAAACTGGGTATCGGGTTGATTACGCTGAAAATCGAGAATATCGTGAAAAACTGAGGCTGAAATATATTTGATGCTCTCGTAAAAAGTCGATTTTTAGACGGCTTTGTAAAACGTTCGCAGGCAAGGCGCGCAAATCCTGAGGAATGAAGCGTACTTGTGGTACGCTGCAATGACGAAGGATGCGGCGCAACGCAGCATGCGGACTTTTTACGAAGTCGTCATATTTCCACCAGTTACGATCTCTATACTCCTGTCTGGTGGTGGTGGAAATATCGGTGGGGTTGTTCCCCTTCAAATCTGAAAAGAGCATGGTACTGGCTTAACTGTCGTGTTACATCTTAAAATTTCAATATATTACCGTTTGACAAATATCGGGTTTGATGGCGGGAGACCCTGATGCTTGAAGTATTCACAGGTCTCGGCTTTATTTTCGCGATATGGGTATTGGGTCGCAGCGCTGTTTCGATATGTTCAGCGATTGACAGTGACTGGCTTGCCATGCCGATTGGTCTTTGTCTGATAGGGTTGACAGCGAACCTGCTGTATTTTGGCATTGGTCTCACAATTCCGTGGATACAGAGACTTTTACTGTTTGCGTTGCTTCTTTGTTTGTATTGGAATATTCGCCAGGGTATCGGGCGTCAGGCGTGGAAGACTCTGTTGGCGGTATGTGGTATTTTTATGCTGCTTGCATTTCCTGCTTGGATTGGCGGTGAGCAGTATTACGTGTTTCGAGGAAACCACTGGGATCACTTCAATTATATCAATCAGGCACTGGCGCTTCTGAATAATCCGTATTCTGTATATCATCATGCTTTGGCAGGCAATTTTCTGGACAACGACATATTCGCTCATGCCCTGTTATTTATTGGAAAACGTCCTGCGGTCGGTCTGGTGTTTGCTTTGTTGTTGCCGGGAGGTGTTGGCGATATTCATTTGCTGGCATTTCTGTATGTAACGGTGCTTTGGTCTCTGGTTTTTCCGGCAATGTATTATGCGTGGAAAAGAATTCTTGCTGCATACGAATTCAAAACAAATGGGATATGGTTCTCAATATGTCCACCACTGGCTTATGTGGTTGGACGAAGCCGCATGCGCGGCAGAAAAAACAACAAAAAAAACAGATGATTGGTGTATAACTCCCGTACCTGCCTAATTTCGGGCATGTAATAAAAAAGGAGAATACACCATGAATCCAAATGAAGTAAATCGATTTAACGAGCTTTATCAATGCCACCCGAGGCTGCTGAAACTTCAGGGAAAAGCCAGAAAACAATTGACTCCTATTCCCGGGCAGTTCGTCGAGTCAGTGAACATTTTGGCTGCTGTCCTGCCCAAGGGGTTTCGGCGGGTCAGAGATTACGGGTTTCTTCATAGCAACGCAAAGAAACTGCTGGTCGTTGTGCAATTGATTTTGCGGGTTTTTCTTCCCGTTATCAAAGAGCGGCCCAGACCTGTTTTTAAGTGCCCCTGCTGTCAAACTCCAATGATTATTCTTGGCTTTCGTTATCCAGGACTGGAAGCAGGATAACGCA
>LKPX01000171.1 GCA_001443525.1 Desulfobacteraceae bacterium RAAP-1 | reverse complement strand
GGAAACCATGAATTCTTCAGCGGACGCAAAGGTGACGGCATCATAGCCGAAGGACCTGAGCAGCCGCTTCAGGGCTCTCCGGATGGACTCGTCATCATCTACCACAAATACGGTATCTGACTGTTGAGGCATGTCATCTCCTCGGCGCCACACAGAATGGCAGGGTTGATTTATTCCAATGTCTCTTTCTGGAAATGAGGAAGGGCAGCTTTTCTAATTAAGAACTTACAGGAATGAATACAGAAAAGATATGGGACTTTAGTCCCACAAAGGATGCCAAACAGATGGGGAGCAGATACCGAGTTTTTCGGTAAAGCGAACGTGATCTGCAAGGGATCGGGCACTCATTTTTTGCATGACACGGCCGCGGTGTTTCTTGATGGTTTTTTCCGCGGTTCCCAGATCAAAGGCAATCTGCTTGTTCAGCATGCCTGCAACCACAAGCCCGAAGACCTCGCGTTCGCGCAATGTGAGGGTATCCAGCCTGGCGCGCAACGCATCCGTTTCCTTCTGCTCTTGCCGCAAGCGGCGGTGCTTTTCGATCCCGCGGGATACCGCTTCCAGAAACACCTTGTCTTTGAAAGGCTTTTGGAGAAAATCCATGGCGCCGGCTTTAAAGGCTTTGATGCTCGCAGGAACCGTTCCATGGCCGGTAATGAAAATGATGGGAAAGGAGATGCCCTTTTCGGCCAGACGATCCTGGAGTTCCAGACCGCTCAATTTCGGCATCTTGATGTCAAGAATCAGGCACCCGGGAGCATCCGGGAAACTGGAATCCAGAAATTCAATGGCCGATGCAAAGGTTTTTGCGACATGACCGGCCGATCGCAGCAGACGCTCCAGGGCTTTTCGCACGGAGGTGTCGTCATCGACGATATATACCACGGGGTTTTCTTCCGTCACGGCAGATCTCCCTGTTGTGCCGGAAGCGTGAAAGCGAAGGTTGCGCCGCCCTCCCGGTTGTTCCAAGCCTCTACGGTTCCCCCGTGGGTCTTGATGATGGCCAGGCTGATGGAAAGCCCCATACCGAGCCCCTCGGATTTGGTTGTATAAAAAGGCTCGAACATCTGCTCAATGAAGCGTTCATCGATGCCGGTTCCAAAATCTGTTACGGAAGCCTTCACGGTCCGGTCATCCGGCATGACGGTTCTGACAATGAGTCGGCGTTGAGAGGCCGTGGAATTTCTCATGGCATCGGCCCCGTTCAGAATAAGGTTCAGGAGCACCTGCTGCAGTTGGATACGGTCTCCCTGGATCATCGCCAAACCGAAGGTCAACTCCGTGTCAATGGAAAATCCCTGGAGAAGAAAATCGCTCCGGATGAGATCAATGCATTCCCGAATCACCTCGTTCAGGAGCAAGGGTTGGTGAATGGGTTTATCCTTTTTCACAAGAGCCCGGACTTTCCGAACGACGTCACTGGCCCGCCGATCGTCCCGGATGATATCATCCAAGATCTGCCGGACTTCACTGATGTCCGGCGCCGCCCGGGTGAGAAATCGCTGGGCTGCCTCGGCGTTGCTGAGAATTGCCGTGAGCGGCTGGTTGATCTCATGAGCAAGTGATGTGGTCAATTCACCCATCATGGCGATCCGGGTCACATGGGCAAGCTCGTCCCTGTGCTGCCTGTCCTCGGCCTCGGCCTTCAGGCGTTCGCTGATGTCCCTGTCCACGCCGCGATAACCTTTGAAATTCCCCTCTTTGTCCAGTATGGGCACGCTATTGGTGAGAAGGCAGATGCGCTCGCCATTCTCCCGGATCTTCCAATTCTCCAAATCCTTTATGGGAGCCTTATCCGCCGCGGCTTCAGAGAATATCGCGGAGACTCTCCTTACTTCATCGGGGGGCATGAAATCATACGGTGTTTTCCCGATGATGTCTTCACGGGATCGCCCCAGTATGTTGTCTCCCTTTTCCGAGCTGTAGGTGTAGATGCCATTCTCGTCCACCTCCCACACCCAATCGGCCATGCTGTACGTGATGGCTTTCATCCGTTCTTCGCTCTGCCGCAGCGAATCTTCGGCTTGCTTGAGATCGGTGATATCGATCGACACGCCCGTTATCCGCTGTGGAGCGCTATCGGGCAGTAAGAACGTTTTGGCCAGAACCCGCAACAACCGGATGCTTCCATCGGGCAACACGATACGGTAGTCATAACGGAAATCAGCGCCTTCCAGAAAGCATTTCTGTACTGCGAGAGTTACCCAATCCAGATCGTCCGGGTGAAGTCTGGATAGAAAGTTATCCAGGAGTATGCGATCATCCGATGAAAAACCGTATAGCATGCGGGCTCTTTCCGTCGCCCAGATGACATTGGTTTTTAAATCATACATCCACAGGCCCACGCCGGCGGAGTCGGCAGCCAGATCCAGCCATTCTTGATTTTTTCCTAGATCGTCCGACAATTGAGCGGCCCGGAGCTTCTCATGGGACATTTCGCCGCCCATTACCAGCACAACGCCCATAAAGAAAAGACTGGGAGTTATCGGCAGGAAGTTGATCTGCCAGAACATAAGAATAGCCTCTACCATGGCCGCCACGATGAAGAACGCCATGGAACTGCTCAATAACACCAGCGACCACCGTTCGCCCCGCCGCCACAACGTGATTGTGACATCCACGAGAAAAACAACTAAAAGCATCATGCTTGCCTGGCCGATCAGCATCCAGGGATTGGGTATGCCCTCGACGACGGTGACGGTTTGACCGAGGAAAGAAACATGCCGTAACGCTGTAATAACCCTGTAATTGATATTCGGAGTAAAAACGAAATCGAGAATGGTCGACAATGTGCGAAGTCCACAGACCGCCCACGCAAGCCATAATCGCCCGGCACGCATGTAAATCAACACAAAGCAAACCAGAGAGAGCATGATCGCATAGAATGGCAAATGGCCCCACCGAAGGAGCATGCCGTATTCTCCGATGGTCTCCGCCCGCATAACCCACAGTTCAAAGCCCGCCAATACGGACGTCGATATCGCTGACAGGGAAAAGAGCAGATCGGCCCACGAAGTACGCTGTTGGCACCAGACCAGAAAATGCATCGCAGCCAGCGTTAGACAGGCGGACGCGATCATGGACCAGATAACAGTGACTAAGTTCATAGAATCATCAGACTGCCGTAAAATTTGATGGCTTCGCAAAAAGTCCAATATCTGTGTTGTGCTGCATCCTTCGTCATTGCGGCGTACGA
>LKPX01000170.1 GCA_001443525.1 Desulfobacteraceae bacterium RAAP-1 | reverse complement strand
AGCATTCGGACTGAGACCGCGAAAGCAAGCGAGCAGCGATGAGACTGTACATTCAGTACGTCGAATCGCGGCACAGCGAAGCTGACAAAGGTATCAGTTTGAATGCGAACTGGAATCATCATCGACTTTATGAGGTTCCGTCATGACCGCTTATACATTCGGTGAACCTGAATACCAGATATCCGATATCCAAAGCGCCCGCGCCGTCATCCTGCCGCTGTGTTATGAACATGCGGTTTCTTATGGCGTCGGAACCCGCAGCGGCCCCCTGCACATTCTGGAAGCATCCACACAGCTTGAAATGATGGACGAGGAAACCCTGCTGCACTGGGGAGAGATTGGCATCCATACGCTTCCGCCGCTGCACCCATCGCAAGACCCGGATCAGGCGGTGGCTGAAATGCGTCAGGCCGCCGCCGCCGTTCTTTCAAAGGGCAAATTTCTTTTGTCTCTGGGAGGCGATCATGCCATCAGCATCGGCCCCATCGCAGCAACAGCGGCAATGTATCCGGACATTGCCGTGGTGCAGGTGGACGCCCACCTCGATCTGAGAGATAGGTGGAACGGCAGCCGCTGCAACCACGCCTGCGTCATGCGCCGGGTGGTGGAAGACATGAAGCTGCCAGCGGTTCAGGTCGGGATTCGCTCATTCTCGTCGGAAGAAGCGGCGTATCTTCGGAAACATGGCATGAAACCGTATTTCGCTCATGAAATTCCGCCCAATGACCTGTCCTGGATTCAGAAAATCGTCGATCAGCTTCCGGAGCGTGTTTATATCACCATTGATGTCGATGGTCTGGATCCGTCCGTCATGCCCGGAACCGGTACGCCGGAACCCGGCGGACTTCAGTATCGTCAGCTCATCCGTCTGATTCAGGCCATCGGCGCATCCCGGCATGTGGTAGCCGCCGATATCGCCGAACTCTCCAAAATAGAAGGCTCTCATGTATCTGAATTCACAGCCGCCAGAATCGCCGAAAAACTGCTGGTGTACTGTGTGGGATGTAATTCGTGAAAAGACAGCAGATTTGACGGCTTCGTAAAATGTCCGCATGCTGCGTTGCGCTGCATCCTTCGTCATTGCAGCGTACGAGAAGTACGCTTCATTCCTTGCGGATTTGCGCGCCTTGCCTGCGAACATTTTACAAAATTATCCGAAATTCGACTTTTTACGAAGACGGCGGATTTGGAATGAACGAATTTTTATTATCGATAAGCCCTGAAGTCAAAGCGCTCCTGGATTCGATTCATAATCCGATCATTGCCATCGACACGACTGGCCGTGCGGTTTACTGCAATCATGCCTTTGAAAAAATCGTCGGACGCTGCACAAATGACATCGTCGGTCAGGAACTAACAGCGTTAATCGCCGATTCACAGCTTTACCGGATTCTTCAGACCGGCAAACAAGAGCTGGCCAAAAAGCTTGTGATTGAGGGGCATACGTTCATGTCCAACCGGACGATTTTCAAGGTTGGAGACAAGGTCATCGGGGCTGTCGCCATCCTTCAGGATATTTCAGAGCTGGAATCTCTGTCCAGCGAACTGGAACATACCAGACAAATATCCGACGAACTGGAGGCCATCATCGAATCTTCATACGATGGCATCTATGTCACGGACGGCCAGGCTAGGACAATACGGGTCAACAGCGCCTACGAACGGATTACGGGCATTAAAAGGGAAGAAGTTCTGGGTCGGACCATGCACGAACTGGTTGAAGATGGTTTTTTTAACGAATCCGCGACGATCAGAGTGCTGGAAACCCGGCTCCCCACATCCCTGGTACAGAGAATAAAGACCGGTAAAACCGTTATGGTCACCGGCAACCCATTTTTCGACAAACGCCAGAATATTCACCTGGTGGTCACCAATGTCCGGGATGTGTCCGAATTAAACCGGCTTCAGCAGAAACTGGAAACTCTCGAAAAGCAGCGCAACGAGGCTCAGGTGGAAGCCAGGCAACTACGGGAAACATTGCGCGGACACGGAGAAATTGTTTTACGCTCTAAAAAGATGCAGGAATTGCATAAAACCGCCTTGAGGCTTTCACAGGTGGAATCCACGGTGCTGATTCAGGGAGAATCCGGCGTTGGCAAAGAAATCATCGCCGATATTATTCACGACAACGGCCCCCGCCATAAAATGCCTTTTATCAAATTCAATTGCGCGGCCTTTCCGGATCAGCTTGTGGAAGCCGAATTATTCGGATATGCCACAGGCGCTTTCACCGGCGCAAATAAAAACGGCAAGGCCGGTCTGTTTGAAGCAGCCATCGGCGGCTCTATCTTTCTTGATGAAATCGGAGAGTTGCCGCTGCACCTTCAAGCCAAATTTCTCCGCGTGTTGCAAAAGCGCGAAATCTATCGCATCGGAGATTCGACGCCCATTACGGTGGATGTCCGGATTATTGCTGCCACCAATCAGGATTTAAAGGAAATGGTCCGGGAGAAGAAATTTCGTGAGGATCTGTTTTTTCGGCTCAATGTCATCAATCTCGTTGTTCCGCCCTTAAGGGAACGGCCGGAATCCATCCTCCCTTTCACCTATCACTTTCTGGAAAAATACAACTCCTTATATCGCTTCAGCAAACAGATCGATCAGAAAGTCATCAACCTGTTTCTGGAATACGACTGGCCCGGCAATGTGCGTGAACTTGAAAATCTGATCGAACAGATGGTGGTCATTACTCCGGGCGAAATCATCGACATACAAAGCCTTCCCGACAGATGGAAGGGCAGTACAGCCGACAGGACACTGCCTGCCATCGGCGAGCGCCCGTTAAACGAAATTATGTCCGAGCTGGAACGCTCTTTATTGGAACAAGCCGTACATCTTCACAAGACAACACGAAACATCGCAAAAGTTTTGCAGATAAACCAGTCTACCGTTGTACGCAAGCTCAAACGTTACGATATTAAAAATGATAACGACTGATGCCTGTTTGCATCATACGATGCAAACAGGCATCACAGGGTATTTCTGAATTTCATAAAGCCTTTTCAACGATACAGGCCATTTTTTTGATGCGAAATTGCATCAAAAAAATGGCCGCCGATTTATCAAACAGCCGTAAAAACACCTTCTCCGCTGCTGAAGCACACATCTTTTTCACAAACGCAATCTCCCTGTATTGCTCAATAAAAAGACAGCGATAACGCCGATTCATGCCGCATTACATGGCCACAAGGCTGATTTTCCCCGAATTGGCATTGTTATTGCTGAACATCTCAACAAAGATGACGGCTTCGTAAAAAGTCCGCATGCTGCGTTGCGCCGCATCCTTCGTCATTGCAGCGTACCACAAGTACGCTTCATTCCTTGCGGATTTGCGCGCCTTGCCTGCGAACTTTTT
>LKPX01000169.1 GCA_001443525.1 Desulfobacteraceae bacterium RAAP-1 | reverse complement strand
GATGCCACAATTATCTTTGTTGATAATACTCTAAACCAAGGCCCTATGACAAAGTTACAACAATTTGCAGATTTCACCGATAAAGAGATATTTGTCGGGATTGATGTTCACAAGAAGAGCTGGAGCGTGAGTCTTTATTACGAGAATCACTACCTGAGAACCTTCAGCCAGCCTCCCTCCGCAGATGCCCTTAGTAAGTTATTGCGAAAAGATTATCCTGGAGCTAACTATCTATGTGGCTACGAAAGCGGTTACAGTGGATTCTGGATTCAACGCCAGTTGCTGCAAAAAGGTATAAACTGTCATGTATTGCATGCAGCGGATATACCTCATACTCATAAGCAAAAAACGACGAAAACGGATACCCTCGATTCACAAGGCATAGCTCAGGCCTTATCGGCAGGAACAGTACACCCTATTTACATTCCTGATCCGGAAACCGAAAGTCATCGAAGTTTGATAAGGCACAGGAAACGTGTACAATTCGATATTCGTCGCTGCAAAAACCGCATACGGAGTTTTCTGCTTCAGTTCGGGTATGTGGTACCTGAACGATTCGGTGATTGCTGGAGCAATAAGTTTATACAATGGCTTAAGGCCTTTGATATAGACCAAAGCGTAACACGAACCACTTTGAATCATATGATTGAGCAGTTGGAGCTGCTTCGCGGCAACTTTTTAAGAGTCAATAAGGATATACGTCAATTGCAGAGAAGCGAGCGATATAATCCATTGATGCCAACGTTGTTAAGTGTACCGGGGGTGGGTCCGTTGACAGCTTTAACACTGATCACGGAAATCGCAGACATAAAACGATTTGGCTCTTTCAGGCGACTCAATTCCTTTGTCGGATTATATCCTATGGAGTATTCCAGTGGTGAACATGAATACAAAGGGAAAATTACAATACGTAGTAACCGATACCTGCGTGAATTAATGATTGAGGCTGCCTGGACTGCAATACGTCATGATCCCGCTTTATTGCTGGTTTTTGAAGAATGGAAACGCAGAATGACAGCAAAAAGGGCCATTGTTAAAATAGCACACAAATTGTTGAGCAGAATTAGGTATATTTGGCTCAACGAAACGACATATGTGAAAGGAATTGTGAAATAATGGCGGCATCGCTATTCTTATCCATGATCTCAAAATGCAGTACCCAGAGTTCTTTGATGTGCCTGTGATCAACACTTCACTAAGATTGTTCCTGGGTATCTTCTTATTGTTCAATAATCGATTCATGTGGCTGTTGGGGTTCCAACAGACTACTAATAGGAGATTGAGAAAATAAGATAAGGAAAAGCGAAAAAAGCATTAAATTTGATTGGGCATCAAAACATCTTGCGAAGGCAGAAGGAGTCATCTGGCTCCTCTGCTTTCAAAAGAAATTTGTTCCGCTATTGATCAATGTCTCCGATTTATTACATAGGAGGCACTGAGGGCACTGAGATTCACTAAGAAACAATACATTGCTCCATGTTTCTCCATGTTCTCCATGGCTCCGTGGTTAATAATCCTAAGTGTCCCTGAGTGTCCTATGGTTAAAGAAATGGGAACAACTGAACCAGAGAGTTATTATTTCTTCCGTCGAACCGGGGAGAAATCCTGAAGGCCTTCTGTATTCCAGGCAAGCAGGAATAAGGAAATGAAAAAGGCGAAAAAGGTAGCTCCTTCCTGGCTTTCCAGTGTATCTTCGGTGATCATCGAAATCATGATGATGATGTAATAAACCAGGAAATAGTACCGCTTAAAACCTTTCAACCTGACAGGGGCATATATCAACACCAGCATATACCAGGCAAACCCCAAAACTCCAAACGCCACCAGGGTAGAGAGGTACTGGTTGTGCGACCGCCTCCTGAATTCTGGTTTAAGCGGGGAATGCATGGCTTCGTATTGCTTTTCAAAGGCTGCCGGCAGGTCGCCAGTGCCCACTCCTGCAACGGGATGATCACGGAATATCAGCCATGATGTGCGCCAGTATTCCAGTCGCTGTACCAGCGATCCGGAGTTCGGATCGCCCCGGTAACGGTAGTTGCGGTACGCTATAATATAATTATAAATCTGCGTCTTAATGTTGAAGCCATTGATGCTCCTTACATTGGCAATGCCTGATTCAATGGCCCTGACATCCTGATTCGTCAGTGAAGTTACCCCTTCGGCATCCTTCCGCAGGTTTTTTGATGCCATATAACGGATGATGGTGCTCCTGATCAACTGTTTTTTGTGGTCATAACCGTCATAGGGTATAGAACTGCGTTTTTTCCATGCTTCACTCAGCTCTTTATCGCAAATATAAAGGCCGGGATAAACGCCGTTTTCAACCACAAAGTTGGTTGTGTCGTGGGTGTAAAGATTCCCGTTCCTGGTACATTGATCCAGTTTCAGGAAATAAACAGGTTTAACCGACCTGAATTCATGAATTACGGTTGAGATATAAATCAGAGGAACTGCAAGGATCAGAAAGGATGCCAGTAGCAGGGCAATACGCGATTTTATTCCCGATTGCCTGAAAGCCAGCAAAAACAACAGGATAATTGCTACGATGGCAGTGAGGACGACACCGGTATCATACTGCATATATATCATGAAGGCCAGGAACCAGAGGGCGAGTGTCACCAAACCGATGTTGACCGCGGTTTGGCGGAAAAATTTCTTCCAGGCAAGATAAAGCAGGGAATAAATTCCTAAAACCAGGTTGAGGCTGAACCTGATATGCGATACATGGGCTGAAATGCCGCGCGTATCAGCAACCGGCAGGTTTGATAACAACATTAGCTGGTAAATAGTTCCTCCGAAAAGGGCCAGGCAATAGCCGGCCAGCATCAGGTTAAGCGTTCGCGTATTTACTTTAGGACCTGTGGCTAAGAAAAGCGGAAGAATGAACAACGGCACTTTTGTCCGGAGGTCTTTCAGCGCATAATGTAAATCGGTAGTCCATAATATGCCGATAAGCAATAAAACATACAGCGATGAAAGAAGCACTGCAGGTTTGTTTCTGAAGAAATCCTTCCATTTGTTAACAAAGGAAGCTGCAATTTCTTTCAGGGATTGGCCGATAAACCGGCCCCAGATAACAGGCGACAGGCGGTTGGCATTGCTGAAATTCAGGAGATAGGAAGTGTTAACGCCGTGCCACAGCCACAGGACGGTCAGGGCAAACTGGAAAACGCTTGTCATGTATTTCGACAGCGGGATCGACGCCATCAGGAGGAAAAGTACAAGATGATAGGCGGAATCCCGGTTCCAGTTAATCTGCTGACGGAGTATCTTCATGATGGCAGGCTTATCGCGGTCAGATCTTTTTCCCTGACGCAGGTTTTTCCGGTTTTACGTAGGTCCCGTCAAGGATAGCCGTGTATACAGGGCTGTTGTTGATGATTTTAATAGATTCCTGCAAGTCTTTATCAATGGATAACGAGGACTCGATACGTCCTTTCTGGTAATAATAGCGGCTCACGATCTCCAGTTGCAGCAGTTGCGAAATTTCATCCCGTTTGTTGTCAATATCCTGTGATTTGTGGTTTTCGATCCT
>LKPX01000168.1 GCA_001443525.1 Desulfobacteraceae bacterium RAAP-1 | reverse complement strand
AATGGTTAAAGGGTCAGGGTCTCATATCTGTCAAAGAACTGTGGGTGAACATTCACTACCCGGCCACGGCCCGGTAGCTTACATGAACCGCCCGGTGCGGACCCGCATGCCGGGTGGCGTGGGGGCTGGGGGTTAAAACCCCCGGCTACCCGATTATGTTCTTTGTTGCCACCGCTTCGGATGGCGACTACCATGTATAACTGCAACAACCACGAGCGACTCTTCCTCTATTCGATAATAGATTCCGAACGGAAACCGATGAATTATAGCGCGGCGGGTGTGCCGGTGAACCACAGCATACATATGCGGATTGTCTGAAATTGTTTCGAATGCACTTAGGACTTCATCAAGGAACTCATCGCCGAGACCTTTACTTTGCTTCTCATACCATAGTGCAGCCTCCTCAATATCCGTTTCCACGTCTGGCCGAAGATGTACCCTATAACTCACAATCGTCTCCTAATATCTGCTATCACTTCACTGGCCACGCGGCCTTTGGTTCCATCCGATTCGTAAGCATCCAAACGCCGATCAAGCTCGGCCCTTTGTTCATCCGTTATCGGTAACACCACCTGATCAGCAGCTATACTGTCCCATATATCTTCCACCAGCCGTATTCGTTCGACTATCGGGAGAGTGCGTAAGTTAGCTATCATCTTTAAATCCTCCGTTCATATCGTAGCAATATATCGATTGTAATGTTCGGAACATAACGCAAAATTAACCGGCGCGGTACACGAACGCCGGGGAAAAATAAAGCAAGCTGTTTCGCGTCCGGTTGAATGACGGGTTGGGCAACAATCCTACTCATTTTTGAAATAAATCGGAGTGGGTACCGGTCCTCTCGAAAACAACGTGATCTGATGCAACCATATAAATTAGCAACCAATCAGATTCAATGTGGCATTCGCGTCGGCCCTTCCAGTTACCAATCAGCTTGTGGTCTCGATTAATAGCATCGAGTGCTTCTTCCGTCACTATGGAGCGGATGATTATTTTCAGCTTCTCAAGGTTTTTCCCTCGCTTTTTCATCCGCTTGGCGTCACGCTCAAACTGCCTTGTATATGCGGGTGTAAGCATCAGATGCCCAATTTTTTGAACATATCGTCAGTGTCGCTGCAAATGATCAGGTCACGCCCGGCATCCGTATCGGAAAACGTCTTGCTTGTGATTTTATTTGGGATGGCGACATCAAAAGGCAGCCCTTTTTTTAATTCAACCTGTTTATAAAATAGGGTTATGGCCTGGGTTGTGGTTAACCCAAGTTGCTGAAATATGTGCTCGGCCTTGCCCTTTAAACCGGGTTCAATTCGAGCTCTGATTGAGGATGTTTTGCCCATGGTTTACCTCCATTTGAGTTTTTATAACTGTATCTCGAATGGGGTACATTGTCAAGAATTGCAAGATAGATCAAATTGCCCAACGTTCGCCCTAACCGGGTAACGGGCGGACCCGCAACGAAGAACGCAAGATATTCCGCTCCGGTTCAGGGCGCGGCCTAATTGATCTTAATGTTTTGGAGATTTGCCCAAGTTGGTTCAGAGTACCAAATATCGACAAACTCGAGTATTGATGCCCTCTCTCGTTTCATGATATCTTCAGCGATTGGTTTTCTCAGCAGGGACTTTATGCTCGCGAAAGCCGGTGGATGCTTCGAAGAAAGATCCGAAGCAATTTTCTTTGCCTGAACTAATAGATTGTCTTCGGTTAAAATCTCCTGAACCAGACCGAGACTCATCGCCTCCTCAGCCGAATACATGGTACCTGAATAGAGAACCTTTGTTGCATTTGCGTTTCCAATCCAAAATCGCAACATTTCAGTGCTTCCGGCAAAAACAGATGAACCAAAAGCAATCTCGTTGAGTGATATTTTGCCTTTTCCAGCAACCATTACCCTATTATCACATGCCAAAGCCAGCATACAGCCCCCGGCTATCGTGTGGCTGTTTAGAGCTGCTACAACCGGTTTCGGATATAAAAACAGGTAGGTATATAGATCAGTAAAATTGGTTAGGTAATCAGTAAACTCCTCTTTTGTGAATGACAAAAACTCAGGAATATCGAATCCAAAAGAAAAAAACTTGCCGCGTCCCGTAAGTACCAAAGCCTTCAAATCGTTGTCGACTTCCAAAGCCTTTAATTGCTCTCTTAACTCGTGTCCATCCAGAAACGAGAAATTTTTACCCCCCAGCGCCGAAAAAATTCTGGTGGGGTGAGGTACCGGTCAAAATTTGAAGCCTTTTTATGATCGATCCGAAAAAATTGTCCCCAAAAGGAAGAATTCGGACGCACGTATCCTCCGGACCGGTCAAAACATACATCAGTCAACTGGTTTTATGCTGAAGCCGACAGCTTTGCCCTGGCAATGGTCAACAGGTTGGCCGCCACAATGGAAGACCAAACATAGGACTTGAACGATTCCCATCCCTTCCAGGTACAGCGTCCCAGTCCCATGCAGCGTTTCAGCCATGATATGCCGGATTCGATGCCGGCGCGAAAACACCGCAAACGATGATAAACATACTCGCTTCGACACATTTCGGTTTCTTCCAAACCGCGCTTTTTGGCAAAGCAGACATCCTTGATATTGCGCAGTTTGGCCATATCCAGGTTCTTTTTCGAGGCAAATCCGCCGTCAAAGCTGACTTTGAGCGGATAGCGCCCGTATATCTGATTTTGACGGTCCAGCATCGGGATGGCCAAATCGGTGTCCGCCGGATTACCGCGTTCAATCACACAATCGAGGATCAGGTTGGAAACCCCGCCTGTCAGACAAATTTTGTGGCCGAAGAACGTTTCACGCCGGTCTTTTATAAGGATGTCGGTGTGCGGCTCGAAAATAGAAACGATTTTTTCCCGGGCCGGAACCTTCTCATTGCCAATGATACGGCGCCGGGTTTGTCGGATCACCTGCCCGGTAAGCTGTGCATAATGTTCGATCTGATCAAAATGCGCCATGGCGACAGGATTGGAGCCGCCCTTTGTTGCAAGGACGATTTGAGCCGCGCGGGCGTAATCGAGCACCTGCCGGGCTATCTTGAGCAGATCGATATAAGCGGCCTTGCGCTGGCTTTCGCCCCTGGCGTTCATCACGGCCAGCATGCGGCGTTTGGCCCGGCGGCAGTGGTTGCAAAAGCCGGCCACCTTGCCGTAATTGTCCTTTACGCAAATGATCAACCGGGTCAGAACACGCACGGCATCCCACAGCAGGGTCGAGTCGGAGGGAGGATGGATATTGCTTTCCACACAAGTGCAATCGGTGCGGATCTGGCGCCCCTTTTCAATATCCTGATCCTTGGCATAGCCCAGCAGATCGCGGTTGATCATCTCCCATGTCGCATCGCTGATTCGCTTGATGTTGCTGTTGAGGGCGGATTTCTGAAAACCCTCCTGCGCGATACCAATCCGGCAAAACCACCGCAAAGCTTGCGAATCGACGATATGAAAGGCCAGTTGTAACTATTCAGCACAAAAAAATGTAATTTTTTAAAAAAAGTTCTTGACACGGTTTTTCGTTGAATTTTTGAAATTTAGAT
>LKPX01000167.1 GCA_001443525.1 Desulfobacteraceae bacterium RAAP-1 | reverse complement strand
GGGGATGCGCTGGGTGATGGAGTTCAAGTACTTCTCCAATGCCGAGCTTTCCCGGATGAAAACCACCATCGAGGCGTTTACGCTGCGGAAGGAAGATACGGAGCAGATACGGGGGTACGCCGAAGGCGTCCGGCGGCAGTATCCGGAATGCCGGACGTTTCTGCATGTCATCTACTGCTTCGGAAATCAGGGGTTTCGGGTGTTTGAGGTGGCGGAATTTTAAACCTTCCAGCCAATTTTCAGGTGGTTGGGGGCAGTCAATGATAAAGGATGCGGCGCAACGCAGCATGCGGACTTTTTACGAAGCCGTCAAATTTTCAAAGTACTGCTGAAAGATTGAACAGATTTCATTTGGAGCAACAGAGAAAACGACAATGAGCAGACTCGACAGTTTTATCCGAAGAATGGTTGCCCAGCGGGATTGTCTGAACTGGGCGGCGAAAGCGGTTTCCGATATCCCGGGAATAGTACTGGAACTTGGTCTTGGCAATGGACGCACCTATGACCATCTGAGGGAACTCCTGCCGCAAAGAGATATCTATGTGTTTGAAAGGGAGCTTCGGGCGCATTCCATGTCTGTTCCGCCAGAAAGATTTCTGTTTCTTGGGGATATCGAACAGACCCTGCCTCTGGCTGCTGACCGGTTGCCCGAAAAAGCGGCGCTGGCGCATACCGATCTGGGCACCAGCAATGCCGGAGCTTGTCAGGCACTGGCATCCCGCATAGGTCTGCCGTTGAAACATCTGATGATCCGTGGCGGGATCCTCGTTTCCAATGCCAGACTGGAAATTCCCGACCTGATGCCACTGGATACTCCTCCTGGGGTTAAGCCTGGAAGATACTTTATTTATCGGGTATCGTGATTGGACGGTTTCATAACCGTCCAGTTGCAAGCCTTTTCCTTCCCTTTTAATATCCCAACTGATATACAGCATCCGGACTTTTTACGAAGCCGTTATATCTGAATCCGTTATACATTCGCGGCGATGAGCGCAGCGCCAATAGCGCCGGTAAGCTGGGCATTGGAAGACACCAGCAGCGGATAACCGATTTTCTGCTCTATAGACCGCACCACACCGCCATTGCGGGCAACCCCGCCGGTCATCATGACCGGCGCCGTCCAGCGGATACGGCCGGCCATGGAAGATATTCTGGCGGCAATGGCATCGTGAATGCCGGCAATGATGTTTTCCCGGCTTTCGCCTTTGGAAATCAGGGAAATGACTTCAGATTCCGCAAACACTGTACACAGGCTGCTGATGGAAGCAGGCTGATTCGCCGCCTGCGACAGGTTGCCGAATTCTGAAATATCCACCTCCAGCGCTCTGGCCATAACCTCCAGAAATCTGCCGGTTCCGGCCGCGCATTTGTCGTTCATGGCAAAATCCCGCACCCGTCCGGTTTCATCCAGAAGAATAACCTTACTGTCCTGTCCGCCGATATCGATGACAGAACGCACTTCGGCATTCATATACCGCGCGCCGGCTGCATGGCAGGTAATTTCCGTTACCGCCTGATTGGCAAATGTAATACTTTTACGTCCGTATCCGGTTGCCACCACCGCCTGAATATCAGATGGATTTAACCCCAGACCCGAAATAATGCCTTCAAAAAGCTGATCTCCGGCATTTTTGGCGTTATAGCCGGTACGTATCATCTTGAGGGCCAGAATCTCTCCATCCTGAACCACGGCGGCTTTGGCCGTCACCGAACCAATGTCGATCCCCACTGTCATCATATGCGCCCGATCTCCTCCACCCATCGTTTTTTACCGGATCATCCCCACGACTTCCTGCACCAGCCTTTCGATGCCAATGGCAATGTCCTTGATACCAGGACCCAGCATATAGGCCGGCGTGGTGACAATGCGATTGGCGACATCCACATGAATCTGCGCTACCGTGCAGGTATAATGCTTTCCGCCCATGCGCTCGATGCCGGCGGCTGTCCCCGGATCGTTGCCGATGGTAACTTCCGGTTTTTGATCGGCAATGGCTCTGGTCAAAGTAGCAGGTGCAATGCAAATCGCGCCAATAGGCTTTCCCGCCGCCGCCATTTCACGAATCAAACGAAGCACATCCGGCTGCACCACGGCATCCGGCCCTTTCAATGCAAAATCGCTCAGATTTTTAACCGCGCCAAAACCACCGGGCAGAATCAGCGCATCCAGGTCCAAAGCTTTTACCGTCGCCACGTCCTGAATATCCCCACGGGCAATTCGGGCGGATTCCACCAGGACGTTGCGTTTTTCTCCGGTTTCCTGCTGGGTGAGATGATTGATCACATGGAACTGGGCCATATCAGGCGCCATGCACAGCACCTGCACCCCGGCTTTATCCAGAAACAGCAATGTCAGAACCGCTTCATGAATCTCGGAACCATCAAAAACCCCGCATCCGGCCAACAAGACACCTACTTTTTTCGACATGGCGTTCCTCCTTTTGATTTATGATGCACACATGGTTTTTTACTTGACATCTGTCCAGAAATATAGCAGATATTCTCTATTATTTCAATTTATTATACATATCACTCCCTGAATGGAAATATTATGTCTATTCCAGAACTATTTCAGACGCCGGACACTCCGGCGGCCATCCGCCAGATGGTTACAACCGCGGCCGCACCGCTCACAGCAGAGGTCATTTATCAGAACCTTCCCGGCGGATACGCTTCCGGAAAAAAAGAGCTGACCGGCATACTGTATTCCGAAGTTCAGTCGGGGCGGCTGTTTCGCTGGCAGCCCGGTCCCAGAAGCCGGAAAGAACGCTTCTGGCATCAGGAGGAATCCGGCTATATTCAAGAACGGATACTCGCATCACTTGCCGCGCAGCCATTGACCCGGCGGGCGCTTCTAGAAAAAATGAAAAAAAATGTTGTGGCATATGCCGGAACAACGCTTGCCAAGCTGATCAATACCACAGTGGAATCGCTTGTTAAAGGAAAAATCCTGTACCTTCTTCCGCCCTTCGGAAGATACCGATCCCTTCGTTATTCACGAACACCTGCCGATCCCCGGGATTACCTGGCCGCTGTCCGCAAGGAATTTGAACTGGCCTGTCGCAAGCTGAAAAAAACAGGACTGACACCTGATGATATTCTAACCGCACTGGCGGACATGACAGGATTTTCTCTATCGCTTCATCCTCCGGATACATTATCGACATCAAAATCGGAAGAGATGCTTTCCGAAGTCTTACTGAACACCGTTCTTGCATCCATTTCTCAATTAGACCCTAAAGCCCTGCATCAGGCGCCGATCTGGATTCCCGACTTGAGACAGTACCTGAAGCTGCCCAAGACCACATTTGACCGCGCGATTCTGACCCTGTCCGAGCGGGGAAAAGTGTTTCTGAACCGCCATGCGCATCCGGCCCAGATGACAGATGCTGAAAAAGAAACAATGATTCCAGATGACCAGGGAGGTTATTATGTAGTAGTGGTATTGCGGAGAATATAGTTCTACAATAAAATATAATGCCATTTCGCCTTCACTTGACAGGTGAAGGCGAAATGGCATCATGTTCCTAATAACTAAAGTTTCGCACATGGAAATTAAATATAACAATATGAAATAATAGCTATTTTAATTGAAAAGCAGCCTCAAATTTGGTATGGTTGATTTTGCTAAC
>LKPX01000166.1 GCA_001443525.1 Desulfobacteraceae bacterium RAAP-1 | reverse complement strand
ATTCGGACTGAGACCGCGAAAGCAAGCGAGCAGCGATGAGACTGTACATTCAGTACGTCGAATCGCGGCACAGCGAAGCTGACAAAGGTATCAGTTTGAATGCGAACTGGAATAAGATCTGATTCAGGAATGGCGACACCTGCTTTTGACCGCCAGAAGTGGCTGAAACGCTCCGTGTTGACTTTTGCGATCTTCTCATATACAGATCACATGTAAAGAAAGACAATCCTCCCATGACATATCAGCAAAGGACGCTGCCGCCTTGATACTGGAAGACATTATTTCCTATGCCAACAATCTCGAGCAGGTTCTGGATAATATCAGAGAAGGCATCATCGCCCACGATACCGCCCGGCGCATCTTTTACTTTAATAAAGAAGCCGAAAAAATCACCGGTTTTTCCAAAAATGAGGTGCTGGGCAAAGACTGCCATGAGGCTTTTGGTAAACCATTCTGCGGAAGCCTTTGTCATTTTTGCAGCCAGCAACCCTTACTCGACGACAGCGAAGAATATTTCACCCATATTCAGACCCCTCAGGGAGAGTTTCGCCGTATAGAGATGCGGGCAACCGCCATGAAGGATAATGAGGGAAATCTTGCAGGCGTTCTGGCGTTATTCCGGGATGTGACAGGAATTTTAAACCTTCAGTTGAAAGCGGAAAAACCCGGAGGATTTGCGGATATTATTGGCCATGATACGAAAATGCTGGAGATTTTTCATCAAATCCGCAATACAGCGGCATATGATTATCCAGTACATGTCTCTGGTGAAACGGGGACAGGAAAAGAACTGGTGGCCATCGCGCTTCATAACGAAAGCCCCCGACGCAACGGGCCTTTTGTGCCTATCAATTGCGGCGCGCTACCGGAAGGGCTGATTGAAAGTGAGCTTTTCGGGCATGTCAAGGGCGCCTTCAGCGGCGCCGTCCGGGATAAAAAAGGCCGCTTTGAACTGGCGGATGGCGGCACCGTTTTCCTGGATGAGGTGGCGGAGTTATCCAAACCTGTCCAGGTAAAACTGCTGAGATTTCTTCAGGAAGGTGAATTCGAGCGGGTGGGTGGAGAAAAAACCGTATCAGTAAATGTCAAAGTCACCAGTGCCACCAACAAGGATCTCAAAAAAGAAGTTCAGATGAACCATTTCCGGGATGATTTGTACTATCGTCTCAATGTCATCCCTATACATTTGCCGCCGCTCAGAGAACGTAAAAGTGACATTCCCCTTCTGACCGAACACTTTCTGCAGGAAGCCGCCCGCAGAAACGGCCAGAAACCCCGCCGCATTTCAAAGGAAGCATTGTCGTTGATGATGGCGTATCGCTGGCCCGGCAATGTCCGGGAGCTTCAGAATGCGGTTCAGTATGCAGTTGTAAAATGTCAGGGAGGGTTGATTACCCCTCAGCACATTCCGGCGGAAATTGCATCTCCATCTGGTGGAGTACTGTACTCTTCGAAAAAGCTGGATGATACGATGGTAAAATCCGCGCTGGAACGTTCCGGCGGCAACAAGGTTCAGGCGGCAAAATTGCTGGGAATCGGTAGGGCGACACTTTACCGTTATCTAAGCATGAAACGATAAAACCGTCAAGGACGCCTGGCGACTGTCCTTGACGGCTTTGTATAAAACAACAGTTAATATCAGGCGGCTTCCATGGAACGACGATCCGCCATATCCACCAGGACGCGTTCGCGGGATTTATCCAGCCCCAGCGCCTTGCGTTTTTTGTCAATGTGCGCAATCATCATTCGGGCCATTTCATACGGATCCGCCGTAAATCCCCATTTGCCCAGCCCCATTTCTTCCAGCCCTTCGAACAAATGTTTGTGAAATCTGGTTTTCTCGACAATCGGGAATGTCACGCCAAACACCGTATAAACGCCAGATGCAACAAAATACTGACCGATGGAGATGGCTTTCTCACTCATCCATTCAGGCGCTGCGCCGGCGACCGGCAGACTGGCGATACTGTCTCCAAGCCCCCCTTCCCGTACCATTTCAGATGCGGCGATCAGAATGCGGCTGTTGTCCACACATGATCCCAGCCCCAGAACCGGCGGCATACCCACGGTTTCACAGACCTCTCGGAGGCCAGGGCCTGCCAGTACTGCCGCTTCAGGAACGGTGAGCCCTGCCTTGGCCAGTGCAATCTGGGAACAACCGGTCTGAAGCACCAGCACATCGTTTTTAATCAATTCCTTCACCAGTTCCACATGGACCCAGTCTTGCTTAACCCTGGGGTTGGTGCAGCCGACGACGCCGGCCACGCCCCGGATACGACCATTGATAATGTTATCGTTTAAAGGCGTATAGCTGGATCTGAAACTGCCGCCCAGCATGTAGCTGATGTATTCATGCGAAAACCCCTGAACGCTGGTGTTAACAATTTTAGGAATTTCAATGGGACGGGTTCTGTTCTTAAAACGCGTGATCGCCTTGATGACAATTTCATCCGTACAGACTTTAGGATGATGGTCATCAAAAGGAATATGCTGAGCGCCTTCTATGCGACATCGGGGATTGGTAGTGAACATCGGCGTTCCATAGCACTCAGCTACTTTCGACAACCCCTGTTTGATACACTGCACATCCACACCCAAGGCATCCACGGCGCCGGTAACCAGAATTGCTTCCGTTGACATGAAATTACCCGCATGCGGGATGCCATGACGCGCCATCATTTCTGCGCCGGAACAGCACATGCCTACCAGGTTGATCCCGGCAGCCCCAGCATCTTTGGCTGCCTTGACCAGAGATGGCTCGTTTACAGATTCAAGAATGGATTCAAACAGATTGGGTTCATGTCCATGAATGATAATGTTGACCTGATTCTCTTTGAGAACCCCCATGTTCACTTCGACGCACACAGGCGACGGCGTTCCAAACAGAATATCTGAAATTTCCGTGGCGACCATCGAGCCGCCCCAGCCGTCGGAAAGCGCTGTGCGGCTGAATTGCTGGGTCAGGTTTTCATATTGCTGATCAACCCCCATGTGGGTACGGTGCATCATTTCCATGATTTCCCGCATGGCGCCTCTGGGCACGATACCATGTTTTCGCCAGGTTTCAAGTGTCTTGGAAGGCACCCGTTTGGCAAAAGGAATTTCCCCTTCGATCTGTGTGTAGGTTTTTTCAAGTTCGATGTAAAGCTCCTGGGCGATTTCCGTAACGGATTTGCCATCCGTTTCAATGCCGATGGATTTGGCGACATTTTCCAGCTTGATCGTGTCCTTGATTTTATAATCGGTAATATGGCCGTTAACGACCTCGCGAAACAAATCCAGCATGGACATGCCGTGATCCGTGTGCGCCGCCGCACCGCTGGCCACCATGCGGGCGAAGTTTCGCGCCTGGATGGTATCGATATCCGCGCCGCAAACACCGACCTTGCTGTAAGGATCCTTGGCATTCAGCCGGCATGGCCCCATTGAGCAGTGTTTGCAGCACGCCGAATCTGCGCCGATGGGACAGGCTTTCATATTGGCGGCACGATCAAATGCAGTTTCAACGCCATCGCGCTGCGCTTTCCGAAGCATCTGCGCCGTGGCTTCACAAATGGTAACATCACTGGGATTGATTGCTTTCGGAGCGTCTGTTTTTTTGATATCCATGGTGTTCTCCCTTCATGAGATGATTGTAGATCGAATAACAATATTAACATCTTAATTTGATTTATGATAATTATTTTATAAGAATAATTATTGATAAGAATAATTTTCGTTCATTAATTTGTCAAGTAAAACCCATACAATGGCAAGAAATTTTGTAACTATTCAGCACAAAAAAATGTAATTTTTTAAAAAAAGTTCTTGACACGGTTTTTCGTTGAATTTTTGAAATTTAGAT
>LKPX01000165.1 GCA_001443525.1 Desulfobacteraceae bacterium RAAP-1 | reverse complement strand
ACCACCGCCGCACAATAGAACAACCTGCCCCCGGACTCTGCATCCGGTACGAAGGATTGCTTTTTGGCGTCTGGTAATAGCCCCGCTGGATAAGCATGATGCTGTAAGAATATCCGGCCAGAACCCGCCGCATCCAAGACGGCACGGTCAAAATACGGCCTTATCAGATTTGAATTTCCGGCGCAAGTCTGGAATCCATATAGGGTGGCCAGGCGGACACATTGCCAACATTTTCAGGATGATTTTTTCACGATTTGTCATGGCGTCACCTCCTTGCCGGACTCATCCGGATTCTTTAGAGAACTGAAAGCGTTTATGTCTGTGCAATCGAATGCAGCAGAAAGACTCTCACGGAGAAGGTCAACAGTATGAGCGCAGCCGTAAACGGCATCCGCGTTATCTTCATACTCTGCAATGCGCCAAAGTGTTTCGGAGATTATCCCCAGCACAGGAGTTGCAAAACTGACGGCGCAGGATAGTGTTAGTGGTTGTCCGGTCATGTCGTCACCTCGCTAATCAATCTTTGTCATATTCTTGTTGCAGCTTTATGGCCAGCATATCAAGGATAACACCCATACCTTCAACCGAGTCTGCATCAAGTGTGCGCTGTTCAGTACAGACGTTACTTAGAAACCTGAGAGCAAGTTGAACGCATTTTATTTCGCAAGAATCCATCATCATCAAGCCTCCCCCTCAAACAGCAACAGCGCAGCCGGATAAAGATCACCGCCAGAAATACGAGTCAGAACAAGGATACTGGGGTTTCGATCACAGAAAAGGGAAAGATACAGCCAGGACAGAATAGAACGAGCAGGATGGAACATAATGGACACCTCCAAAATAACGAAAGCGCCTTAGCCCCCTAACTGCCAAATACAGCAGTGCCGTCCTTTCGGATACGGTCAGGCATAGCGCTATGCGATTCATTTTGAAGTATTGCATGGACAAAAATGCCAGCGATAACGGTTCTGGCATCCGGTATTTGTTTATAGGTATGCCAGAAATATCACAACCGCCGCCGGTGTCAACATTTTTTTCACGCAGTCGGCTTGACGCTTCCGGGAATATTCGGACACACATCTTCCAGCCGAACCCGTCCGCCGGTGTCGCCCTGCCGGTGGCAACCATCACAGTGCAGGGCAATATCCAGTTTCGCCGCCACATCCAGGCAGGCAGCATACATCTGGCATAGATAATTCCGGTTCAGGAGCTTTTTCATATTGTAGATGTAGCATTGCTGCGGATTTATACACCGGACGCTCTGTGGTGCGTTTTACGGGGTTTCTTAGGCTTACACATATGTTGGCATAGGTCTTTTTTTGGCATTCCAATATAAAGTTTTATAAAGCTTCCGACTTTGTCGGAAGTACTCCGGAAAGCTTATACTCAGGCTCTCGAAAGTATTCTATGTGTAGGGAACAAGGCAAGCAGAACTTTCGGGGAATTGCTCCTCGACCTGTCCAGAAAATTTTCGTTTTATGCCGCTCCCCGCATCTGGGACACACCAAGTCATTTTCTCAGCCATCGGAATATATCCTGAAGGCATCAGCGCATCATCGCGTTATACCGGTCATATCGTTTGGATTATTTTTGTATTGTTCGTATCGCCTCAAACGAGCATAGCTGGGCGGCATAGCGTTCAGATATGCTTGTGTATTTGCGTATTCACCCAATTCTTTCCGATCTTTTAAATATTGGCTATACTTTTCAAATATTGTCGGTGCCGGAGGCTTTGCAAGGGGCAGTGTGTCCGGGTTCGCTCCGTTTAAAATTGCCAGATTTCTTCGCGCCTGAGATATTGAATTGAAACCCATATTCGAAGCATAATCATCAAATGGAGACCCGTTTTGTGCAGAATTCAAAGCTGTACCAGTAGATGTATCCTGATTTATGAAATATTTTGCTGCATTATCTGACAAGTAATTCATGGTGGGTGTATATGGCGCTAAAGCATCTGTCGGTTGAATCTGCGACATATACCGATTCAATGCGAAATTAGGCGGTGGTTCACTGCTCTGTACTGAAACCGGCTGAGACGGTAAAGGATTCTGTATTGTTGTCTTTGGCGCAGGAAGTTGTTGCAATGCCGATTGAATTCCATCTGTATTGTTCACCGCTCCTGCATTGGCAAAAAATGGCGTCTTTCCATCCTTCATGGTGAACCTCGCAATGCTATCACCATTGCTTCCATAGGGTGTTGTTCCAGAATAATTCAAGCCCTTGAGTTTTGCATATGCCTGGAAACCTCTATCCACAAGTTGTTGCTGAGTCAGTTGCGGTTGAGAAGGTTGTTGTGCCGGATTAACACTACCCTGAGTCTGTGTCGCGCTTTGTGTATTATCAAAAAACCCTCCAGGTGATTTACTCGGAGGAGGATTGCTATACTTGGACACATACGCTGCAAATTCATCAGGATTATAAAAAGTAAGACCGGCGGCCTGAATCATTTTGGGGTCAAGCATAGGGTTATATGATGACGCCTGCATGTTAGAACTGAGACGTTCCATGCGTCCTGGAGACAATCCAACCTGACCACTACTACCTGTCGGTGATGCTTGTTGAGTAACGCCAACCTGCTGCATCTGTTGTGGCATTGATGCAAGCGCCCGGCCTACCAAATCGCTGTCGTAACTGTTCCCGGTCGGGGTTCCGTCCCAATATGCCCCATTGGCCATCGTGGGAGTTCCAGACATAGGAGGGAGTCCCCGCTGCATCAACCGTCCATCCGCCCCAATCTGTGCCGTACCCATCCGCCCTTGCGCCATCAAGTCAGCCGCGCCAAGTCTTGAGTTTGCATATGCCTGTGCGCGCCTGTCGGAAGCGCCTCCATTCCCATACATCATATCAAAATGCTTATACGCCATTTCATCGTGCATCCGTGCGATATCTTTGGTGTTCTGCGCGTTCATTTGCGCCAGTTTCACCGCATATTCATTTTCAGCGGCCTTAACGGCCATAAGATTTGGAAGCTGGCTATTCTGAATAGCGATCTGACTCGCGGTATCCATATCCTTTTGCTTTTGCAGCCGGTTCAGATACTCCATTTCATTTGCGCTGTATCCCATGATATGTCTCCATGCTATGTGAAATAATGTGTTGATTTAATATCAACATATTATCATGTATGAGTACGAAAAGCGACAACCACACGAGACAAAAATGACAATTTTTGTCAAGTGACAATTTTTGTCACAAAATACTATGCGTTCGATGCCGTTTCAGCAATCTTGCGCTCTGCCTTTTCTGGGCTCCAGGTTTTGCCGATGTACAACGACCGCACCTTGCCGCCAAAACTCTTGTAAAGCCGGATGTATCCATCTTTCCCGGTTTGCACTGACCACCCCATGAATGTTTTTGGTGCTGATGAAGCGTCAACAGCATCAGCATTCACAAGCTCCATGATGGTCACAAAGGCAGGGAAATGAGTCTTGAAAGTATTGAACTCCATCTCGTGAACGAGTTCGGGACAGGATACCCGTAACGCATTCCACGCCGCCGTTGCTTTCAGGTTCCCGACAGCCAG
Source organism: Desulfobacteraceae bacterium RAAP-1 (assembly GCA_001443525.1). GTDB lineage: Bacteria > Desulfobacterota > Desulfobacteria > Desulfobacterales > Desulfatirhabdiaceae > RAAP-1. The sequence goes on along the minus strand of LKPX01000165.1, from coordinate 350 downwards.
CACTTTTTCCCGATACTGGTAAAACAACCTCACAATATGCGCCACATCAACCCCTTAGACATGTTTTGTATAAGCTTAGCCATAAATATGTATAAGCTTATACAACTTATGTATAATATGTCAAGCTTATACGTTAAAATGTCTAAGCTTAATCAAAATTTGTATAATATTAGACAATATCCTGTATAAGCTTAGACGAAAAGCTGTATAAGGCTATCGTTTGACAATTTTTGTCATTTTTGTGGTGGGTTTTGTTGCTCTGCTGCTTTTTGCCCCCATACTGTGTTTTCTCACTTCACAGACTCAAGCTCCTGTGAAATCATGCTGGTGATTTTCGCTTTAAGCGCCGC
>LKPX01000164.1 GCA_001443525.1 Desulfobacteraceae bacterium RAAP-1 | reverse complement strand
CAGAAAACTGGTGTTGTGGCCGTTTCCGTCCGGCGTGTTGTCCCGCAGGTACTGAAAGCCCCAGTAGTCCGCCAGCTTTCCGGGCGGGAAAAAAGACTGGGCGTCAAAATTGCCGGTGAGGAAGGCAAACCCGTCAAAGGCGATGGTGTTCCGCTGGGCGACGTCGGAGATGGTTTGCGACATGTCCATCACCGCCGGCGACGGGGCTGCGAGAAGACAAAGTGAAAAACATGCGGCCATGATCCGGTGGACGTTCATTCTTTTTGCTTTCATGGGATCTCCTTTTCTGTAATAGTGATGGAACCGAACCCGAGAATCAACACCAGTTTCAGGATGCGGCTTCATTTGTCTGCAGAATAACAGGCGATTGTGGAGAAAATGTGAATAGATTCTGTTAAGGCTGTGAAGATTGAACGGAAACCGGAAAAATGTGTTATGAGATGGCCGCTGCGTAACAATCCGGAGAATGGGGATTCATGAGAATTCAGATCTTCCGATAGTTTCGAATGGGATCACTTATCGCAAAGAGAGGTCAAGTTGTTACCCTGTTTTCTACTTTATTGCGCCGGCATCTAAGAGAGTCCGAGTAGCCAAGTTGTTTTTCTGAGACTTTGCAAGCGCTAAAGCAGAGACTTCATCTGACGGTCGTATGTAATTAACATCGGCACCCTTGGCAATCAATGCATTCATAAGAACAATGTTTCCCTGCCATGTAGCCTCAATCAGCGGCGATGTACCATTTGCATCTGCGATATTCGGGTCGGCACCGTGCTCAAGCAACATGAACGCAATTTTCTCATTCTTCTTGAATACGGCGGCAAGAAGAGCGGTAATCGAAGCATTTGTGCATACATTAATGTCTGCATTTTTATCGAGAAGAAATTTCACAATATTTTTATTGCCGTCCCATGATGCTTCAATCAACGGTGTTGCACCACGTTCATCTTTGCTGTTTATGGAAACACCGGCGTCGATAAGTGCTTTTACGGTATTTGTTCTGTCTTTATTAATATATGCAAGTACACTTTCAGTTGTTAATGGGATGTCACCGATATTTTCCATCGACAAGAGGAGTGGAAGGATTATCGAGCATAACAAGATCGCAGCTAACATCACATTGCGTTGTTGAAGCGCCTTGTATGGCCAGGATTCCTCAATAGCATTATCAACAAAAGCTCTTCGGCCCCTCAGAATCAAACGTCTGGACGGCATTTCAAACCAAGACCACATGATATAAGAGCTCAACAACAGAATGCTGCAGAAAATGAAAAAAGCCCATAAATTGGAACTGTGCGGGAAAAATGCAATATTTAACTCATAATAACGGATTAATATGTAATGCAAAACATAGATTGAATAACTGATCTCTCCAAGAAGAACAAAATATGGTTGTGATAGAATTTTTGAAATTTTACCTCGTCCGATAGCTATCACATAGATCAAAAGGCCGAAAGGCAATGTTGATCCGCTTCCTTCCAGCCAGTCTGAAATGGCAGACCCAAACGGTGCAGTATGAACCCATTTTTGAAAAAAAACTGTGTAATGCATCGAAAGATAGCACAACAAAATAATTGCAGTTTCTATTAATGTTGCTTCTGTAATACTCCATGCATTCTTTTGCCGATAGTTTTGCCAGATAAAAGATATGAAAATGCCGAATATGAACTCAAAAATACGAGAGATGGGGCTAATAAAGAGCATGGCATAATCATAATTTGGTAATTGTGCATGTTTTGAGAAGAAGATAAGCGCAGCCAATATTGCAGATGAAGCAAGCATCTTTATCTGCCAGTTTTTCTCCCATCTATGGATAAGAACAGGGAAGGCGAGGTAGAAAAAAAATTCTGCTGAAATTGACCATGATGGAGCATTGTAAGACCAATAAAACGAACGAAGTGGAATCCAGGCTTGAACCAGCAACAGATTTGCAAAGGCAGTCTTCCATTCCCAGTTGAACGGAATTATCCAAAGTGCGAGTAAAAAAACAGCTGCATGAATTGGCCAAATACGAGCGAAACGTGCATGAAAAAAATTTAAAACGTTTTTGTAGCTACCCAGTTTTGGATAGACATAAGTTAGAATGAAGCCGGATAAAACAAAGAAAAATGAAACCCCTTGACCCAATTTGAATGGCTGAATATGATCATGACTGAAACCGAACAGTCCAGCACCAGCACAATGATGAATTACAATCATCCATGCAGCAAAGAAACGAAGTGTCGTTAGTTGATCCAGTTTTTTATTCAATGTCTTTTGCATAGGATGAATCATCTGCAATCAAATCTAATACGCGTGATTTGAATTAGAAATAGTTACTGCGCTGTTTCGAGTGGATATTTGATGTCCAAATAAACTGTATTTTAAACTCAAAATACTTGCTATAAGCCACAAACATTATCACGTTCAAATTGATGTAAAGTTTTTGTATTTTTTTATAATAACTGATTCAATCAGTGGTCGTCAAAAGGTTTGAAGATCCCATCAAAAAAAGTGAAACAGCGTGAAAATTGATTTCACGCTGTTTCACATGTGGGAAATACTGACATTCAGAAAAATAATTTCGATGCGTTATCGGTCGGAGATATCCTACAGTTTGATCTACTCCCTGCTGCCTTGCGAAATGGATTTTCTGAATGTCTATAGTTGTTAAGGCCGTTATTTCTTTTTAAAGCTTGATGAAATGGTATGGTTTCCACTTACTGCATTGAACGGATAATTACCGCCGGATGCCGGAATATTAGTTACAGCCTTGCCGTCCACCACAACACTTGAAACCGAATATCCTTTATTGGGTGTAATCGTAAACACTGTATTTGCACCTCTATCCACACTCACGGTGCCATTTGGATTAACGGACCCTCCGTTTCCTGCACTTGCGCTTATAACATACTCGGATGGACTGAAAAGATAATCGGTGTTGGAGATATACGGGTCGAGAACCGTTGGATCGGTAATCGCGGCCGAATACAGAAACGGCGTGGTGCATACGGAGTAATCAAAGGGGGCGCCGTTGTAAGTGCCGGACATGATCGTTTTTCTCATGGCCAAAAGATTCGATGCCTGGGTCGAATTGAGCAACGGATATACCGTAGAAAAGGCCACGGTATAGGAATATACGATGGCGCCGTCCAGTTCCCCGTAAACCATGGACTTTTCCAGCACCTGGTTCAGTACCTGCGATTTGAACGCATCCGTCAGTTCGGGGGCGGAAATGATGCTTCTCAGCAGTGTGGAGATGTCGGTCCGGATTTGAACGATGTTGGTCGTACCGGCATAAAGCGCGTTTCGCTGTTCGTCCACGAGATCCGTGACAATGCTGTCCAGATGAGTGGCGGCCAGCTGGTCCAGAAAATACTGGCCGGCATCTGCAGTCAGGGACTCATCGATCTTGTAGCCTTCATGTCCGATGGCCGGGGCATCCTTGACATAAAAGGAGCCGAAGTAGGTGCCCTGCCGCTCGGGGCAGAAATAGGCGTCGGCCTCGATGGATCCCGCATACCACGAAAACAGATCGCCCGCATAGGTCATCAGGGCAACGGACACGTCGTTGCTGACGCCTCGCATCCGGTCCTTGACGGCCTGATCCATCTGATCCGTCACGGTCCAGGAAGAAAACCCGCCGGCTTTCATGGCATCCAGGTGCGCCTTCTGGGATGCCGTCAATGTTTTGTATATCGTGGCATAAACAACGGCCCGGTCGAAGCTGATCTGGCCGTCCAGCCGGTACAGATCCGCCGATACGGCCTTGACGGCTGCAAGGCTCAGCCCCGAAGACCCTGAGGGGATGTCGGCGTCGAGCTGGCGGCGAAAGGCTTTCATAAGGGGAAAGCGATTGTATCCGTAAAGGTTGATCTGATCCACCTGGTTGAGGGCCAGGGTCTTCAGCATCGCAAACTGGTTGTCATTGAGGATGCACAGGATGTTGTCGGCGCAATTGGTCAGAAAACTGGTGTTGTGGCCGTTTCCGTCCGGCGTGTTGTCCCGCAGGTACTGAAAGCCCCAGTAGTC
>LKPX01000163.1 GCA_001443525.1 Desulfobacteraceae bacterium RAAP-1 | reverse complement strand
ATTCGGACTGAGACCGCGAAAGCAAGCGAGCAGCGATGAGACTGTACATTCAGTACGTCGAATCGCGGCACAGCGAAGCTGACAAAGGTATCAGTTTGAATGCGAACTGGAATCATATGCTGCAACGACGAAGGATGCAGCGCTGGCGCAGCATGCGGACTTTTTACGAAGTCGTCAAACACGAAATGAGGTTTATATGAAATCCGCTAAAGATTACATTATATTTCCATTGGATGTCCCCTCAGAGGACAGCGCTAAAAAATGGGTTAAGCAGCTTTCACGTCATGTCGGGCTGTTCAAGGTGGGGTTGGAGCTTTTTGTACGCACAGGTCCCGATCTCGTGCGCTGGATTCTGGAATCCGGCGACGCAGGGGTATTTCTGGATCTGAAGTTTCATGATATTCCTGCGACGGTTTCCCGCGCTATGTCCGGTATTGCCGAACTTGGTGCGACCTTTACAACGGTTCACTGCGGCGAAACCCCTGCGATGCTGAAGGCGGCTGTCGAGGCTGGAGAAAAAAAGGTGGGCGTGCTGGGCGTTACGGTGCTGACCAGTGTTTCAGGCGCGGATATCCGGCAGGCGGGGTTCTGCCCTGAATATGGCGAGGATATTTCACGGCTGGTCATGAAGCGGGCGGCTGTGGCGCATGTTGCAGGATGTGCGGGGGTTGTCTGTTCCGGACAAGAGGCGATGGTGATCAAAAAGGCGTTTGGAAAAGATTTCATCACGGTAACGCCCGGGATTCGTCCGGCGTGGGACGGCGTATCCGCAGACGATCAGCAGCGGATTACCACCCCGGCGCAGGCGGTGCGAAACGGTGCGGACTATCTGGTCATCGGCAGACCCATCCGCAATGCTGCGGATCCCCAATCTGCCGCAGCCCGTATCGCGGATGAAATTGACAGCGTTATAAAAGACGGGAAATAAACATCCGTATGGCCAATGCGATTTCAGGTGCGCTGAAGGCGATGCGCAACTATAGACTTTCAGATTCCAGAGGGAGTTTCAACCGGAACGTTGCACCGCGTCCTTTCTGGCTGATGATGTCAATGTCGCCGCCCATGGATTGTGCCAACATCAGGGCGCCCGCAAGACCCAGCCCGTGTCCGGTGCGGGGCAGGCCGTCGTCCGCATGAAGCCGGGTATATCGCTTGAAAATCAGTGCATGGTGCCCGGGGTCGATGCCCGGGCCGTCGTCGGTGATATCTATCCATAGAGCATTGCCGTGGCATTTCATGGATAGATCTATCCGGGTGCGGCGGTGATGCAGCGCATTTTTGATCAGATTGCCGGTGATCTGCCGGAATTTGACTTCATCCAGAAACAGCTCTGTATGAAATATCTCTGGCGTTGCCTCGATATGGATATGATGCTGTCCGAGAATATCGAAGGCTTCTTCAGGTGTGGCTGCGGATTGAACCTGGTCGAAAACAGGGGCGGATATGGTTTCCAGGGCTTCGCGCAGGGCATGATGAATTGCCGTCACCGGAGTGAAGCGGGTGGGGTTAAAAGCGCCGGCATGGGCGCTTCCGACTTCCAGCAGCCCGTAGATCATGGCGCGGGCTTTCTGCGCGTTTCTCAGCATCCGCTTCAGCGTTTTTTCCTGCCGGCTGGAAAGCGGGCCGTAAGACGCTTTGCGTTCCAGCAGCAGGCGGGCGCTGGTTTCAATCACCGAAACGGGGTCTTTCAGCTCGTGAATCAGAAATTCAATGTCGATTTCTCTGAAAAACGGATTTTCGCTTTCTGTTGTCATATAAAATGAACCGTCATGGTGGTGCCGCCCGAACGGATGCAATCTTCCGGCGAATGGCAATGGGGACACTTTGCGATGTCTCCGGGGCAGATATCGTTGTCGTCCGGAATGTAAATGCACCGGCTGGAGCGCATCTGAATGGAAAAATGATAGCGTTCCGAAAAAATTTTCATCCGGAGCAGGTCAAAACTCTTTCCGCCGGCGCCGAAGTCGTAAGGATTTCGTGTGGCGTATTGCATTGTATCCCGGGTGGTTAGGATGCTTTCAAAGATCAGCTTCTGATTTTCCGCCGTGATGCCGACTCCGTAATCCTGAACTTCGAGTTCCGCTCCTGAACCCGACGGCCGAACGCGGATTTCGATGCGGCCCAAATCCGGCGTGTTTTCGACGGCGTTTCGCACCAGACCTTCGACGATTTTTGACAACACGTCGTTAGGGACGAATACTGCCGGTGCGGGGGCAAGATCGAGTTCGACATGACATTGGCGGTGCGAAAAGCGGGGTTTTAAGCTTTGAACGATTTTCCGCGTGAAGGCTTCTGGATCGATGTCTTCGGCTGCGGAATCCACCGGACCGAACAGTTCCTGGATGCGGCTGCGGATTTTTTCGCCGGCGCTTCCGGGGCCGCAGGTTTCGTCTGCAAGCGCTTCGATTTCATCCGTGCAGATATCCAGCAGGCCGGACATCATTTGATATGTTCTATAATCGCTCTGATGAAGGATGTCCTGTACCTGATACTGCATGTCCAGAATTCGCGCCAGACTGCGCTGGGCGCGCTCCAGAATTCTTTCAATATTGGGATCGCGTCTGTCCGACAGATGTTTTTTTAAAATATTCAGCGACGCTGAAAGCACAGACACCGGGGTTTTCAATTCATGAGAGAGGTGATGGATCAGTCTGTCCTTGGCCCGGCTCAGTGTCTGCACTTCTTCATAGGAACGTTTGAGGGCTTCGTTGATTCTGGCGTTTTCAATGGGAAACGCCACCACCCTGGCGATGGCGCTCAGAAATTCGACATCCGTCTGCTGAAACATGCCTTTTTTCTTGTTGACCGCGCAAATCACTCCGATGGTGCGATCCGGAATCTGGATCGGCACATCCAGCATATTGTGCGTGTGATATCCGGCCTGTACGTCCACTCCTTGGAAAAAATAGGGGCTTTGCGATGTGTCCGGAACCAGCAGCGGCGCGCCCGTGCGATATACCTGGCTGGCGACGCCCTTGTCTATGGGAAAGCGGACTTCTTTCATGCGTTTACCCGTTCCGATGTCTTCGAAGGAGCTGACGCGAAAGAAAAATTCCTGCCTTTCTTCATCCGCCAGAATAACGGATGCGCCCATCACGGAAAGCAGCTTCTGCACCTCCTGGGTGATGAATTCAAGACGGTCATCCAGTCGCCGGAACCGGTACAGGGAGTTGGTGATGCGAAACAAGGTTCCGCTGATCCGGGATTTCTGCCTGGCCGCCTTTTGGCGGGCAATCTGAACGTTCTGTGGGGAAACTTCACGGGTCATGATGTTTGGTTCCCGGCCTATAGCAATGCACTGGTGCTGATGGTTCCGTAATCTGACTCACATTTTCACGCTGCCTGTTTCGGCTTCGTTTATGTTTTTTGGCTCATGGGTTCAATATTATTTCATTTGTATCTCATATTTTTTAATTTATGAGCCATAAAACGTTTTGTATCTCATGCGTGAGACTCAAAGCACATCATTTCCTTCGGCAATATTTATCAACTCCCGAAATACATAGATTCCTGGACGCCGGCCTTTTCCTTCCCGGATTGCATACAATAAACCATTTTTATGAAGAAGACTCAGGATGCGATTTGCAGTGGCTCTTGATATATCCGGATTGTTTGAGAAATCCGGTGCAGAAAAAATGGGAAATTGAAAAATAAAATCAACAGCGCGAATCGAGTGTTGCGAGTGTGTCACATCTGCAACCTGGGTTTTCACCCGGTCGTAAAGAGCAAGAATGGAACGGGCCTTACGCTCGTTTTCGGCAGCTTGTAAACGAATCCCCTTCAGAAAAAAGTCACACCATCCTGTCCAGTCATCGTCGCGGGAAACAGCTCGCAAACGTTCTTGGTATTCATCCCGGTGTTTTTCAAGATATCCACTCATGTGAAAGTCAGGACTGTTAAGAAGTTTCCGTTGATAAAGGAACAAAGGAAGTAACTATTCAGCACGGTTCATAAAACTGGGGAGTTTGCCCTCAAACAGTAAACGCAATGCTTCGGATACGGCAACCCCTTGTTTCCGGCATGTGGACAAATAGCTTCGGATGCGGCAAAAAATTTTAGC
>LKPX01000018.1 GCA_001443525.1 Desulfobacteraceae bacterium RAAP-1 | reverse complement strand
ATCTAAATTTCAAAAATTCAACGAAAAACCGTGTCAAGAACTTTTTTTAAAAAATTACATTTTTTTGTGCTGAATAGTTACAAATTATGATTGTTACACATGACGCCTCATAGAGACATATAACAAACTTATTTCATTAAACAAGATGACTTTTTATGAAGCCGTTAAATATTATTTATAACTTTGTTATCGTCAATGGACGAGTCATTTCGGAAAGCTTTTATCAGTATTATTAATGAATCTATAAAACTTTGATTTGTTTTCTTTAAAAAGCATCTCTATCTGCCGTATTCTATTGGGATGAATAAGTATAATGAAAAGCCCGCCCACTATATTCCCGAGAGTAACCGGCAGGATGTTATGAAACATGGGCGACAGTTCTGAAAAAGATAATCCTTTTGCAAAAATACCAGCGGGAATCAGATACATATTGGCTACACAATGCTCAAAGCCAGATGCGACAAAAGCCATTACGGGTAAAACAAGGCAAGCTATTTTGGAAATAATGTCTTTTGAAAAATAGGACATTATTATAGATAGTATTACAAGCATATTACAAAAAATACCCCTTATGAATGCTTCACTGAATGAAAGGCTCATTTTGTAATCTGCAATTTTTATCGCCACCTGCCCCATGCTTGAGGATGACGGTTGACAGCCGAAAATACCCGATTTATATACAAGATATGCCGTAAGTATGGCTCCGATAAAATTACCAATATAAACAACAACCCAATTCTTTAAAAGCTGAGATAGTGAAAAGAGCATTGTAATAGCCCCTACAATCATTATGATATTGCCGGTAAAAAGCTCTGCACCCGCAATAACCACCAGAACGAGGCCAACACCAAAACACGCGCCGGCAACTACTTTTCCCATGTCTTGTTCCATTGCAACAAGATAAAGATGAGCTCCAATGCTTATATAAATGCCGGCAAGCAATCCCAGGAAAAAAAGCTGCCATATCTTCGTATTGGCTTTTTTTATACCAACATGAGAGATCGTAACACTAACTTCTTTCAGGGTTAATTTGGGATTATAATTCTTGTTCATTTCCTCTGACACGGTTTTCTCCACATAATGGTTAGGAATTTTCAATAGTTAAGGGCGAAGAGCCATAGACATGGACGGTTACGAAGCCGTCAATCTTTCTTCATCCTTTGGCTTAACAAAGGACAGAAATGTGCAGAGCTTGCAGATGTCAAAGCCAGGGTAGGTTTCTCCCGTGCGAGGAAAGGACACGCCGCCATCGCGAAGGATGCGCTCCAATGTCCAGTGAAATGTTGGTTCAAGTTGCTCATAGGGCCATATCCAGTTGATTTCACCTTGCTCGGTTTTTCCTGCCGTTTTGCTGCCACTGCACATCAGGGTTACGTTGGGCTTATGCGTCACATAACATTGCACGCAACCATGACAGATTGATGAATTCATGGTCATAACCATTTCAAACGGTTGGGTGTCATAGGCTGCACACCAATCATTGGCCAGATGATAAGCTTGAAGTGAATCACACACGCCATGGATCAGATCCGGCTTGAAGGGCGCTTTGTGCAGCGGCGCTGTCGCAAAACCGAGCAGTCCGGCGGGAAGGCGTTTTTTGGTCTTGACGAATTTCTCTGCCTGCTCCCTGCTTCGGGTGTATTTCAGATGGCTTTTGATCTCCGCTTCATCTAATTCTTTCCAGCCAAACACGTATTTGGCATTCGAGCAACCGAGCTTATCATGCGTCCCCAAAAGAATATCGCCCTTTTGCCTGGAAGCAGCGATAAAATGACAGAAGGTATAAGGTCGTAAAGCTATCTTGAAATTTATTTTAGCCTTGAAATCGTTTAACTCTTCTTGATTGAAAAAGAATTTTACTGCAACCGGATAGTATTTCATTTTGAGAAAATTTCTCAACCCGAAGACGATATCGGAATGACTCAATTTATCCTGGTTATTTTTTGCATTATCCAATAATTCACCAGCTAACTGCACATCGTCCATATAGATTTGCGTATCTATCATATTCCCTAATCCTTTTAAAAAATCTCGTGTTAATGCCATCGCCAATGGCGGCTGGGTTTGCTGAAAGACAGATTGATATCCATCGGTTCAAAAGGAATTCCATAAAAATTGCGGTAAAACATATCGGCTTCGGCCATGATATTGAAAGCACACTGGTCAGGATGTAGGACGAATGCGATATACATCAGACCGAGAATCCAGCGTGGACTGCCAAAATCCCATCCTGAAGAAGGGAAAGTAAAAATTTTTCGGTTTTCTACTGCCGCAATCCGGAGACCGTATTGCAAACATTCAGTGCAAAAATCCTCCACCGAATTAGAGATGAATGCTGAAATAAAGATTATCTCCGGGTTCAGCCGATTGAGCTCTGAAACGGTCAGCGTCCGGCCTGGCCGGCCGCCGACCGGAAGTTCACGATTCACACTGATACCGCCTGCCGTTTCCACCAGTTGATTTTCCAGGCGGCCGCCATTGATGTAAAATAAGGGTTTACCCATGGCATAATAAACCCTTGGCCGTCTGGTTACCGATGCGATAGCTGTTTCGATGAAGGCCAGACGCTCTTCAAGATATTTGCAAAGAGCCTCGGCCTGTTCGGATACATGCGCCTTTTTGCCGAAATAGCGGATTGCCTCAATATATGTCCTGGGATGCTGAATACTCTGGTGCAGTTTATGTAATCCGCCATGTTGGAGAACATCCTCCCACGCACGGACGACCAAAGCTTTTTGTGTAATCCCCATGGCAATGAATATAGATTCCACAATTTCCATGGCGCGAGTTAATGGATAGCCGCCTTCGAAATCTCCCTCCTGATAGGCTGATTGTGCCGCAGAGCCAACCAAATTCAGCTCATAACAGCAGGTGGAACAACGGAAAGATTCTGGCAAACCGTTTTGTGGCATATGTACCTTGGCGCCCATGGGCCCATAAAATTCACGGTATAAGACGACGTGGTTACACCGGGGACAATACGTATGCAGATACTCGCTTCCTGGCGTATTAAACAAGTAAACAAAATCAAGAAGATATCGAATATCCTGACAGAAATTCTCCGCCTCACGAATGGACGGTTCCTGAGTGATGGATGCGGTTTCAAAAGGCAGAAAACGCATCACCTGGAGTGGAATGCTGCGGGAAATACCGGCAATATAGAGGGCTAAATCCATCAATTCGGACGGATTATCGCGGGTAAGGATACAGGAAATTTCAATGTGAACGCCTGCATCATGCAGAATTTTCAGATTCCTGAGAACCGGCAGAATTTGAGGGACTCCGCAAGCATGATAGGCTTTATCTGAAAACCCTTTCATGCCAATATTGATAAAATCCAGATAGGGTGTCAGTTGCGTCAGGGCTTCCAAAGTAAAATAGGCATTAGAGGAACACCCCACTTTCAGACCCTTGGTATGCGCCAGTTTTGCAATTTTTAAAAAGCGAGGAAAGGCCGAAATGGGATCATTCATTAAAAAAACAATTCCCTGACACTGTATCTCAAAGGCCCTGGCAATAATTTGTTCGACGCTCAGATGCTGAAGGGACTGGCTGTCGGGAGACATCTCCCGTACGAGAACCGTTGAAATACAGCCCGAACAGTTGAAATTACAGCCAGTAGTCGTTATTTGAAGGAATTTTGTTCCCGGATTAAAATGCAGAATTGGCACAGTTTCAATTGAAATGGGACAGACAACCAGATATCTGTCCATAAACCGTTCGACAATCTGATGTCCCTTTAATTCATAACACCCGCAAGCACCTGATCGACCTTCAGAAAACCTGCAACGCAATTCACAAATGGAACAACTCAAGTGATCCATATTATTTCCTCATGACATGCCACTATCCGATATCTTCACTGCAGTAAACGGGACAATAAATTATGTTTAAAAACATAATTATAATTTTAAAAACTACATATGGTGATCTCATACTGTATGATTCAGAAAAAAGTCAATATGTTTTTGAAGGAATATCGGAACCTACTTACGACGAAGGATGCAGGGCAACACGACATGCGGAGTTTTTATGAAGCCGTCTAAAAATCGACTTTTTACGAGGCCATCACTGTTGTACAGCTTAGATTCGCCTTAGGATATTCGAATTTTTGTATCCGCCGTTTCTTCCCACCATATTCGTTCGTAGCCCAGAGACACCACGGCATAACGCCTCAGGTTCAGCGTTTTGTATTTCCGGTTCAGTGCATCTCCATAGCCGCTTGTCTGAATCCGGGCGTCGCACATGGCCGTCTCCATGGCTGGAATGGATTTCAGGGCATCCAGCGTTAAAGAAGCCGCATCCCTGCCGCTGATACCGGCATCGGAAAGCGATACAAACTTGAATTCGATCAGGATATCGAACACTTTCACCTGACGCGTGTCCGGACGGCGGATCATGGTCAAATCGGCATACCGCCGGCTGATTTCTTTCTCAGAATCCATCACGTAAAGGATGTCATTGTAGAGTAGGGTTAAAAATGCGGTTTTTACCGTGAGTTCGTTGGCCCACCGGTAATCGCGGTTATGAAACACCTTGAAGTATCGCTGTTCCACAAAGTCGCACAGCGGCTGCATCTCACCGGTCATATAGAGTTTTTCCGCGGCCATGCGTCCGGCGTCTCTGAGCGTTGGTTCCGGCAGCAGCATGGTAGCCCTTTGATGACCAGATTGGGCACTGTCAGCGCCAGTTGCAGGGTATCGGTCAGCCCTTCCAGGGTCAGTCTGCCGAAATAATAGAGGTACGAAGCCAGAAACTCCTGATCCTTGCTGTCATCGGAGAGCATTTCCTTAATGCCGAACCGGTCAATGATATCGGGAATGACAACGTCCTGCGGGTGGTTGACGATATCCAGAAGCATCTGACGCCCGGTGGAAAGCCCCCGTAAAATATTCCAGTTTCCCCCGGTCTGTCGAAAGGTTGGCATCCAGAATTTTGCGGGGGCTGGCCCCGGTCTGCTGAAACGCCTTCATGAAATACAGAGCCAGTGTGGGATTATACACCCGCTCCACGGCATCCGCGGCGAACCGGTATCCGTTGTACCAGGTGCGCATCATGTCCAGGGCATGGTCAGTTTGTTCCTGATGAGCGGCATGAACGACCTTTGCCAACGCGTCCCTGACCTCGCTTTCCGTAAATCCGCACAGGGTGTTGAACTGCGGATTCAGGTAAATATTTTCGGCGATGTTATATCCACTGGTGATATCGCTCAGCACCACCGGCGATACCCCCGTAATAAATGTTCTGGCCACACTGCTCCCCACAGACAGCGATTTCACCGCCTTGAACAGCGTTTTCAGCGGCCCTTTTTCATAGACCAGCGATTCGTATGTTTTCAGGCCGTCCGCCATGTCCATCATGACTTCGTTGGCGAAATTGTCGTATTCGTCAATCAGCAGATAGACCGGATAGGGGGTCTGGCGAACTGCATCGTCCAGAGATCGGATAGAGTTCATTGCATTATCGCTGTCAATTGGGATGGCCGCAGGTAAATAAGCCTGATAACGAATAGAAAATGAACGAGTACAGGAATTTATATGATCGTGAAGCGATTTTCGGATGTCGTGAACACTGCCGGATGGATCCACACAGGAAAAATCCCATTTCAGGATAAAGAACCGGTTATGGAGCTGTGTGGGCTGCCGGCCGATGTTCAACTGCCCGAAAAAGTCGTTGAACCGGTCGGCCATGGCCACATCGTAGTAATGTTCCAGCATGGAAAGCAGCAGCGACTTGCCGATGCTCGGGCGGTCTCAAAATTGCCCAGTTGAAGTTGGCAGACGGACTTCCAGAACAAACCATCGTCAAAAGACTTTCCCCATGTATCCAGAACAAAATCAACAGCCTCATCGGCGTGTTCCGAAGCTTTTTGATAGTTTCCATTGCGATAATCTATCCGGGCCATCCGAATCAGCGCCTTGTGCCGGGTCTGATCGTCCGTTTGCAGACTTTGTGTCAATACGGCGTAGGCGCGATTGTATTCTTTCATTGCGCACAGAATATCCGCCTCGGTACAACGGTAATAAGGAGGCCTTGCTTCCAGCGGAACTCTTTGAATGACTTCCCATGCCCACCCCAAATCGTTCAGATGCAGATGCGTTCTGGCTAAAAGTTCATACACAAAATTCCCATCACTTTCGTTTGTGTAACGGATGGCCTGTATCAGCGCATCGCGGGCGATCTGCAATTGATTGAGGTGAAAAAGAACTTTGCCCAATGCAAAATATTTTGATAACGAAGACAGATGGTTATGCTGTTTGTCTTTTTCTATGCAGGTGTTGAGCAACTGAAGCGATTCACAAGCATCTCCGACTTTGAGCAAGATATCGGACAGTTGAAACAGGGACTTGATATATTTCCGCTTTTCGTGATGTCGTTCTTCACGCTGAGCGTCATTCAGAGCTTCCCAGTTGCCGATAGCAATCCTCAGCAAGGGGACAGCCTGATCCGGCCTGTGTTCCAGTTCTTTAAACATCATGCCTTCGCGGTAATGGCAGGTAACGTCATCCGGTCGAATGGCCCGCGCCTTTTCAAAATGCCTGTGCGCTGTGTCAATCCATTCATGTTTCAAATCTCCCGGCAGATGAATCTCCCGCTTCTGAGCTGCGTACAGGGAATGACAGGCTGTATATGCCCATGCGCTGTGATATGAGAAGTTTTCCGGATCCGCTTTTGCGCAGACAGACAACTCGGATAATGCTTCATTGAACCGCTTGACCTGTCCCAGCGCCAAACCCAGTCGAGAGCGGATTTCAATATCCAGTTCATTCTCCACGATATCCGGCAGTTTGGATTCGAGCGGATAAAACAGGGACAGCATTTCTTCCCAGCGTTTTCCTGTGCGCATTTTTCAATTTCAAACAGCACATGTTGAGACAGATGCTGAAGTATTTCGGTTTCAGGCATATCCAGATTTGCCTGCCTGATGCAGGTATCCATTTCACTGGACGACGCTCCGGATGAAGCGGGTGATTTTAACCTATTATTTTTTGTGGGTAAATTCATGATCATTTCCTGTCCAGAGAGTTGAAAAATGTAATCCCACCAAGGCTGTCAGCAATTTGCCCCGTTTTTCATAAACGCCGTTCCCCGGTGGGAAAGGGCTGAGGATTGAAAAAACACAAATTGCAGCCGCTATGGTTTAGAACACTATATGAAGAGTCGTAAGAATTTTATGAAATGTGACAGGAAATCTGAGCGGTGTGATAATTTCAGCGTTGGTCATCTGGGCAGGTTGTACGGACGAACCGGTGTGTTCGCCCCCCAGCAAGGCAATGAAGGCATCTCATCCGGTTTTTCCGCCGCGACGATGATCAAAGCCGGAAAAGATTCAGGCGTAACACAACATGCGGAATCTTCAAAATCGGTCAATAAGGGGATTTACTAGGAAAATGGTAGCAGAAGTCCCAACATGGAAGTCTCAATCCCCTCAAGTCAAAGCGAAAGCGTCAGACCAAAAAATGCTGAACCGTCAGAATGGACAGCTTGAGGTTTTCCAGAGCGGAAGACAAATTTTCGATCTTTTCGGATTTCGGCTGAGGCTGAAACTGCGTAGCATCCAGATGCAGCAGCGGATGCGCGTACCCTGCCTGCGTCTGAAATCGGCACATATCTCCCGTAAATCCCATAAGAGAATGAATCCGGGCGCATCCCAACGGCGTCCCTCGAAGTCTGCTCAACTTGAAATCCACCATATGGGGATTGTATTCCGGCTGGTCGGCCAACAGCATGTGAAGCAGAGTTTTCTTTCTCTGCAGAAAACCGATGGTCTGAAACAGCACCTGCTCTTCTCGAATCGACAACCCGTTTTTGCTGCGGCAAGACGCCATGATCTGCGCCAGCGGCGGGCAGCACTGTTCCAGACGATACAGCTCCGGCCAGGTGTCTGCCCATTCCTTGAAACGGGGATGCAGCAACACCGGTGCGGAAGATGCCGTTTCCACTGGAAGCGCCTGAATACCGCTCATCGCGATGGGCGCAACTTTCGATAAAAATGCCAGTTGAAATTCCACCGTCTGGTCATGACACTCGACAAACCAGGAATGCTTTCCGGATACGCGGTGAATGCCCAGCGGCAGTTTGACCAGATTGCCGTAACCTTTTCCGGACAGATAATCCTGCTTGGGAAATACCTCCAGATTGAACGCGGACAAATCACCGGCAATGCTGCCACGAATCCGCTCCAGCAAACGCCTGGCAATAATGGCGGAAACTGGCGATTCGAAACAGTACCAGAAATGAAAGCCCTTTCCGCCGCTGAACTCCACGATGGGTCTCAGCCCCACAACAGAGGATATCTCGCAAATCCGCTGCACCAGATAATCCCGCTCCCGGCGCACCAGCTGAACATCCGCCGACGACAGTTTGGGCTGTCGAAATTTCTGAACCAGATCCACATCCAGCACCGCAGTCTTGACCGTCGAGTCAGAACGGAGCAGATATATGCCATAGGTCAGCCTGCCCATGATGTGGTCTTCGATATCCTTCGGCTCCAAAGAGCGCTTTACCGGAACATAGCCCTGCTTCTGTTCGGCGCGATCGGCCCACTGACGGGCGAAACAGTCCTGCCTTCCAGAAAACAGATCGAGATAATGTTCGATGGCCTGCTGGCGGGTCCGCATGTTTTCAAACGGCTGCGATGCGGCGGTAATATCGATTTCCGGACTTTGAGGTGCGACGTTTTGCGTCTGGTTCAAACACGCCTGAAGCTGATTTTCCCCCAAGTGAGGTTTCGCGGCTGCCATCACCTGAGCGACTTCCGTCCTCCTGTCCAGCATGATCAGCAGTTCGATATGCTCACGCCATGCGGTTTCCAGTTCCGGATGCATCTTGTGAAGATGCCCATAAACCGCTATCGTCGTCTCGACAGCGCCGGCCATCTGCGCCAGATTCGCCCATTTAAGCTGATTTTCCGGAGGCAGATTTTCCCATATGGAGGACTGCTCCAGAATCTGCAAGCACCGCTTCGAGTTGCTTCCCTGAATGATTTCAGCTTCCAGTCGGGATATCAGAAGCTTGTAGTCAATGGATGATGTCTGTTTCTGTAAAAGGGATGGAACGCTCATAAAATCCTCTCATTGTCATGATTCACTTGAAAATGGCCATCGTCGGGAGCCGAAAGATTCTCCCGGCGCGGCAGGATTTTTCGACATTCAGGAAGCGCCGGACACGGTTTTCTCGCTTTTCTCCAGGGCCGCCATCAGCTTGCCCAGCTTTTCATGCCGGGAATTCTGGGCTTTCAACGACATTGCCAGAGCTCGGGCTTCCTTCAGGTTTCCAAGACGCAGTTGACTGGCGGACTGCCAGAACAAGCCGTCATCCAAAGGCTTCCCCCATTTTTCCTGAAAGAACCGCACGGCGGCTTCGGCGTATTCGGACGCCTTCTGATAGTTACCGCTGAGATATTCGATGCGGACAAGACGAATCAATGACTTGTGACGCGAGCGGCTATCCCGTTCCTGACATTGAATGAGTACCGTGCGGGCCTTGTCGAAGATTTTCATCGCGCACAGGATGTCGGCTTCGGTCCAGCGGTAATACGGACGTCTGGCTTTTAGAGGCACCTTGTCTATGATTTCCCACGCCCGGCTCAGATTATCCATGCCCAGATAAATTCTGGCTAAAAGCTCATGCACAAAATCATCGTTGGCATCATTGGTACACTTGAGCGCAAAGAGCAGCGCATCGCGGGCATCCGCCAGTTGATTGAGATGATAATTCACTTTTCCCAGCGCAAAATACTTGAACAGGAGCGACAGATGATTGCTTTTTTCATCTTCAACCAGACAGGTTTTGAGCAGCCGGAGCGATTCCATGGCATTGCCTGTGTCCAGCAGCAAACTGGCCAGTTGATACAGTGACTTGACGTAGTTCTTTCTTTCCTGATGACGTTCTTCCCGCTGCGTCGCGTTCAGAGCTTCCCAGTGGGTCACCGCGGTTTTAAACAAAGGCAGAGCGCGATCCGGTTTTCCTTCCAGTTGTTTGAACAGCATGCCTTCCCGATAAAAGTTGGTGACGCCGTCAGGTCGCAGAAGCTGGGCTTTTTGAAAATGGCGGTGCGCCAGCTCAATCCGCTGTTTTTTAAGATTTCCGGCCAGAACGATTTCCTTGTTTTTGGCGGCGTAAAGGGAATTGTAAGCGGTGTAGGCCAGAGAACCGTGATATGAAAAACTTTCCGGATCGCGCGCCACACAGACGGACAGTTCGGACAGCGCATCGTCGAAGCGTTTGACCTGCCCCAGCACAAAGCCCAGCCTGGAGCGGATTTCCACGTCCACACCCCTTTCCACCAGTTCCGGCAATCTGGACTCCACAGGATAAAACATGGCAAGAATGTCATCCCATCGGTTTTCCCGCGTGTATTCCTCGATTTCAGACAGCACCTGACGGGCCTGATGCTGAAACACTTCGCTTTTGACGGTGTTAAGATCGCTCAGGCCGATAAATTCATCTTCGACCACGGAAACGGACGATTCTGACAATACGGCGCTGGATTCTATCTGGGTCAGTGTTGCGGCGGCTGTACTCATGGATACCTCCCTTATCGGCAATATGTGTCATGACGCCCTGCAAAAACCGGATTTTTATCATCCGTCTCATGGGCTTTAACAGAATAGTCGAGGGGATATCGGGAAATGTGACAAAATGGCAAGAAGGTTTGCTTGTTATGCGCTGCAACGAAGCATGCGGACTTCGGAGTCACCACATTGGGTCTTGCCAAATATTTGTCTGTATTTTAACACTCATCGGAAAATAACCGTGAGTATTTTACGATGGAGGTTAAAAATACTGTGGAATATGTAACGTGATATATCGAAACGGCAGTGCTTCAGGATTTACAGCGCAAGATGGATGGTATTTGTGGCGGACCACGGCAGTGCGGAAAAACAACGATGGCTAACTCGCTGCACCGTCAGGATGAAACGGATCCGGATTCCCGCTATCTCAACTGGGATTCAGATGAAAAGCCCTTTCACTTCATCGAGTGCAAGCTGTCAGATCGGCAGGCGTCGCCGCCACTTCGATATCTGAAGCAGCGGTTCGTCGCCATCCCGGCCATCCAGGTGATTCTCACTCCGGACGTGGATGTCACCAACAAGGATGATATCCGGATTTGTTCAGCGGATATCAGGTGCGAGAATGCTTTCCGCCGCTTCACACAATTCTTTGAGTTTTTTGGCAAAACTGCCTGCCTCCGCAACAGGTTTGGCGCCCTCGACATGCCCCGCATGGTTCAGGTCATTGCGTAAGTCACGAATACCCGCATAGTTCTTGTAGATATCCCCCTTGCTGAGGATAAATACAATCATGCGTTTTGTGATATCTCTATTTTCCTTCTCACCGGCAGGCTTCTTCCATTCTTCCGGTTTTTCCTGCTTTTTCAGCTCGATGATTTTAAAAGACTGAGAAGCGATATCTCTCAAGTCTTTATTCGATTCATCGCCGCCGGTTTCTTTCACAACAAAAGAAATCAGGAGTTCTTCCAGAATGGTGAAGCCCCGTTGGATCAGATTATGTTCACAACACCACCGAACCGCCGCAAAACCATCCACCAGATAATTCCCGGAAAAAGCTTCAATTCGTTGCTCGATATGGCCAAACAGTCTTTTAAAAGGCGGCAGCAAAAGTTCCATATCGCGGCAGGCAACCACCGCCTGTTTCAGATTTTCAGCAACTTGACTTATGTCTCGACCACGACAGGTTGAAAGCATCAAACTCATTTGTTCAAAGGGCTTTTGCATATTTTCGATCTTCTGAGCATTTGCATTTTTCCCCGTGCTGTCTTTGAGAATGTTCGCAACACTGCTTTTTGCCAATTCACCCATCAGGGCGGTATCACCGCTTTTAAGAAACCGGTCTGTCGCAACGGTCCAGTCCATCAATTGGGCTAAAGGGGTCAGATCAACCAGCGGAGCATTGCGTTGTTCCACTGGCATATCCCTTACCGTCTGAACACTTCCCAATGCCTCAAAAGCGCCATAATATATTCCTTTCAATGTGACGGATTTAAATATCTTGGCATATTGAATCACAACCAGCGCCAGCATGGGAATGGAACGAAACGCATGGGTTACGTCAAAAATGACATTGTCTCCAGGATTCAGCAAATCGAATACGGCATCGAATTGGTGCCATATTTCATCCTGGTCATAACCGGGTTTTATCGGAATCTTTTTGAATGGTGTTTTCAAAGCCAGTTTTTTCAACCGGGTTTCCACCCCTTCGCAGCGCTTAACTTCTTTTGTCTTGAAATCGCAATGCCCGTCATCCTTCCAGTTTATTTTCTCTGCGTCGTCCGTGGTAAAGATAAAGATACGGTCTTCAGCACCCCATTTTGCGCAATTTTGCAGAATGGTCGCCTCCTGGACAAATCGAACCGGCTCAGGGGTTTTAAAATCGCCAGCTACATAATAGCATTCTATGTAGTCGTTCGTGCCCAGAAATGAAAGATAAACGTTGGCCATAGGAAATCCTCCTGAAAAATTCAGGATTTAACCTACTGAAAAAAATAGAAGTATTTATGGAGTTCAACATTCATTGGCATCAAAAAGCATTTTCAGCGTTGTTGCCCAGGATTTGTTTTCGTTAATGGCTTTTGTAAATGCTTTCTTCGGCAGCGCCTCTGCTTTTTCTTTCAGAACCATGCACATCGCCTGTTTCAGGCGGTCATCTTTTTGTGTATTGACGATGGCTGCCAATCTGCCGATGTCACCCTGAAAATTTCTGCATTTCTCGACATTATTCTGAAACTGTGTCAGTTTTTCCTGGTATTCGGCTTCCGGATCGGACGGTGGTGTTGGAACGGACGCAACTGCCGGCGGTTGTGGACTGCTTTCCGGAATGGTGCTTGCTGCAGAATTTATGATTAAAGAAAACTTTTTATTTTCAATGGGTTGAATTCGAATCCATCCCAGGGGCAGACAAGGTGTTCCTTTTTGAGTATCCATTGCAAGCCGCCGGGTTTTGGGGAAGATATCAACGCCAGTTCTCCCTAGTTTTTTTTGCGTGCGTACTTCTTTCAGCGTATCGTCATCTATCCAGTCTCCTGTCATTCCCCGCCATCCACTTCCCCATGAAAGGCGTAAAAATGCTGTTCCGGAATCCTGGCCGAGAGCCTGTATCTGATAAATCAGTTTATCGTAAAACGCCATAACGCTGGCAGTTTCTGTTTTATATCCTGAAAAAAAGGCCTGTTCACGCGTTGCCAGATGCAGGCTATGCGCATTCATGGCCTGAAGCAATGTCTGAAACTGTGACAGATCGGAACATTCCGTGATACCCGCAGCTTTTTTAATATTGGATGAATTCAAAAAACAATCGAGTTTTGCCTGAAGACAAAGCTTGATGCCTGGTTTCAGGCATTCGACAAACAGTCCGGCCGCATCCTGAAATTTATCTTTGGTCCTTTTGTCCTTAAAATCTTTCCATCCGGGCCTGTTCCCCATTTGAAGATTGAAAAACTTAATTTCTTCACAATTCAACGCACCCCCAGGTTCGATACCGATCGAATCACTGATCTGAAGCGGCCGGATAAACATGTGATACGGATCTTTGCCGCCAATTGATTTCACTGCGGCACTAAAATCTCTGAATTTTTGGGGGGATGGCAATCGGGATTTGTCCAATGTGGTCCACAACGCAGTATGAATGGCGCCTTTGAGAGAACTTCCAGCCATAAATGGCTGTCCATAGGCATTTTTTAAAAACCGCCGGATGCTGTTGGGAACAGCAACGCCTTTTATCGGCAGTGAATACCGGACAGGAGCATTGATTCGATAATTTTTCATTAACCGCTGAAGGTCAATTGTCTTACCAAGATCATTGATGGCCAGCGGATATTCCGACAGACTCTCCAGAAGGCTGTCAAATTCGATTACATCCATTGCCCCTGCTTTGGAAATATAGTCCTCATTAAGCCGTAATTCGACGCCGTCGCCAATATGCAGTGGCGTCAGCAGCTCGACTTCCCATGTCTGTGTATTCTGATTTGTCGTCATCATGAAGTCGCCTCAAGATAAGGAGGTTGAACACAGGGAACAAACAATGCCCTGAAATCCCTGGGGGCCGAGTGGTTCAACGACAGTTTGTTTTTCTCCCGGATATTGGCTGGCAGCATTTCCACCACACGTCCTTTGGGTTTCCCACTAAAATACGATCCTTCCGTAAAAACACGAATGGGAGGTCTGCCAAGAGTGGAATTCGTAATCCACCCGGAACGGGTTGAAAGCCCATATGCCGTGATGTGGGTCAAGGTTTTCAGATCGTCGTCATTTCCCGGATTGAACAGGGACAGGGAAATCGTTCCTTTCGCCTTTTCGGGCAACGCCATTTTCAAATCATTTTCTTCCCGGATTGAAAAATGCCCCAGCCCGGAACTTCTGTCCGCTCCGATGCCGGAATCCCCCAGAAAAACAAGTGAAGCTCTGAAAGCATCCAGACGGGATTTGTCTGTATTGGCAATCAGATACAAGCCGCTCTCCGGTGCAAAAAACTGAAGCGCAAAGAAAAACAGACCACCGTCATTCTGGATTCCCAACCTGTCCACACAGACGCGCTGACGTTCACTTTGCAGCCAGCCCTGATAATTTTCCAGGTCTGGATTGGCCTTTAATTCCTTCTGAGATAAAACCACCCCACACGAGAGACTGACAACGTCACGAAAGTCGATTTCTTTCCCTGAAAGAACTTGTTCGAACACCCCCTGAGATACCCACCGTATCCCCTTGATGGCTTTACGCTTTTCAATATCTACTTCCTTCCAGATACGCCATGCCGGCATTGGAAACAACAGCACATTCCCGATATAGGGAAAAGCCGAACTGATTTGATATGGCGGATCCAGAAAAAAACCGGTGTCAGCATCCTTTGGAAACAAAACTGACCATGATATCGCCATTGCAGCAGACAAGGTATCGGACCGGATGAAATCATCCGCAACTTCCGGTTCACCTGACCCTTTGGAATCCACATGGAGCGCAGATAAAAATTTCAGTTTGAACACACGCATAATGCCTCCTTCCAACGGGAAAGACTACTGCTGCTGTAACGTATCCGGAACGGTTATCCCTGACGGATGTGCGAGGCGGTTATTGCGATAATCGTCGGCGCTTTTTTCCGTAATGGGGTTGACCTTGAATCGAACCTTGCCATATCCACGGCTGCCGTGCCCGCCAAGGTAATCATCCTGCAATAAATCCATACAATTGAATACGGCCCTGATATACGCATCTTCAGCATCATTTTCATAGATATTCAGAATCATTTCAAACCTAAACTCTGCACCAGCCGGCACACGTTCTATCTGCCTGGGAATTGCTTGAGATGTAATACGGTCAATGGCGACTTCGGTCTTGACCTCAGTCATTGGCATATCTGTATTTCTGGCTTTTTCGAGAGTGTCCGGATTCATCAAACGCGCATCCCGAACAATGAGACGCTGGGGAACGATATCCTCAAGCGGATACCCGTTCTGCTTATCAATGGGCAGCCCAAACAACCGGGTTGACAGTTGAGACGGCAATGTGGATGGACCGGCAGAATTCAGAGTGATACCGTCCGCCATCATTTCTCCGAGTTCATCAACATGATGCAATACGCTGTTTTTCCCCTTGAGTCTGATGGTCATTTCGCCAGTCATCCGCTCCAGCAGACTTCGCATTTTCCCCTTGAGAGAAGAACCGGGAATATATGGATAGTTGGTCAACGAATCACGAATGACGATATGATCGGCGCCGCCGATGCTCATTTCCGTCGAGTTTCCACCAATGTGCAAACCGGTCAGAACCGTCAATGTCCCTGAAATAAAAATGCGCCTCTTGAATCCAATACCAGATGATGTACTCATGGTTTTATTTCCCTCCTTCTGCTTTGTGATAAGCCAGGATTGCTTCAAAAAAACGACAGAAATTCTGAAACCGTATTTTATTCTCTGCCACCAGATCAATCGCATCGCTTAATATGTCTTTCAATATGCGAAGCCCCTGGACATCCCTGTTTCTGCCATAAGCATAAGCCAGTTTGGGTTTAAGAAGAATCAACTTTGGCAGGACATCCTCTCTGTCCCCAATCATATCGAGCTTTTTAACCGTACCGTACACATTTCGAATCTGGGATGTTGTTAAAGGAGGTCTGCTTTCCAATGTTTTTTTAGCGGCTGTTTCGGCTATTGAAACCATTTTGGCAGGATTCTTTCCATCCAGAATTTCCTCAAGGTCACTTTTGCTGACCCTATATGCAGTTTCCTGAGAATTATCACGGCGGAATTCACCAACTGATGAATTCTTCCTTTGCTGTTGCTGATTATTACTTGGCATTATTTTCCTCCTTTTTCCCGATGTAGATAGTCCGTCCAGCGCAAAGGCATCATCAGCCAGTTATATACAGGTAATGTTGCTTCTTCGCCGTGATACAGGCCTGCAAACAAAATTTCCGACCATTCCTTGATAACTTTATCGTCGTTTCTGAACCGTCTGCGTAATTGATAGGCAGTTCGCCATCTCCAGGCAGTATGGGCGATTGCCTTCCAGCCATCCGTTATAGCAATATGATTTCTCAATGCCAGACGCTCTGCCAGCACCTGATTGGAAGCGGTCATTTGCGACAGGTAAGAGAACCACCCCCTGTCGCCGGTATGCATTTCTGCATCAAGCCTGTTGCGGATAATCTCACATAGTTCCATATCCTCCCAGACAACAGGCGTCCCCAGAAAGCAGAAACCGTCTTTTTTATTTGTATCTCCAACCCATGTCTTGCGAACACTTTTGGCTTGTTTCTCCGCGTTTCCGGCCAGTTGCGCTCCTTTATAAATCGGAAACTTTCCTCCATGCAGGGTCAATCCGCCGGATATGGAAAAGTCAGGATTGTAACAACAGAACTCCTTGAATTCATCTCGAACGGTTTTGGCAAGCCCCGGAAGCTGCTCCCATGAGCCAATCACGAACAAGTCGTCGCCACCGGCATAAACAATCTGGCAATGATCAAAACGGTCCTGGTTCAAAAGTTCAGGCACATACCCCGAGAAAAAATGGTTCAGTTGGCGGGACAGTGTGGCCATGCGTGAAATCGAGGCCATTTTCCTGAGCCTGGGATGGCCATCTTTCATAATAACCTCGCCCCAGCCTCCTTTTTCTCGTTCTGGAAACTGAAGCCCTTTGATAAAGACCATACCCAGATTGTCCACATCCATGCGCAGAATCCCCAACCGTTTGATTCCGACAGAGTTATCGGCATAGTCTTCAAAATCCCATTCAGAGTTGCCCGCCTTGATTTTTCGCGACGATTCCCATTTGCCCAGATACATGGTGGATATGGCACAGTCAGGGATCATCTGCTCATCCAGATTTCGATCACACAACGGATTCAGAAAGGTACAATCACCATCCACATCCTTCAGAGAAGGCAGGCTCTTCAACTGATCCTCAGACAGCAAGAACACATGAGCATTCAGTCCGAGGAATGAGAAAATATCCCTGGCATTCAGACATGTACCGACGCGTTCCTTTTCGGCATCGTCTCCCCAAACTGTCAGAATTGCCTGGGTATCCTTTAACCACATTCCGATATTCTGAAGCCCTTCACAGGTTTTACAATGCTCACTGTTGCCTGCCAGTTGCCGGCTGCCACAGATTTTACAACTATCGGTCGGATTGAATTCAGTTTCGGGATCAAAAAAGGAGCTGCTCAGTTTTTCCCTGAATCGTGTGAGTCTGTCCCGTTCCAGCGCTTGAGCAACAGCCTCCCATGCCGTGGCCATTTCTCCCTGCCTGAACAGGGTTGCATTAACCGGCGTGATGCCCATTCCCAGAAAAACATTGCCTTCAAACTCTTTTAAGAGCCAGTCGTTGATACGCGATCTGGCTTCTATCAGTTTTTCCCTCAATGTGGCCGGCGCGAGCAGATAAAACTTCCCGCCTGAATTATACAAAAGTGCAGCACGGGTCAGACCGGCGCCCCTCAGGATATAATCGGCGCAAATTCTACAAAAAAACTGAACATAAAAGGATCTGCCCCGCAATCCTTTGGCCGCTCCCTTGTTGGTTAAATTGAAAATAAATTTCTGGATTCCGGAAAAATCGCCGCAGACCAGCAGCCATTTAGCCTCCTGATCATCCTCCATCCCGATTTTCGGATTGTCCTGCCCGGATTGATAGAGATACAGACCCTGAGCAATGGCAGCCGTCGTACGCAAATGATCGAAGAGACTGATGTCCGGATGTCGCACATTGGTGGCGGACGGCACATTGGCTGCGTATTTTTCCAGAAGCGTCATCAATGTGACCGTCAGATGCTCCAGAGACAAATCCGGATGCTTCTCCGCAAGGCTCTCAATCTCATGCAGCAATCCGTTTCCCAGATTTTCATATTCATTGACCAGAGATTCTCTGGCCATCATATGCTCCCATTTTTCAGCATCGGACATTTCGGCTTCAGGGTGCTGGGATTGCAGCAACCCAAGATCACTGGCGGTTTTGGGAAAAAGGCTCTCCTTTTCCGAATGCAATCGCACTATCGGATATCGGTGATACGTTGCAAGATTGCCGCTGTTTTCTTCCAGAAAAATCCGTTCTATTACCGGTTCCAACAATGTTTTCCGGTGAATTTCCCGCCGATAGTATTCACCGACTTCTCTCTCACTGGAAGACAGCCTGTCAGAGATACGAATGACAGTGGCTTCGAAATCCGTTTCGTCATTTCGATGATGGGCCGAACACCAGATTTTCCAGTTTTTGACAGAACTGTTTTTCAGGCAGTCAAACTTAGTTTCCAGCCAATCACAAAAAGCAGCTGTATGGGCTGAATGCAGATACGTTGGATATCCTTTGTCCTGTCTGCAGACCGAAAGGTAGTGATCATCTTTCCGGGCGTCGGAAAAGATATTTCCCCTTTCCAATATCTTGCCGACATCATGCAACAGACCGGACAGGACAACGAGATTCAGGATTTCTTTTTTCATAGGCTTTCCCCGATAGTTGATGGTTGATGGCTTTAGGTGGTTTTCAACATAGAATATACCATTTGAAAAAGCCCCCCTTGCCCCCCTCAAGGGGGGAATATAAATCTTAGGTTGCCCATACATTCCAGTATGGGGTGTTCTTGGTTGGAAATTACCTTATGACAAATTCATTCATGCTTTTCCATGAACGCTCAATGGCTTCAGCAAGAGTTCAATACCCGCGGTTCCTATTTATTTTTCCAGTAACGTCACCCTCCCCAGCCCCATAGACGCTCCCTTGCCCGCGTGAAGCAGACTGGCGGCCTGCCACCAGCTCCGAAGTTCATCGGGCATGGATTTCAGAGGGTGCGTCGCTCCCACCAACCCGCCCATCATCACCTTGCGGCGCTGCCGGTTTGAAAACCTTGTGTAGTCCACCCATTTCAGATCGGCGGAAAATCGGGATGCCGGTTCAAAACAGGTTTGCAGTTTCAAAAATATCTCTCTGCCCAGCGGTTCGCCGGCATGGAACAGACAGTTCAATGCTTCCAGCCTGCAGGCGATGGTTGTGAAAAAAAATGGCCAGTCCATTTTGGTGATATACCGCCCCTGCTTTCTAAGCCGCAGGGGCGTAAGAAAAAACGCCTGAAATCCATTCGCCCCGAATACATCACGACAACACGCATCCAGCCAGTCGCTCAGGGGAAACGGTCCGGCCACATCGCTTATTGCATCGACATCCGGAGACAACGGTTGCCTACGGCCATCGGGCAGTTTCTCCCATAATCCTGTGATGTCATAAGGGGAGCATTCAGCCCCCAATCCCGACGATCGTCCTTCAATCACACTGGTCATTACCACCGGCAAAAATCGTGTGCATTGACCTATCAGCGTAATTTCCAGTTCTTCCTGGCCCTCATGCGCATACATCGGCGGATAAAGAATGTAGCCTCTAGGGACACCGGAATGTCTCGTTTCCTTCTCGAACAGGACATAATATGGACAGTGATCCTGAATAATGCAGGTTTTACATTCCGGATGGTGATTGAAGGGGCAGATCAGCCGTTGCAGTTCCCAGCCGATCAATCCCCGCCAGGTGGATCCCAAATATTGGGGAAGACGAGAGCGGCGGGGAATCCGGACACTGAACCCGATCTTCAGAACAGGCAAATTTCCGAAAAGCGCCGACGGCGTCCATTCGGAAGGCGTTGCAGACAAATTCATGAGCGTTGCCTATTGTGTATAGTGGCCATTGGAAAAGCGCTGAAACGAATGTTGACGCAGCGCTCCGGCGGTTCGCGTGAAATACCGTTAGACAAGAATATCCGTTATCACCTTAAAATCGGCAAGTCAATTCGCAACCATCTATCCGCAATGATCAGTGTCATTGTTTGGTTGTCATCATCCATTACCTGATCTCCTGATACATCTGTCGAAACGTATCCTTAAAAAGTGACAAAAAATATAAGGAATGCAGCGCAACCTCATCTGCCTGTGAAGCAACCTGAAGACAACACCTGCCAGTGGAGGGAAAACGAGCGATGACATTGGGTCTTGCCAAATATTTGTCTGTATTTTAACATTCGTCAGAAAAAAACCGTGAGTATTTTACGATGGAGGTTAAAAATACTGTGGAATATGTGACGCGATATATCGAAACGGCAGTGCGGAAAAACGATGATGGCTAAATCGCTGCACCCCTTCGGACTTTTTGCTTGAACCCACCTATTGTTCGCAGTATATTCCGGATAAACCTCAAAATATTCGGAGTTGCCATGTTTGAGCCGGTGATCGTTGATCAAAATCCCCACTGGGAAGGCATCCCATATACGGAAGGCGTCCGGCGGGAGACGCTGGATAAAGTCACAGCATTTCTTGATCTTCCGCATATTGTTTCCATCGTCGGCGTTCGTCGCGCGGGAAAAAGCACGCTTGCCAGGCAGGCCATCAATTACTTGATGCACGAAAGAAGGGTGAATCCGCGCAACATTCTTTTTCTAAACCTTGAAACACCGCAATTCAGCCGCTTTCGAAATGATATTATGGCCCTGGAACGGATTTATGAGGATTATCTGAAGTTCACCACCCCGCAGGGGATGATCTACTGTTTTCTGGACGAAGTGCATTTCTTTCCCGAATGGCATATTTTTGTAAAGAGCTGCTACGAACGAAAAAACGTCAAAACCGGCATGGCCGGCGCCACTGCTTTCAATTTCTCGGAAAACACAGGACACTTTCTGGAAAATCTTATTTTTCTGGAACAGAAACGTCGTGGTAACGATGTCTTTTATTACAGGACTGCAAACAGCCTGGAAGTTGACTTCGCCATCCGGAAAGAAAACAGACTGACAGAGCTTATCCAGGTAACCATGGATATGAAGACGAAAAAGACAAGGACTCGCGAACGGAAGGATGGGTTCTTATCCCCGTTGGAGACGGATGTGGGGCAATGCCGCCGTATCGGCATCCGGCGACAGTATTGTGGCCCTGCATCCAGGGGGTGTTCCCAAAAATGTCAAAAATTTACGGCTCATTTAGAGTATATCACTTGATAGGCTCATTGTATTGCGCTATATTTTTTTACAATAAATCAAGGAGTACTGATACATGGATGCCCTAACCTATAGTTATGCCCGCCAGCACTTTGCCGATGTGATGCGTCGGGTCAACGATGATTGCATGCCGCTAGTGGTAACCAGTCAGCGCTGCAAACCGGTTGTAATCATTTCGCTTGATGACTATCACGCAATGGAGGAAACCGCATATCTGCTGCGAAACCCGAAAGGCGCCAAGCGGTTGATGGAAGCGGTGGATGAGCTTCGCAATGGAGGCGGCTCGTTCAAGGACCTGGTTGACGATGATTAAATTTGCATCAAAAGGATGGGAAGATTATCTCTATTGGCAAACAGCCGATCGCACCATCCTTAAACGTATCAACGAGTTAATCCGAGATATTAGACGTAGCCCGTTCTTCGGTATCGGTAAACCTGAGCCGCTTAAACATCAACTGACCGGCTTTGGGTCGCGTCGTACCGACCATTGTCACCGCCTGGTGTATTGCATAGAAAATGAAACCATACTGATAGCGCAATGCCGTGACCATTACTGATCGGAAGTTTTACAAATGAGATGGGAAATCTGTATGCAGATTAAATCGTCCAGTGGAGCGTTTGCGTGGATTTACACCGTCTTCATGGCACATATCCAAAAAAACTTTCAAAGATTTACGGCCTTCTTCGTGCAAGCCCTGGACAGTGGCGGCATAAAAATCCGCTCCCCCATTCAAGCCGATAAATTCACCCCGAAAGAGCTCGATGTCTGGATCATACTGGATAACTGCTTTGTAACCGTCAATAATCATAACATTGTTCATGGCTTCACCCCGTGATCGTTTAACCATCTACGAACACTTTCAAGTGCTCCTTTATCCGTATTGGGCGAGGGGTGCGGGCGATGAAACACCCGTCGCTCGCCGAAGAGCTTTACTCCGATGCGAGAACCTTCGCGTTCCGATATTTCTGCGCCGATATCCCTGAAAAGTGCCTCGATATCCGACCACTTTACGTTCGCACTTGTCGGATGGGCAAATATAAGTTCAAGTATCTTGTGGGATTTGCGCTTCACGATATATTCGTGTGCCACAAAATGGCATCATTGTCAAATTTCTTTGTTTTTTACGCCGATAAAACTTCTGCTGAATTCTTGCTATCTACGCGTTTTCGGGGCGCCCGGTGCATTGAAATCAATCCCGAACCCAATGATGCCTCTTATCTTTATCCTGAAACAGGATTTTACGGGCACTGGTTCAGTAGAATGAGATATCATACGGTTGCCTCAACTCGGATCATGAAAATATTTTCCCAAGAGAGCTTCTCTTTGATAATTCCCATTGCAACCGCAGGTACTTTTTTTGTAGTGAAATGAGTGCGAATGAAGTTATGTATCACCCAATAGACATCCAGTGTTCTCTGCAAGGATTCTTCATTTTTCGCGTATGTTGCGGTAAGCGGCGTTACGACGGCGAAGAGAGCTGTTGAATGCCTCACAGTGGTTGGCCTCAAATCATTTCTCGTTCAACCAGGGAAGTGATGACGGATTTCATGTTTCGATAAAATGCATACCCCCTGTCCTGAATATCCGTAAGAACGCCATTGGCTGAAGTCCAGGCATAATCAAATCCATTGCGATATTGGGTCAAACCTAATGTCTGTGATTCGAATCCGGAAGTGTCACAAGATTCACTTTAACGTTGAAGCCGGTGGATTCATCTCTCATGAATTTCTCCAACGGTACGTGTAACGGCGATATTAATCCGGTGCAGGGTTGAACCATTTTTAAAAAATCCCTGGCAGCGTCGATCGTTCCGGTGATTTTAACTGTGGACTTTTCACCTGCATTGGCAATGCTGATCTCGCTATCCTGGCCTTTGAAAATCTGAATTTTCCATTCCAGTTCCAGATATTTTTCAAAATCCATCCGGTCCAGAAAATGAAGCGCCTTTTCATATGTTGGCAAGGGCATCGGTCCGCCGCTGTCCAGATATCGGATTATGGTCTCAATTCCTGTGTCCGGATGAGGGATATTCGGTACGGTTGGTCAACAGCACACCACCTTCCCCGCCGGTCAACAGTTTATTTCCTTGAAGACTGAAGACAGCGACATCGCCGAAAGCTCCAACAAACCGGCTGCGATATTCCGAAAAATGGGCATGAGAGCAGTCCTCCACCCAGGCCAGTCCTTTTTCGCGGCAGATGTCTTGAATGACCGATACATCCACCGGATGGCCCCACATATGATTGGTGACAATAGCCCGGGTGTTCTCTGTGATCAGTCCACTGATCTGGGACGCATTAATATTGCCGGTGTCCGGTTCCACATCGCAAAAAACAACTTTTACACCGAGATGCAGCAGAGGAGTGGCCGTGGCATGAAAGGAATACACGGTCGAAATCACTTCGTCTCCGGGGCGCAGGTCTATTCCGAAAAATGCTGAGTAAAGCGCCATGGTTCCGGAACTGGTCAAGATGGCATATTTACGCCCCATCAGACTGCAAAGCCGGTCTTCCAGTTGCTGGTATATGCCGGATCTGTCAACAATGGACAGCTTACCACCAGATTCAATATAATCGCCTACGACTTTGGACAACCCCTCGACATGGGGAGGCCAGCGAAAATGGGGTTTGGGATTTGATATCACCGGGGTGCCGCCATGAATCGCCAGTTTATCAATCATGAATTCATCTCCTTTTATCCAGTCTGACAGTCAAAAGAATACAAACAAACCGATGGCAGTCTTTTAACAGATTTCCAGTATTTCATAAAATCGTTTTTTCCCGGCAATGTCGCACTCGCAGACATCTCCTTCGGATGCGCCGATAAGCTGGCTTCCCAGCGGAGAATTGTAGGAAATGGATTCCGGATCATCGAAAGTCATGTAGCTGCCGATCACAAATGTTTTCTCCTCCTGGGTATCCCCATCACAGATGGTAATTTTACTGCCTAACGCCACTTTCTCCGGTTTCTTTTCGGGAGGCACGATCTGCGCTTTTTCCATCACTTTCATAAATTCCCGAAGCCTACGGGACCACATGACCTGCTGACGCTCCCCTTCCTCGTAAGCGAAATTGTCGTGAAAAGTTTCCGCACCTTCCTGACAGCTTTCCCCCATATCGCGCCCGATTTGTTTGATTCGGCAGATGATATGCTCAATTTCTCGATTCAATTTTCTGAAATCTTTCGGTAAAAAATAGTAGCACATGGCAAAATCCCTCCCTTTTTTCACAAAAATCCTTAACAGATCGACATGGGAACAACAACGACGATGAGTACTCTGTCGTCAGCTGAATTGATTTTGTGACACAGGGAAAGATTTGCCGTATGCGTTTTTCTACGGCTGGATTGTCTTTATCAGTAATGACATATGACTGGAATACAGCGGGATAAAAGAAAAGAGGTCCGCCAAACGAGGTTGAAATTTTTGAACCAGTTTGATTCGCAATTCACGATGATATAGAAGCATGGATACTTCATGACGGTATACTCTTTGCTGGAAATCACTTAAGTCAGAAGCATCGAAGGCTAAGAAATAAAAAAAGTCTCAATCCCCTCAAGTCTGGGCAAGTGTTCGGAGGAAGAACACTCGTACCAAACTGGCTGGCACGAGTAGTCTCAATCCCCTCAAGTCGGGGCAGGTGTTCGGAGGAAGAACACTCGTACCAAACTGGCTGGCACGAGTAGTCTCAATCCCCTCAAGTCGGGGCAAGTGTTCGGAGCGGTTCCGGCAGGGTTCACAACCGATCTGGCCAGTGTCTCAATCCCCTCAAGTCGGGGCAAGTGTTCGGAGTTGAAAGTTTTGCGGTTCAGAAGGGACGTGATCGAAGTCTCAATCCCCTCAAGTCGGGGCAAGTGTTCGGAGGGCGCTCCGACAATCAGGGCAACCGAGACATGCCACGGTCTCAATCCCCTCAAGTCGGGGCAAGTGTTCGGAGCCAAGCGCAAACTCAAAGCCCAACACCACAGCAGGCGTCTCAATCCCCTCAAGTCGGGGCAAGTGTTCGGAGCGCCGGTCAGATACGAGATTTGGAGGATCAAATTGGTCTCAATCCCCTCAAGTCGGGGCAAGTGTTCGGAGGGCGAATAGCCCATCGCCCGCAAGGAGTAGGCAAAGGTCTCAATCCCCTCAAGTCGGGGCAAGTGTTCGGAGGAAGGTGGCAGAAACGCCGGACACCCCGCACACGCCGTCTCAATCCCCTCAAGTCGGGGCAAGTGTTCGGAGATAAAGATCACGCATACCAGTCATGCTTCTATTGAAGTCTCAATCCCCTCAAGTCGGGGCAAGTGTTCGGAGACGACCATATCCGCGCTGCAGTTGCGCGGGTGTGGAGTCTCAATCCCCTCAAGTCGGGGCAAGTGTTCGGAGTAATTACATTTTAAATATTAAAAATATATATGTTAAGTCTCAATCCCCTCAAGTCGGGGCAAGTGTTCGGAGATCGATTCCAATTGGAAACAAGAATACAGGTCTTAGTCTCAATCCCCTCAAGTCGGGGCAAGTGTTCGGAGGCCACTGTAGTCTCAAAAGGCGTACAGCTCGGGGCAGGTCTCAATCCCCTCAAGTCGGGGCAAGTGTTCGGAGCAATTTATGTGGCCTACAACCCAGCGCCAAATAGAGTCTCAATCCCCTCAAGTCGGGGCAAGTGTTCGGAGATAAAGAAGCGTTTTTGGAGCGCATCGCCGCATTACGTCTCAATCCCCTCAAGTCGGGGCAAGTGTTCGGAGGTCATGCCGCCGCCGCGCAGCAGATCGCGGATGATAGTCTCAATCCCCTCAAGTCGGGGCAAGTGTTCGGAGCCGGTCACACCGCCGGCCACACCGCCGGCTACACGTCTCAATCCCCTCAAGTCGGGGCAAGTGTTCGGAGCTATAAAGGAAAGGAGCTGAAAAATGAACATTCAAGTCTCAATCCCCTCAAGTCGGGGCAAGTGTTCGGAGTAAAAACCTGGATATATCGCTGACCAACGCAGCTAAGTCTCAATCCCCTCAAGTCGGGGCAAGTGTTCGGAGCATTCGGACAGCATGGTTCGGCATGATCAACAGTGTGTCTCAATCCCCTCAAGTCGGGGCAAGTGTTCGGAGTATGTGGTATTCGATTTTGACGTGTATTGAAATTGAGTCTCAATCCCCTCAAGTCGGGGCAAGTGTTCGGAGACGAGGATTAGGGCTCCGGACAGGGATGTTTCCCTGTGTCTCAATCCCCTCAAGTCGGGGCAAGTGTTCGGAGAGCAGATCGCGGATGAGAGATTTTATATGCTACTGGGGTCTCAATCCCCTCAAGTCGGGGCAAGTGTTCGGAGTGTGTAGTATGTGGTATTCGATTTTGACGTGTATTGAGTCTCAATCCCCTCAAGTCGGGGCAAGTGTTCGGAGCTAAATTCCATCTCTGGTACCTGAGCAGCTTTACGCTGTCTCAATCCCCTCAAGTCGGGGCAAGTGTTCGGAGACAAAATTAGCCGCCCTATAATCGTTAGCATAGTTTGTCTCAATCCCCTCAAGTCGGGGCAAGTGTTCGGAGTTACTCAAGAAAACCTTACAAGTCACTATGTTTTTTGTCTCAATCCCCTCAAGTCGGGGCAAGTGTTCGGAGAAAAGAATACGACAGACTTTTTAATGAAGGTGGCGAGTCTCAATCCCCTCAAGTCGGGGCAAGTGTTCGGAGAACTGGATTATTTCTAATATATAAATCACAAAGTTGCAAGCCTTTTCCGATGCCCCCCCCTAAAAAAGGCTGCCGGTAAATTTCAGGCCGTTAAAAAGATGATAAAAATTGACATAACTTCATGATATTACAACGAATGTGTATTTCCGCAGATGATTTTTTCTAAAAATAATTATATCATCTTGAGATTATTAATGATAGCTGCTTTTGGTTGCCGGTCAGAATCCACTCTAAAATCATCTGCGGAAAAAATCGCCCGAGGGTTCCCGATGCGGTCTTGAATTGATAACTTTTAATTGTTACAGCATGTTATACGACTTGATATTTTTCCACATATGGTGCTTCACCCATTCCTGAATATTCTGTCCGCCATATGCAGTTTCTGGATAAAAAATAATATCTGACCGAATCCTGGGTCGCATCTATGTATTTCTCGATTTTGTATTTCATTTCAAGAAACTGCTTTTCCGTCAGGTTCGGACACTCAAAAACAGACTTCTGAACACGTATTCCGAACTTTTTGATGATTTTCACAATTCTATAGCGTATCCGGTCATCCACAATATCAAAACAGACAAGATAGAACATGGGGATATCCATCCTTTGTTTCCGAATTTGCTGACACCGATGAAACGGATGCACCAGATGTCATCAGTTTTCCCAAATAAAAGGTTGATAGGAGACATCCGGAGTTTCAAGAGAATTTCCAAATTGTTTCACCTGCTGGTAAATCAGCCACCTGTAGGTGATTTTCTTTTCTATCGGCGGATAAAATATGCTGCGATTCATCATTTCTTCGTAAGCTGCCACAAATGTCCGATTGACGGCTGGTTTCATTTCAACCGGCCTGCTTTGTTTCATATCATCTTCATCCGCAAATTCTGTTTTTACCGGTGTTCTGAAAACAAAATCATCAGGATGCACCAGACGCCTGTTGATAAGCCCCAGCACCAGCCTGTCGCCCAGGTAACTCCGGTATTCTTCCACAAGATCACATGCCAGAGACGGCCTTCCGTAATCAATCTCGTGAAGCGACCCCAGATATGGATCCAATCCGCAGGTCTTGATGGCGGACAATACTTCATTGGTCAGCAACGTATAGACAAAAGACAGCATGGCATTGACAGGATCCAGTGGCGGCCTGCGATTTCTGCCTTTAAAGAAGAAATCCTGATTTTTAATGAGATGGGGAAAGTTGTTGAAGTAAATGTTGCCGGAGGCTCCCTCGATACCCCGGATATGCTCCAAGCCGGAGCTGTTACGAACAACAGCGCACAGTGACTTGAGCTTGGCCGCAGCAAGTTTCAGATCGTCGGATTCATACTGTCTGCCCCGCATGAGCAAAAACCGGTACATGTTTTCTATTTTTCCGGCAACAATCCTGGATGCTGTTTGAGCGGCAACCAGCTTGTCGCCAAGCTGCGAATATTGACTCATCCGAAGCGTCACATGCTTATGCTCATCAATGGCCAGACGGGCACGGAACCTTCCGGTCGGGGTCATAAACACGGTTTCTATCCGCTTTTTAATCAGATAATCCATGACGTACCCACTCATGGAGACATACCCCATCAGAATCAGTTTTTTTAACCCATTGGCAGGAATCTCGGCGGTAACGGTATCGCCATTGACGACCTTCAGGGTTTCCCCTTCCCGGCGCAGATAACTTCCTGGCTCCATGATGTAGAGTGATTCGGTCATGATTTTCCTCTGTTGCGACAGGTAGTGCTGCATTTACAGATGGACGGGACAAAAAAAGATAGATTGCAACCGCTCAAAGTATCGTGTGAATCGCTATAGGAATAGTCGGGGGAACTTTATGGAATGTGACAAAAAATCTGAGGTGGCTGCGGCGTCTTTCCCCAAATGCGGCTCGAATTTATCATCATCTTGTTGGGTATCGGGGTTACTCTCTGAAAAACAGATATTCTCTTCGCGTTACGATAGAATGGCGCTGTTATTCTTCAGTAGATTGCTCAAGCAGATGCTGGTATCGCTGCGACATTCGCAAATCCTGATGCCCCAGAATCTTTGCCACCATTTGCAGATCAAAGCCGTCACTCACCATCCGGCTTGCGCAGGTGTGTCGCAGAGAGTGCCAGCATATTTTGAGGCGGTTGTTCGTGACACCTTCATTCAGCCCGGAATCCTTTAACGCCAGTGTCCAGCTATAGGGAAGAACGTGGAATGCCTTGCCATTTTTATTTGAAAACACCGGCTTATCCGGTGGTCCGGCGGGTTGCCTCTGAATGATATCCACAGCCGGTTTACTTAAATGCAGGGTTCTGCCTTTACTGCCCGGAGTGCTTCGGAGTATAACAGAAGAGGTGTCTATGGAAACATCCTGCCAGGTGATACCAAACAGTTCGCCTCTCCTGCAACCAGTCAGCAGACTGAATTCCGCCATGTCTGCAAGTGTTTGATCGCGTTGCCGCAGGAGAGACAGAAGACGGCCGGCTTCCTCCTGTGTCAAAAACCTTTGCCGCTGATTATTGACCACAAGATTTTTCCGGATATCGTCCAGATCGGGTTCATCGGAAATAATGCCTTCTTTCACACCATACCGACAAACCTGCCTCAACGTAGAAAAGACGTACTCTATCATGCGGGGCGATTTTTCGGCGATCTCCATAACCTTTTTCAACTCAAGAGCTGTATTTATGGCGGATGTTTCGGTTTCAGGATCATCCTGCAATGTCGCCATGGGTTTATCTCCCAAAACCGGAATAATCCATACATTACAATGCTGTTGCTCCTTTTTCATCTGCCCCGGCGACTTAATCTCCCGAGCGTATGGCAGGTAATGCTTTTCAATAAAATCCTTGACGGTAATGGCCCGGATACCGTTCTTTTTGGTTTTAGCCTGCAATTTTTTCATATGGATACGCCATCACTATTCTGTTTACTGTCATCCTCTGCGCTTCCTTTTGCTTCCTCTCCCAGCGGGAAAGGGTTGGAGTGGGATTACCATGCGCAGATTTCAGCCGTTTAGGAGATAGACTTTTTCATAAAATCATCCGTGCTGTCAATCAGGATTTTATGGTTCCGGTTATAACCTTCGGTATTCAGACTCGATAAATTCCGGAGAATACGTTCTCTGAAGACGGCGGATAGTAAAATGACCATGCGCCATATCCTGAAAGTGATTCATAAACATCACATTGATCGCTGCGCCGCCCGCTGCACCAATCAGCGGTATGGCCTGGGCGGCCAGTTTCTCTGTCACATCAATTTCAAAACGTGTTGCCACCTGGGCGATAAGCCTGAGCAATACCGGAGCGCCTTCCTCAATAATCCCTCTTTCTGCCACATAGTTCACAGCTTCGGTCACGGATTTCGCCAATACCGATCGGATCAGAAAATATGCAGATTCCGTAGCGTCATCTGTTTGACTGCGCCCTCCCAGGGCAAAAACTTCCATACAGGCAATCTGAACGTCAGGCGATTGCAACTGTTCCCCATGACTCCTTGCAATGTCGCCGATCGAGCGAAACATCACGCAGGTGGAAACCGGAAGTTCGATGGCAAGTCCGGCTAAACCGAAAGCGCCTCCGGCAGCTCCTGTCGCGGCCACCATGAGTTTATGAAAAAAATCCAGAGGCTGCGTTTTAGCGCGATTGTCCAGAGTGTTCAATGATATCATGAGCGCCTTTTCAAGCGAGAATTGGGTCGCACGTGTGACCGTTTTTGACCAGCCTTGCGGAAGCATTTCCAAACGCTTTTCGATGTGAGGGCCAATATAATCCATTACTTTGGCGGCAATCCCCGGATTTTCCAGAATATATTTTGCATACTTCAGGTCATTCAGATCATTGTCAGTCAGTTTCATAGCAATCCTCTCCTCGACTCA
Source organism: Desulfobacteraceae bacterium RAAP-1 (assembly GCA_001443525.1). Lineage (GTDB taxonomy): Bacteria > Desulfobacterota > Desulfobacteria > Desulfobacterales > Desulfatirhabdiaceae > RAAP-1. Next base: position 21,929 of record LKPX01000018.1, on the reverse strand, counting down.
GTTTCTCTTCTGTTGCAGTCAATTGCAGTATTTCACTTCCGTTTCCTGAATCAACAGCATTTTATCGTGTTCAGGCGGTAAAAAGATGCTGTTCAGTATCATTGTCGCATACTGTTCACAGAATGTGACAAAACGGAAGTTGGTGCGTGCGCATCCGGCGGCAAATACCTGGAATGCCAGCAGACCGCCACCATGTTTTTCCTCTTATTTGGCTAAAAGTGAATATCAGAACGATCCTTGAAATTCATGCGGGAGATTCTGTGTCGTTTGAAATATCCCCGAACAAACAGGTTTTTATCCGAAAAAAGTCAATCCTGTGGATATGGCGTTTACCGAAGCCTTGGAGAAAACCATGTCAGAATGGCTTTCTGAAAACGATGAGGAGGCTTACCGTGATTTATACTTCGAACGGTTAAAACTTGTATTTTCAACCCACGCCCCACAACCATCCCTCGCTGGGGAATGGTGATAAAGGAAGCACAGTTTCTAACCGTTCAAAGTATATAATCAGAGTTATTCCTGAATCAATTTGTGACCGATCAATGTGTCAATGACGGATTTTAGTTTCTGATAATATTCATGTCCTTTTTCTTCGATGTCTGCCGGATCGCCGTTTTTGGAAGTCCACGCATGATCGAATCCATTGCGATAATTTATCAGTTCTTTGATGAAACCCCTTAGTTCCTGCACCACCCCGATCGTCTCTAATTGACTGAACAGTGGCATGAGTTTTTCTACTATTGGCTTATCTTCATCAGTAAATTTCCATTCTTCCTCTCTCTTCCAAATCATCGGAATGAATAATTCTGCTTTTCGTCTCAGTTTTTTTCCTGAGCAACTGTTAATGTTTTTTTGTTCCTGAATCAGGCCAATAGAGCCAATCAGTTCACGCATAACCGTAAATGCCTGCATGAACAACCGATGATCCAGCAGCAGCCGGATGATTTCGAACTGAACGCGAAAATAATTTTGAGTATAACCGTTCGTGGGAACTTGTGTGGTCAGTGATGTAAATTTGTCAACAACCAGATCAAGCAGTATTTTTTCAGTCAGGGATATGTTGGCTGACTTGCTTTCGATCAACCGAATGGCGTGTTCTGTTTTTTGTGAAATGTGATGTACATCTACATTGCGAACGGCGTTGGTTAAATCGTTCAGAGACTGGATCAAGTCAGGGTCATTCAGGTCATTTACCTGGAGGTTCTGAGATTTACGGGCCAATTCGGCGATTTTTCGTGCATCTGCGTCCTCAACAAGTCGTGACACCCCTTCCGCCCATTCATTGATGAGATAAAAATCTTTCATATCAATAATGGGCGTTTGATGGTTATTTTGCTCGTATGCGCCATAATATACAGCCTTGACTCGGATATCTTTGGCTTTCTGGAGAAAATATATGGCTGTTGATAACACAATAGGGATAGACCGGTATCCATGTGTTAAATCCACCGTCAATTCATCGCCATGATTCATGTGCTGAAGAACTTTTTCAAACCATTCCCACTGTCCTTCAGGAGACATATCTTCTTTGATAATGATGGGAGAAACAATATCTGTATTGAGACGAACAGCATTCAAGGCGGAAATAAGCCCATCATAGCTTGTCCGTTGAGATTTTTCAGTGGCTACAATAATCACCCGATCAAAATAATCCCTACCGATCAGTTCGATTTCAGCAGCCTGAATAAAGCGGGTCGCAGATGCAGACTGACCATTCAGTTCATAAATTGTTTCATTATACGCGTATGTTTCCCCTTTTTTCTGTCCAGTACCTAAAAATGCCAGATAGACTTTTCTCATCATAGCCTCACTTTTTCATATTTTCTAAAAATAACATGCTTGAATTGATGAACCAGTTGAACCGATCCATCCGGGAGATGTTCTTCAACGGCTTCTCTCCGGGTTGTTGAATATATGGGAATCAGATTCAGGTTAAAAACAATCTGCACCATTAAACAGCATGCGCCGAAATCTCCCTGAATGAGAACGAAATCCGCCGGTCTGGCCTGATCGGTTAGCCATTTTCTGACAGGAGCCAGATAATCGCTCAACGTTGTCAGTTCCGGAGGAATCTGACACCATAAGCGCTGGATATCCTCAGTAGGTGATATCATTTGCTGAACCCCAAGATTTGTGATTGCATCCGCCTCCTGCAGGGGGGTCAGACGGTGATTAAAGAGCAGGAACAGTTGAGTCATGGATGAGAAGCCTTTCTATTTCTGTATTCGGGATAAAAATAATTAAAATCATAACGATTTCAATATGATTGCATTATGCGCGGCGTTCTTGAACTACGATAATTCGGATAAGGTAGATCAGTGGATACATACGGTAGATATCGGGTGTTGGAATCGTATCCCATTTGCTTTGTTTGAGAAAATCATTGGCTCTTACCCCGCATGCAGTCTGACCTTTTTCACCATTCTGTTCTTTCCCATACTCCATATATGACAGACATACGGGTACGGGAGTTTCCCGCAGGCAGATGAATCGAGATGGTGATATTTGTTTTTTTCAAGTGATGCCTGGCACATCCAGAACCACCAGATGTTTCAATTCTTTGGTCATAATGCAGTTCCCCATTTTCTGTTATGCTGTTGAAAAATAAAAACATCACTCCGTCATCATCATCTCCACCCTTCCCAGCCCCATTGAAGCGCCTTTACCGACATGCAGCAGGCTGGCGGCCTGCCACCAGGGTTCAAAGCCGTTCAGTGGGAGCTGGCGATGGACGGTTCCAATCAGTCCGCCCATTGGTACTTTGCGATCCTGGCGGTTGGAATAACGCATGTAATCGCTCCATTGCAACTCAGCAGAAATTTTGGAGGCCGGTTCAAAGCGGGTTTGGAGCTTTTTAAATGTTTCCCGTCCCATCGGTTCGCCAGTGTGAAAAAGACAGTGCAGGGCTTCCAGCCTGCAAGCGATTGCGGCGAAAAAAAACGGCCAGTCCATTTGTGAAATATATTTCCCATGTTTTCTTAGACGCATCGGCGTGAGAAAAAATGCACGGGCATCCGTTGATGGCGGAGCGTTGTTCAGCCAGTCGCTCAGCGGAAAAGGTCCGGATACATCGTTCAGGACATCGGCGTCCGGTGATAACGCCTGTTGATGACCTCCCGGCAGTTGCTCCTGCAAGCCGGCAATGTCATAGGAAACGCGTTCTGCTCCCAGCCCGCTGGAACGACCTTCCACCATGGCTGCCACGATTACCGGAAGCAATCGGGTGCAGTGGCCTATCAGGGTGATTTCCAGCTCGTCCATACCATTTTGAGACTGCACCGGCGGATACAGAATATAGCCTCTGGGCGCGTTTCTGATTCCGGATCGGACGGTTTCTTTTTCAAAAAGAAGATAATACGGGCAGTGTTCCTGGATGGTGCAGCTCACCTTGCATTCGGGACGATTTTTAAAAGGGCAGATCAGTCGCTGAAGCTCCCAGCCGATCAGCCCCCGCCAGGTGGACCCCAGATATTGCGGCAGGCGTGACCGCAGGGGAATATCCATAGTGAATTTGATTTTCAGGACAGGAAGGCTCCCGAACAAGGCGGACGGCGTCAGTTCGGAAAGCGGTACGAGTGAATTCATCGTCATTACCTTTACGAAGAGGTTGAAAACGATGGCTTCGCGTAAGGCCGTTATTTGCGGATTGACCGGATGTCAGCGATACGAAAACGGGAAAAATCGCGCAGGCTCTTTTCGCACAAGATTCAGTGCATGAAAGATATCGCCTTCCATCAGCGCCGCGAAATGGTCCGGATTCAAAAACCGTGATGTACGGATATTTTCCAGAACAGCGGTGGCGGATGCCTCCTGCTGCGGATTCCATAACCCGGCGCCGTACAGTCCGGAAAGCGGCAGCAGGGCCATGACCTTGATGGTTTCGGCAGATTGTTCACACAGCGTGATGCTGCTTTCAAAATAATGTTTTGCAAGATCGGAATGTTTGAAATTGAGCGCCAGTCGGCCCAGATTCCAGGCAATCAACTGACAGGGATGTTCTGCCTTAAATGTGAAGTTTCTGTGTTCCCAAACGAGCCGGAACGCCAACTGCTTTTCCGGTGAATCACCACAATCTGCCGTATCGGCCAGATAGCGCATCAATGCGGCTTGTTTATATGGGTCATTCAGTTCACGCCAGGGCTTCAGGTCCGGCAGGGAGGTGATTTCCAGATAGTTCAGCAAAGCCTGCCTTGCGCGATCACGGTCACCGGCGTCCAGAAAGGCATATACCAGATAGGAGAACTCCCGAAGCCAGTCATTCCGATATTCGAGCATGTCGCCATCGCAAAACTGGCGTTGAGCCAGATGGATATTTTCAATGACGTCGTTGAGATATCGAGGGCCGCAGAACGCATAATTTTGCGCCAGTGTGCCGCACAACCTTCCCAGTACGATATTAATGCCCCGATTATAGCGCTGCTCATCGGCCATCGCTTTTAAAAAATCAGGTGCTGGTTCAGGACGAAAGGTATAGGCGTTGTGTCGGAACACGCATAAGTTATTGATAAATTCAGTAAATTCTTCCGGAGTTATATCGAGCGCCACGTCCCGGAACGATTCTGCCTGCTGGGCCCAATAGTGGCTTGAATCGTTTTTCCCACTGTGATTGGCCAGCTTCAGATTCAGAACAGCCCATTTGAATGCGTCAATTTTAAAACACTTTTTCATGCAGATGAAGTGATCTTCGGATATCAGACTGCTCAGAATGTCTGCATGTTTCAAATCCCGATTCGCCGGGGCCAGGCAGTTGTCCAGTTTTTTAACAAGTGTCTGAACACAGTTCATATCCGCTGCAACAGCATTACGCATGGGTTCCCCATGTTCCGAATCCATCAGCCATTCCAGCAGCTCCGGATGATCAATATTGAGGCAATTATCCACCAGAAAGCGGTGGTCGCGCTGCATGTGCTGCAGCCGTTCCAGCTCGCTCTCATGTTCCGGCGCATACAGTCTTGCCCATAACCAGGCTTCTTTCAGATCACGTACACCTTTAATTTTCAGCCCCGGAAGCTGTTCGGGTGAAGACAGCCCATTCTGAGGAATCAGCATCAACTGGAGTTTCTCTTCAACGGCTTTCCGGTTTTTGATTGAAATACCTGCCACTGCTTCAATCGAAAATTTCGGCGCGTTGTTCTGCACATTGCCGGTGGCAAGAAAACAAGACGCCATCGTTTCGCCGGTCAGGGCTGAAAGCGCTCCCAGCGCTAACGGAAGTCCCAGAGAGCGCCCCTCAATTTTTTGGATTGTTTTCGGAGATATCAGGGGAAACATGAACAGATGGCGGGAAATACCGCTGTATATCTGGGCTGCCTGAAACGCTTCGTGAATGGCAACTTGGCTGGATATATCCAAATAACCGGTCAGCCACTCCGGCCAGTGTGCGGCCAGTGTCGTTGCCGGTGTGCCTACCATGAAATTGTATATGCTGGCTTCTTTTATCTCGGAAGCGACAGTCACAACCGGCATAAGACGCCAGTTGCCGTCATGATTCCAGATGTCCGAGGGCAGCAGATTTGGATCCAGCGTACGCTGAAATTCCTGCCGGGCCTGTTGCAAATCCGGGAGACTGGGAAAGGTCAACAGTAAGTGCGCCGCCAGAGACAAATCCATCAGCGGCTGTAATGGCGGTTCCATCCGCTTTTTCACGTTATCGCACAGTTGATTGATTTCCGGCCAGGACGCTGGCCAGGCGATATTTTGAGGATAGGACAGGCAATCCGCAACGATACCTGAAGTTTGTGCTGCAACGATCAGACGGTCCGGTGGTATTTTTTTGTTCATCGCCAAGCACTCCTTGAATCGATACTTTCAGCAGTAATTGAACGGAAGTACTTCCATCGGCCCCACATGCCAGCGGTCCGGCGAGCGGGTATATTCCTGCAATACCTGAATCAGCCCGTACTGACCCCATTGAGGTGCAATATTTGGAGTGAGGCTGTCCACAATCTCCTGAATACGGATGAGAGAGATCGGTTCTTTCAGATAAAACGCTGTCTGAAGCTGCATGATCAACTGAATGGTTTTGACGATATTGGGCGGAAATTTCATATGGCTCATTATCTCCCGCAGTCGCTTCCGCTGCTCCGGATTTTTCGCTGCCATTGTCAGATACGCCAGAATCTGCTCCATGGGATGGTAGTTCGGCAGAATATCACGGTGTTTCAAAATAGCGGCAATCATGTCCGGCGTTTCCGGGAAATGTTTCCCGGATAAGAAAGCGTATTTCAAGGCGGCGCTCACCCGATAAGCCGGATTCAGCATGGAGCGTTCCGGACAGGATGTGATCCAGGCATGGATGGCTTCGTCGGTTTTACCGTCCGAGTTCAGGAGGGCGGCGGCTTTATCCAGAAAACTTTTTTCTCCGGTCAGAATATATGCCTGCAGGTTGAAATGAATCTGATAAGTGATCTGCCGTTCATGATCGGTCACATCATCAAAATGTTCCATTGCCAGACTGGAATAATATTCCGCCGCATCTATCATTTGCAGAAAAGCCGCATTGTTCTGGACGCGAAAAAACGAGCAGTGGGCGTCAAACGCCAGTGTCTGCGCGTAAGAACCAAACAATGCGCCGATTTCATAGCATTTGATGGCGGAACCGGTGAACGGGTTCTTCAGTTCTCTTTCCAGATGCTCAATCAGCGCATGAAGCCGCTGGGTCGCCTCGGTGAAATCAAAAATGTTGTGCAGGGAAACCGCCATATTGTTGTAAAAATCACAGACCAGCGGCCAGAAAGCCGGATCCTGCCTCAGTACAGCGGCCACCGGTTCTGCCTTTCGAATGCAGGCGTCATTCAACGGAAAATGCCCCAGGTGATTGTTAACGCCCAGATACAGAACAGCGGTCTGGACTTCGAGGCGGTTCAGATAAGACGGCAGGGAACTGTCCTCAGCAACTCTGGCATTTTCGATGTAATATTGAAGGAGCTGAATGAGAAAAGCGGCTTCCGTGAATTCTCGAGTCTGATTCACCATGGTTTCAGCCGCCAGCAGAACCTGATCGCTTTCAGCCATCTGCCGCATCCGGTCAAGGCGCGCCAGTTTTTCCGTCAGTTCCTTCAGGCGGCGGTTTCGGACATCTTCCGATTCCTGTATCCAGTGGGACAGATTGCCAAGCAGCATCCGGCTGAAGGGTTCTTCCAGCCGCACCACCGAAGATGCCTTCCGGGATTTCTCCCTGTTCACCACCAGGGTGATGATTTCGTTGCTTTCATTTTTTCCGTTGAACGCTACGATGTGATCCGTCGTTAACGTTCGGTCGGATATTTCAGTGCGCTTCAGGTTTTTCAGAAACAGGAGGGATTCTGAAGACCACTGCTGAAAACCGTTCAGATGCGCCCGAACCACATACGAAAGAAGATCCGATACCTGAATAAACGGACTTTGGGTCACCGGCAGCGTGTAGACAAATGTCTGAAAACTGAAATTGTCCGGAGGCAGATGGCGTTCCTGATTATGAGCAGCAACAAGGCGGTTGAAACTGGATTGCAGGGATTTCTGAAAACTCAGTGCGTTGATCGGACCGCGTTCCGCTACGTAAATCTTTACATTGGCCACCACGTGGTTGCCTTCTCCCCGGTTTTTGTTTTCGGCGCGAAGAATATCTTCAGCATGCCATAGAAAAAACTCAAACAGCATGCCATGATAGAAATCAAATCCATAATCCCGTGTGTTTTGATGAAAAATAAAACGGGCGGATATGTTTTTCAGGCAGAACAGGTTGGAAAGCATCCGGTCAAACACTTTCTGGATAGTGGACAACTTCAATTCCGTAGCGTGGAATGTTTCCCAGAGTCCTTCCGGAAAGGATTTCTTCCAGATGCCGTTCATGGTTTCGTTGTTGATGGCGTTATCCTGAACAATCAGCGGGCAGATGACATGGGTGTCAACAGTGCGAAATGTACCGCTTTCATCGCAGTAAACTTCCCAGGTCTTTTGGATTGTGGTCATGGTGTTCCTTCCCTGTTCGATGACGGATTTTGATATTACTGATTATGAAGCCGGTATTTTCAAGAGAAATCATTTGAACTTCATGATCAGCATTTTCAGTTTTCCCTGTGGATCGAGGTCATTTTCTGCGATCAGGCATCTGGAAAAAAATTCATTCAGTACTTCTCCTCTTTCATATTTCAGAGGCGTCAGATTGCCCTCCGGCGTTATCCAGCCAAAACGCAGGGTGATATCTTCATGCCGCAGTTCCGGCGGCAGTTCTCCCGTAAACTCTATCTGATTTCCGGTGATCTGCAGATCGTAAATCTGAACGTCAACAGGCCGAATGTCAGTGATTTTTCCATCCTCAAGCACGAGCCATTTTGCGGTGATAATTTCCCCATCATGATCCGCAGCGTGTTCGGATAAGCATTTCGGATTGAAAACGGCGGCCAGCAGCGCATTTTCAATATTGAATGACTGCATGGCGGCCAGCGGCCATTCCAGCATCTTGTCCCAGCGTTTCTGGATGTCGTGAATCATATCCTTGACAGAAGGATACGGCCACGGAATGATTTTCTCTTTCGGTGATTCAACAAGATTGGAAACAGCCGTTGCGGCTGGATTGGTCAGCCAGTCCGGCAGAGGCGCTTCCGCCATATCCTTGGCGGCTTCTTCCGCGTAACGGGCTGTCAGTACCATATCCAGGCAATCCAGACATTCGTGGACGTGATTGCCGACGGATATTTTTTCTTCACCGCTTAGCTCGTGATATGCATATGCCAGCACCATCTCCTCTGCAGGGCAGACGGATGACGCTGGCGCCGGATTCTCCTTCAAATCTCTTTGCACACTGTTCAACAGTTTCATAGCAAAATCGGATGCTGTGCTTTCTGCTTCGACCGATTCCGGATGTACCTGCTCTAATTGAACGCTGACTTCCACATTCAGATCGAGCGATGTGCAAGTCAGATTGAAATCGCTTCGGCTGGCGCCGGCTGTCAGCGGAATGGCCGCGGTGTCAGGGTGTTCGGCGGCGCCCGTTTCATAAGTTTGCCCTGCGCAATGAATCTGTATATCCTGAACCGGCTTTTCCGCCGGATCATACAGACCCACAAACAGGATTTCCCGATCAGCGACAGTGCGTTTGATGAATCGAAGCGAATACGTCGTATCAAGAGCCATCAGTTCCACGGATTGGGTAGTGACACTGTTGGCCCGGATTCCGGTTTCCCGGAACAATATATCGTTAAAATTGACAGCGATTGGTTTCATGATCGTCACCTTCTCATATTATCTGGATATTTTTTAACTCAGGCTGTTATTTTATGGCATTAACAGAAACGGACGCTCTGATTCTTCCTTCTGTTTGATTAGACATGCTAACGCATAAAAATGTGACATAATCACAAAAAATTACTCCAAATGCAGGTCTGCCTCGGTAATACATTTTTCTTTCATTACCTGTTTGACCATTTTCCCGAATCTGCTCAGCGTTCCATCCGGTCGCGTAAAACGTTTCCGAATACGATCGTATTCACGGGCAAGCGCTTCCTGGGTGGGTGGAACATGCTGTGACAGCAGCAGCCGTTCCGCCATGTCTTTATAGGACAGCTCACTCAGATGCCAGCGTATCAGCAGGGCATCTTCCTCCGTGCGGGGCTGGTCTGAAAGGATATCCAATGCCTTATTAATAATCTGACGACGGATTTCTGTTGTCTGATGCCGCATCAGATTTTCTTCCAGAGAGTCTCCGGGGGCGGCGATTTTTTCTGCTTTCGGCATATCTTCAAGCGATATGGGAGGGCTGGTTCGGGATAAGGGCTTATCCTGGCCGTTACCTCCATTTTTATCTTCAGAATCTGTGCCTGTATCGGGTCTGGATGCGGATTTCTCAGGCATACTCCGCTTTTTCAGTCTGCCCAGAATATATGTCTCCAGAGAACAATGATTGTGTCCTTCATATTGGCAGAATGCATTGCCTGTACTCAGTTCGATGTAGAATTTATGAAGTATGTCTTCCGGATTTTTTTGATTCCGTGCTTTACACCCCGCGTTCCATACTGTTAAACGCATCATTTTGGTGTAATGAGCGCAGACCCAGTTATTCAACGATGTGTTATCACCGTTTCGGATGTCATTGCAGATGATTTGAGCAAGTTCCCTGTCTTTGTCAAGAGATGTCGGTTCCATAGAATTCCTCAAAGATCAGTCAGAGTTATAAGAGAGTTGCATGCCAGTAAGAATTGCTGTAGAAATTCGGTTCGCAAGGACTATGACGTTATGGTGTCGGTGTCAATAATAATCCCCGGATTGCAAATGATTTTTCAGTCCGTTTGATATCGCCCCAGAGGCCTGTCAGGATATAGACTTTCAGAAAATTGATACCATCGTAAAAAGTCGATTTCGGGACGACTTCGTAATATGTATTTATCTGTTATAATTACTGTTCAGAAAGAGACACAACATTGTTCATCGACACGCATCACGGATTCTTGCTGGAAAGTTTTCTTATATGCATCCCGAATTTGTTCCACAGCACGACTGCTTTCATTGCTGAAGGTATAAAGTAATATCAAGAGCCTTGCCCCTTCTTTGATGATGGCTCCCGTCGAATCCTTGAATTGACCTTTTCCGTTTAACAACGTCAGCCCATTGGGGAAACGGGGTGTCACTTCAGTGTTTATAAAATTCTGGAATTCATCTTCAGTTACCTCACCGCTTGGCTTTGACAATCCAAAATAAAGCTCGGTCCTGACATAACTATTTCCATGAAGTTGATGCTTACAGAATTCCTGTTCGCTCCAATTTTCAGAGTGGATATGTTGGCTGGCATCAAATGCGCACCCACTATTCAGGAATAATCCGGTGACAAAAAAGATACCTGTTATGAACCGCTGAAAATTATTCACGAATAACGCCCCCAAAGGGAAAGGTCAAGGCGTGCACATCCAAGAAGGATGGCCGGTCAACATCATGTCCGATGCAAAAACGGAACAATACGCGCGGGCTCTCCCCATACCCACTCCACCATACGCGTTTATCATCACTGAAGTCAGCTATTTCTTGAAGTTCATACCTGCATGTGCTAACAGAATTCCGCATGAGCAGGCAAAACCGATCCAGCCAACAAAAAGCTTCGAAACTCCCGGAAATTTCAGCCGGGGCCAATCGTTGGAAATTTCCCGGACAAAGCTTTCATCATCCATCATGACAGCATTCACTCCTTATGACATCTCCGTTATCATTGTCAGTTACAATACCTGTAACTATCTTGCCAAGTGTCTTGAATCATTAACCTGCAGCAGACAGCCACATACGCAGATCATCGTGGTGGATAATGCCTCACAGGACGCCAGTCTGGAAATGGTCAGACGCCGCTTTAGCCCAGTAATTGCCATCGCCAATTCCGAAAATAAAGGATTTGCCGCTGCCAACAATCAGGGAATCGCCGTCAGTCAGGGACGCTACCTTTATTTTCTGAACCCGGATACTGAAGTTTATCCCGGCGGGCTGGAAACCATGATCCGTTACATGGATTCTCACCCGGATATCGGTATTGCGGGAACCGCGCTGGTAAATCCGGATGGCTCCCCGCAACCCTCCGTTGAATACCGGTATCCCGGAGAAAAACACGCAAAAAAAACATTGGCGGGCCTTAAAGGTGAAATCGCCTGGGTGCTGGGCGCCAGCATGATCGCCCGCACAGGAGCCGTAAAAGCCATCGGCGGATTCGACGACACATTTTTTCTGTACGGCGAAGAACAGGATCTGTGCCTGAGACTCAGAAAATCGGGATGGACAATCGGATATGTTCCGGATGCTGTTGTAATGCACTGGGGCGGCAAGAGCGAAAGGCATCATACGCCGTCACATGTCTGGGAAAAAAAATTCAGGGCTGAGCTGAAATTCTACCGCACCCACTACCCGGCCTGCGCCACCCGACGCATCTGCATGGAAAATGTAGCACAAGCCATCTGGCGGATCGCCACCCTACACCTGACTCTGCCTTTCTGCCAAGAGACATCCCTGCTTGAAAACAAACTTGAAAAATACCGAACAGCGCTGAAAATTTTCAGCAGCCGGCAATAAAAACATCAGGCTCACACCTTGTATTTTCCAAAATCATCCGGAGACAGGTTTTTAAGATACTCCGCCCATTTTTTGCCTTCTTCGCTGTCATCTTCAGCACGGACGGACTCCGTATCCTTTGCGGATTTTTGATATACGATTTCATCTACAAAAATGGGCACATCAGCTCTCAGTGCAATGGCAATGGCGTCGCTGGGACGCGCATCCATACTGAACAGCCTTTCTAAAGACGCGCAGTGAATTTTGGCATAAAATGTATTTTCCTGAAGATCACAGACCTCAACGCTGGTAATCGTAACCCCGGCCAAGGCTGCAAAATTCAGAAAAAGATCATGCGTCATGGGACGGTCAAAGCGCATATTTTTTAGAGACATTGCAATGGCGGCAGCTTCCAGAACTCCGATCCAGACAGGCATTATCCGGCCATCTTCGTCGGATTTCAGAAGCATGATGGGCGTATTGGAATCCGGATCCAGTATCAGACTCGAAATCGTTACCTTATGCTGCACCGGCCTTCCTCCCGAAATACAGGTTTGCCCCAGAGCGAATGCGAAAAGGCCCTTTCAATCTGAACCGCCACAAGTCTGCCCATAAACGATCCGTCGGAAACGCCCTTTACATCCGGAAAGTGAACAATTTTATGCGTACTGGTGCGGCCATGCCACTGCATATCCGGTATCTTGTCCGGAGAAATATCCGCCGCGCTGCTCCGCTCACTATGCCCCTCGACCAGCACCATTTGCGTGGTACCAACCAGTGCTTGATGTTTCTGAAGCGTTATAGTGTCCTGAAGGCCAAGAACCTGCTGAAGCCGCTCGGCTTTTTCGGCCTCCGGCGCCTTATCCGGGAATTTGGCTGCAGGTGCATTGGGGCGATCGGAATACATAAATACAAACAGGCCATCGAAAGCGACCTCCCGAACCAGCGAGAGGGTTTCTTCAAAATCCTGATCTGTTTCTCCAGGAAATCCCACAATAATATCCGATGTAATCGCGATATCCGGACAGACGGCGCGAAGCGCGGCAATTTTTTCGAGATATATCTCGCGGGTATATTTCCGGTTCATCCGCTGCAACACCCGGCTGGAACCGGATTGAACCGGAAGATGAATATGACGGCATAATTTGTCCAGACAACTGAAACACGCGATCAGTTTATCTGAAATATCCTTGGGATGAGATGTGGTAAATCGGATTCTGGACAAACCGTCAACGGCGTTTACCTTTTTCAAAAGCTCTGCAAAATCGCACAGTCCCTCTTTTTTCCCATAACTGTTGACATTTTGTCCCAGAAGCGTCACTTCCAGAATGCCGGCTGCGACCAACTCCTGAATTTCAGCGATGATCCGCTCCGGCGTCCGGCTCATTTCCCGCCCCCGGACGTACGGCACCACGCAATAGGTGCAGTAATTGTCACAGCCCTGCATGATTGTGACAAAACTGCTGATCTGACCGGCTGCCGGGAGGCTCTGACAGGATGCACTTTCCTGAATGGTATCTGAAAATGCCACATCCACCAGCCTGCCGCCGGACGTCTCCACCTGCCGCACCAGTAAAGGAAGCCGGTTGACCGCATGAGTGCCGAACACAATATCCAGATATGGCGCCCTGTCCAGAATGCTGCGCCCTTCCTGCTGCGCCACACACCCGCCGACACCGATAATCAAGTCCGGGTTCTGACGTTTCAAACCGGCCATTCGTCCTAAAAAGCTGAACACCTTCTGCTCCGCTTTTTCCCGAATGGCGCAAGTATTCAGTATGACCAGATCCGCCTGCTCCGGAGTTGACACCCGATGATACCCCATAGGCGCTAATCCTCCGGCTATTCGATCGGAATCATAAACATTCATCTGGCAACCGATGGTGTGAATATAGACTGTTTTAGGAAACATCGTCACCACTGCTCATTTTTCTGCAAGATTTTTCTCCCATAAACGTGGAGATATCCACGGTTTCCATATATATCCACCGCTGAATATCCATCAGGACTTCATCGACATCCGGCTCGCACCCAGGCGCTATAAACAGCTCTACCACTCCGGCTGCCGGATCTAACGTCGTAATCCCGGCAATGCCTTCATAGCCCTCGAAAATGAACCGCATCAGACCGATAGCCTTGCGATCCACCCGAAAATATCGTTTGACAGTTTTCAATAGCGGTTTTTTATCACCTTATGAGGTTTTGTATCAACATAAAATCATGCCCGTCCGCATCACGATATGGCATCACCCTCAGGCAGTCCATGATTCGAAGTTGTCGAACCCGCCGATATGGAGTATATGCTCCAGGCATGAAACAATGGAATTTTTTACAACCTGACCCTGAAATCATGGGGCGAATTGAAAGACATCTTGGATGCAGCCCCATCATATCAGCGCTTCTGGTAAACCGCGGCATTCATTCAGAACCGCAGGCGGAACAGTTCCTGGATTTTTCGTTTCAGCGGCTGACCTCACCGGATTCATTCACAGACATGGATAAGGCCGCCCGCCGAATTTATCACGCCATCATCCACCAGCAGCATATCCTGATTTTCGGTGATTATGATGTGGATGGCATCACCGGCACGGCGCTGCTCCATGATTTTCTTAAAATCACCGGCGCCCTTGTATCCTGCTATATACCTCACCGGGAAACGGAAGGCTATGGACTTCAAAAAAGGCATATCAACAATGACGCTCTTTGCCGGGGCATTAACCTCATTATCACGGTTGACTGTGGTTCCAGCAGCCATGATGTGATGCCTGCAGCGCGGCAGGCCGGCATAGACATCATTGTTACCGATCACCATGCGATTTCAGATGCGATTCCGGAAGCACTGGCCGTAATTAACCCTAAACGGAAAGACTGCTCTTCACTGGCAGAAAATCTTGCCGGCGTGGGAGTCGTGTATTTTCTGATTATTTACTTGAGAAAATATCTCAGAGACATGGGGTTCTGGATATCCCGAAATGAACCCAATCTGAAAAACTATTGCGACCTGGTGGCGCTGGGCACCATCGCGGACCTGGTGCCGCTGACTTGCGACAACCGCATTTTCGTTAAAAACGGTATGGACATGCTCAGCACCGGCAAGCGCGCCGGCATTCGTTCCCTGATCGAAATATCGGGCATCAAAGCCGCTGCCATAGACACCGAAGATATTGCCTTCAAATTAGCCCCCCGTCTGAACGCCGCCGGAAGAATGGAGCATGCCGGCACAGCCCTGCGCCTGCTGCTGGAATCGGATGTCTGCAAAGCCAAAGAACTGGCGCAATCCCTGAATGCATTGAACACACAGAGAAAATATGTAGAGCAGCAGATTTTCGATGAAATACGGCAGCGTATCTGTGCGCACCCTGAACAGTTCAACGAGATGGCGCTGGTCATCGCCGGTAAGGACTGGGCCCCGGGAGTTCTGGGGATTGTGGCCTCCAGACTGGTGCAGTTGTATTTTTTGCCGGTCATACTGATCGCTGTACAAAATGGCGTTGGAAAAGGCTCTGCCAGAAGCATCCCCGGATTTGACATATTTCAGGGAATTCATGCCTGTGCTGACTGCCTGATCCGATATGGCGGCCATGCACTGGCAGGAGGGCTCGAAATTAACGCTGATAGAATCCCTGAATTTCAAATGCGTTTTAACCGGATCGCAGGTTCAAAAATCACTGGCGAGCAGCGCGTGGTTCATATCGGGGTAGATCGCGTTCTGAATCTTGAAGACATCTCCGAGTCCCTCATTTCCGATATGGATTTACTGAAACCTTACGGCATGGGCAATCCTGAGCCTGTATTTTATACAAACCATGTTCATGTTGCTTCTTCAAAAATCGTCGGCAATAATACACGCCGGATGATCTTGAAGCCTGTGGATCGTTCTTCACATCCGGGGATATTGGCGGTTCAGTTTAACTGCGATCCCCGGATACCCACAGGACAGGATATTGAAGAAATGGTTTACCGTCTGCGCTGGAATTACTGGAATGGCAGCCGAACAATGCAAATTCTTGTCGAAGATGCCAAATTTTCCTTGCAATCGGATAGTTCCGAATCTATTATGACATTCAATACTGGTTGATTTGTTCCTGTTTGAAATTAATCTGTTTTTTTCAGTAACCATACATGCAAAAGGTGGCGTCTTATGGCGAAAGTATTCCGGCCCAGCACTCGTGAAAGCAGCATCCTGTCCAAAATAGAGTCTTCGAAAGAACACGCGCGCAGAACCGCCATCAGCGGAATCAAAGATTGCATAGAGCCTTTGTCCAATGCCATCGCCATGAAGCTTATCGAAAACAAATTCGTTGAAACCACCAACAAAAACGGCCTCGAGCAACAGATTACAAAATCCCTCGAAAAACTCAGCCAGGCGGATGATTTTGATGTAGATTTCCAGTGTTCCCCATTTCGCCAGGTGGTTGCCAATCCACATGTTGTAAGCCTGTATCTGACAGCTTTCGTAATTGAACAACTTATCAATTATAAGGATGTGGTGGATATTTATGGGTCTGATGAAGATATCTATACCTGTATCAATAAACAGGTGACCAAGTTCCTTCCATAATCATGCACCCGACGCTGCATCCCAGGTTGCTGAACAGTCCATTCGAAGATCCGTGCCTTTACATCCAGTTTTTGTTTGAGAATTATTCCATCCTCTTTGATCTTGGGGATATTACCCGACTCCCGTCCAGAGATATCCTTAAAATCAGCCATATTTTTGTCAGCCATACCCACATGGATCATTTTCTGGGATTTGACAGGGTGTTGCGATTATGCCTGGGCAGGGATAAAATTTTATATTTGTATGGTCCTGCCGGATTTCTGAAAAATGTTGAGGGGAAGCTTTCCGGATATTCATGGAATCTGGTAACCCATTATAACAAGTCTCTGATACTGAATGTTACTGAAATCCATCATCATCAGATGATAACACGTTCCTACGACTGTAAAAACCGGTTCATCCCTATGGAACCATCAATCGAAAAGCCATTTCAGATCGACGTTGCCCATCGCCCGGGATGGACCGTATCCGCCGCTGTTCTGGACCATGGCATTCCTTGCTTGGCATTTTCCATTGCGGAAAAATTTCACATCAATATCAAAAAGGACGGTATCGAAGCATTGGGCCTTACTGTCGGCCCCTGGATAACAGCATTTAAGCAAGCGATATTGTCAGAAAAAGATTCCGACGCCATTTTCAGAATTGACGATCACCGACAGCCAGGAACCTCTGTCGGTTATCCCCTGGGAGAACTCTGCCGGAATATCGCCTCTATTACCCCAGGGCAAAAAATCACATACATCACGGATGTCGCTTATAATGATGTCAATGCTGAAAAAATCGTTAATATTGCAAGAAATTCCGACCAACTCTTTATCGAAGCCGCTTTTATGGAAATCCATCGCGATCTGGCGGCACAAAAATACCATCTGACAGCGTGTCAGGCAGGAACCCTCGCCGCCATGGCCCGAGCGAAACATTTCACGATCTTTCATCATTCGCCGCGATATATCGGGCAGGAAGCGCTACTGAATGCTGAAGCGCATCAAGCCTGTCACAACTGGATTACATGCAACCCGTGAATGAGGCTCTGGATATGCTGATCAGGCAGGTATTTTACCGATGCTATCGCCTGAAACCGGAGAAGAGTAGCATATTTTTACAATTTGTAATTACTCAAAACGATTGACATAAAAAATTAAATCGTGTAAATGGAAGAATTTTAAAAATTCAGAAAATGTGAATCTGTTTAGAAAGGAGAATTTCTTTGGCAAATCATAAATCCGCTTTAAAACGCGCCCGGCAAAATGAAGATCATCAAAATCGAAATAAATCCGTCAAATCACGTGTTCGGTCCGCTGTCAGAAATATATGTGACATTACTGCAGCACCATCGGATCAAGATATGGAAATCCGTCTAAAAATGGCTCAATCAATCGTGGATAAGGCAGCCTCAAAGGGTTGCATCCATCGCAACACTGCTGCTCGGAGAGTTTCAAGACTGGCAAGAATGGTCAATGCCGCTGAAAAATAATCAGCTATTTCTCTGCGTTGCATAGCATTCTTTGGCAGAGGATTTTTGCATTTTGATCTTGAACGTCCTGCTTTACCGTCCGAAGCTGGGCTTTTTATTCCAGTTCGCATTCAAACTGATACCTTTGTCAGCTTCGCTGTGCCGCGATTCGACGTACTGCGCGATTCGACGTACTGAATGTACAGTCTCATCGCTGCTCGCTTGCTTTCGCGGTCTCAGTCCGAATGCTTGCTGGAATATCATTTTGAAAGCAAAATGGAATTATAGCTTCATCAATTTGACGACCCTGTAAAAAGCCGGTTTTGGGATGGTTGTATCTGCATCAGAAATCGTCTGTCAGACGGTTGAATATTGTCTGAGCCAACCGTTTCGACAGCACTTGAATTGCCGCTTTTTTGTTCTGATCTGTGATCGTTCTGTCACTTGAAAGAACATTATAAGCTTGATTCGCATTAATGCCGTTGACAGCCCATACGACTTTTCCGTGTGTATCCGTCAGTTTCAGATTTACTGCAATCGAAACCCGACTTTGAATCGATGTGGTCTGAGTGCTGTGCGCAATGACAGTATCCGAAATTGACATAATACTGCCGGTCAGCACTCCATCGGCATTCTCCTGCGTGGCAAGCATACTTTTTCTTCTGAGCATGAATTCATTGATGAGACTGTCAGTTAGATAATTTTCGATTCCGACCTCAGCTGTTTTGTTTTGAATCACCGAGATATAAATCCGCATCATTCCGGATGGCAATGAACCAGAACCGGCAAATTGATAGGAACATCCCGTCAGAAAAGCACTGCATCCCAGCATTACCAGAATCACCCATTGTTTAAAAATCATTATATGTATCACCCATAAGGATGCGCCAAAGTGATCGCCCGGTTCTTCTAAATGTTCGACATTCCGGGATAACTATTACAATCATCTAATTTATATCACAATATTTACCAGCTTTTTCTGAACGACGACAATTTTCCGAACTATTTTGCCGGCAATACATTTAAGAATTCGTTCATCCGCCAGAGCCTGCTGTTTTATGGCGTCGTCGTCTGTATCCGCTGCCACTGTGAATTTACTTCGCAGCTTGCCATTGACCTGCACCACCACCAGCAGCATATCCTTGACCAGGGCATCAGGACAATACTTCGGCCACGACGCCATAAAAATACTATTGGAATACCCCAATTCATGCCATATCTCTTCCGTAATATGCGGCGTCACAGGAGAGAGCAGTAGTACAACAGACTCAATCGCCAATCTGAACAATCTGATCAGTTCTGGGGTAGCATTTTCGACAGAAAACCCGTACATCATATTGACCAGTTCCATGACGGCGCTGATCGCCGTATTAAAATGAAAACGATCTTCAATATCCGATGTCACCTTGAAAATGGTCTGATGTATTTTTTTATACAGTTCCCGAAGATCCGGAGCCAGACTATCCATGGAGCCATCAAAGGCAGGACTCTGTTGAACACAAGGCATCCAGATGGCGGAAAGTCTCCAAATGCGATTTAAAAAACGAAAACTGCCATCAACTCCCTGTTCACTCCATTCCAGACTTCGTTCCGGCGGAGAAGCAAAAAGGCAGAACAGGCGCGTCGTATCCGCTCCATATTTTTCCAACAGTACATTGGGGTCCACCACATTTTTTTTGGATTTGGACATTTTCTCAACCCGGCCAATATTCACCGGTTGATGACAGATTTTGCACAAGCGCTCTTTTCCAGACAATACCTCTTCCGGAAATAAAAAGCCGTGCGTCGGGCACTGCACCGTTTCCTTGCAAACCATTCCCTGCGTCAACAGCCTTGTGAATGGCTCCTTATAGGACACCAAACCCATATCATAAAGAACCCGCGTATAATACCGGGAATACAGCAGGTGCAAAATAGCATGCTCTACGCCTCCAATATATTGATCCACCGGCATCCAGTAATTCACAGCCTTCGGGTCAAACATACCCTCGTGATAATGTGGACTGCAATATCGCTGGAAATACCATGAGGACTCCACAAAGGTATCCATCGTATCGGTCTCACGACGGGCAGTTTTAGAGCCACATTGCGGACAGGTCGTACGCATAAAACCGGGAAGCGTCGGCAGGGGCGAATGTCCCCCATCGAGCAAATCAGCATTTTCAGGTAAAACAACAGGAAGATCGGATTCAGATACCGGAACAATTCCACAGGCATCACAATGAATCATGGGAATAGGCGCCCCCCAATACCGCTGCCGGGAGATACCCCAGTCACGCAGACGAAAACTGACGGTACGTTTCCCGAGGCTATGAGCTTCAAAATAATCGACTATTAACTGGAGCGCCTCTGTATTCCTCTGTCCGTTAAAAGCACCGGAATTAACCATCAGCCCCTCACCTGAATAAGCCTCCGTCATTGCAGACGGTTCCAGCAATGATGACTCCGGCTGAACCACAACGATGATATCCAGACCATATTTTCTGGCAAAATCAAAATCACGCTGGTCATGAGCCGGGACCGACATCACTGCGCCGGTGCCATAGCCCATCAATGCGAAATTTGCCGTATAAATCGGCATTCTGTATCCACTCATCGGATTGACACAGTACGCGCCCGTAAAAACGCCTTCTTTCTCATATGACTCAATACCCTTGGCAGAACGATCCTGAAGGGATATTCGGTCCACAAAAGCACTTACCTCTGCTTTTTGTGAAGTATTCGTGGATAATTCAAGCACCATTGGATGTTCCGGCGCCAAGCAGATAAATGTCGCACCGAAAATCGTATCTGGACGGGTCGTGAATACCGAAATATGTCTGAACGAATTTTCAATCGGAAAATCAATTTCCGCGCCGACACTTTTTCCGATCCAGTTTTTCTGCATCGTTACAACTTTGTCAGGCCATCCAGATAATTGATCACAATGTATCAATAAATCCTCTGCATAATCCGTAATTTTAAAAAACCACTGGGCCAGTTTTTTCTGACGCACCGGCTTACCACACCGCCAGCACATGCCGGCTTCTACCTGCTCATTCGCCAATACCGTCTGGCAGGTCTCACACCAGTTTACATAGGATTCTTTACGATAAGCCATTCCCCTTTCATACATCTTGAGGAAAAGCCATTGTTCCCAGCGGTAATACTCCGGTCTACAGGTAGCGATTTCACGATCCCAATCATAAGAAAACCCCATGCGTTTCAGTTGCCGGCGCATGGCATCGATATTGTCGTATGTCCACCGGGCAGGATGTGTCTTATTGGCAATGGCAGCATTTTCAGCAGGCATTCCGAAAGCGTCCCAACCCATGGGATGCAGCACATTGTATCCTCTCATATGCTTGTATCGGGCGACCACATCACCAATAGTATAGTTGCGAACATGCCCCATATGAATTTTACCGGAAGGATAAGGAAACATTTCAAGAAGATAATATTTAGCTTGGGAAGCATCCTCCTGAACCTTATATAACTCCTCAGACATCCAATGCGTCTGCCACCTGGTTTCAACTGCTTCTGGTTTATAGTGCTCATCCATCTCAGATTATATTCCTTATTCCGGCGTAATGGCCTTAACGCCTTGACTATTGGTGCAAAAACCTTGTTGTCGTATAGACAGAGCAGGATATTGTCATACATGCTCGTACGAGTCTATGCCATAGGCATACGAAAAATGCAAGACACGATGGCAGGATTCGATTGTCAGACATGAGTTGAACCAAGTCATCCAACAGGGGGAAGCGAAAACAAGGGGGAGAGCAAACAAAAAAGCCCGATACCATTTTCATAGTATCGGGCTTTATTTAAGATTTTCGGCAGCGTCCTACTCTCCCACCAAGCTTCCCTGGCAGTACCATCGGCGCTGAAGAGCTTAACTTCCGTGTTCGGGATGGGAACGGGTGTACCCTCTTC
>LKPX01000162.1 GCA_001443525.1 Desulfobacteraceae bacterium RAAP-1 | reverse complement strand
ACGTACTGAATGTACAGTCTCATCGCTGCTCGCTTGCTTTCGCGGTCTCAGTCCGAATGCTTGCTGGAATATCATTTTGAAAGCAAAATGGAATTATCAACCGCGCCAGTTCGATTTTGGTGGCCATATCTGTCAGTTTGTGCTGGGTGATCTGAAATTGACGGCTTCGTATAAAAGTCCGCATGCTGCGCCAGCGCCCCGTCAAATACGTCCTGAGTGGTTCCCAGCACCTGGGCGGCAACTGGGAAGTAACATCGAAAAAGTTGCTTGACTGTTTATGATAAGTAACTTAAGGGATAATGGCGTTTGAATCAATTCATTTTTTCTATTATGGAAAGGAACTCGAATCACATGGCGTATTCTATTGCTCTGGCAGGAAAAGGGGGCACCGGCAAAACCACTATTGCTGGAATGCTGATCAAATACCTGGTCAGCAAGGGCAAAACCCCTGTACTGGCTGTTGATGCCGACAGCAATGCTAATTTAAATGAGGTGTTGGGTCTCGATGTGATAGACACTTTGGGAAACGCCCGGGAAGAAATGAAAAAAAACATCGTTCCCGGCGGCATGACCAAGGACGTATTCATGTCCATGAAGCTGGAACAGGCAGTGGTTGAAGCCGATGGATATGATCTCGTTGTCATGGGACAGCCCGAAGGCGCCGGATGCTACTGCGCCGCCAACACTCTGTTGACCGGTTTTCTGGACAAGCTGATTCACAATTATCCCTATATCGTTATGGATAATGAAGCCGGCATGGAGCATATCAGCCGGCTGACAACCCGCAATGTGGATATTCTCCTGATGATCACGGACACATCCCGACGCAGCATCATTTCGGCGCTTCGCATCGACCAACTGGCCAGAGAACTGAAAATCGGCGTCGGGAAAAGTTACCTGATTGTCAATCAGGTCAAAGAAGCCTTATCTCCTGAAATTCTCCGCATGATCGAGGAAGCCGGCATCACACTGGCTGGCACCATTCCGGATAACCGGGATATTTATTCCTACGACCTGAAAGGTCAGCCCACTGTAGCCATTCCAGCAGAGAATCCTGCCGTTCAGGCCGCCTACGGAATATTCGACGCCATTATACAGTGACATATTTATGAAGGTGACGCTTCCCGAAGCCATATCCCGCCGCAGGACGGAATTTTCAGACTTGTTTAAGTCCACCACCCACATCGGTCTTCATAGGGATTTATATGAAAAAAACAGGTTTTTTATATGATGACAGGTATCTTCAACATGACACCGGACCTTATCATCCCGAAGCTCCAGACCGTCTATCCGCAATTTTCTCAGGCCTGGAACGTGCAGGGCTGTTGTCCAAACTGATACGCCTTGAAGCATGTATGGCGGAAATGAAATGGATTGAAGCCGTTCATGATAAACAGTATATTGAGCGCTTCAAATCCGTCTGTCAGTCTGGAACAAACTCATTTGAATGTGAAGACAATCAGTTATGCTACCAGACATATGACATCGCCCGCCTGGCGGTGGGAGGCGTTTTAAACGCCTCCCGACAGGTCATGGATGGTGTTCTGGATAATGTATTCTGCGCTGTCAGACCTCCCGGCCATCATGCGGAAGCTGATCGGTCTATGGGATTCTGCTATTTTAACAATATTGCTATCGCTGCCCGGTATATCCAGAGTGAATGGGGCATTCAACGCATTGGTATCATGGATTTCGATGTACATCACGGAAACGGCACACAGAGTATTTTTGAATCAGACCCCACGGTTTTCTACTATTCCATTCACGAACATCCGTCCTTTGCTTTCCCCGGCACAGGTCGAGCCTTCGAAAAAGGCTCCGGAGACGGCATCGGATTTACGCGGAACTATCCGGTTCTGCCGGGCCAGGGCGATGACGAATATATATCCATCATGGATACCGATTTTACACCACTGATGGATCAGTATGCTCCGGAAGTCATGCTGGTATCCGCAGGGTTTGATGCCCATGTGGATGACGATATGTCCGGCATCAGTCTTACGACCGATGGTTTCACATATGTTATGGAGCGCATTGTCGATATCGCCAACAAACATTCCGGCGGCAGGATCATTTCGGTTCTGGAAGGAGGGTACTCTTTGAAACGGCTCCCGGAACTGGTTAACAACCATATTGAAATTCTGTTGAGAGATTGATGCCCGTTGATTCACAGGCGCTGAAATTCAGATCATTTTTCCGTCTTTTACATACTGGAGGACATTATGTTTGTCAGTAGATCCATGACCCAAAAGGTTGTCACCATCAGTAAAGATGCCGATATCATCGAAGCAAAAGAGCTGATGGAGCAACATCAGATCCGCCATTTACCGGTTATCGAACCCGACGGTCTGTTGATAGGGATGATTACGGACCGCGACCTGCGCAGCGCGCTTCCTGCGACATTTTTCAAAACTGAAAATCCGGCAGAGAAGATGCCGGTCGTTCCCTCCATCAAAGTCAAGGAGATCATGACCCAGAATCTGGTCACACTTTCGCCGATGGATACCATTCAGGATGCCTTGCTGCTGATTCAGAAAACGCTCGTCGGTGCATTGCCGGTGGTTGATAACAAGGGCAATTTAAAAGGCATTGTTTCTGTCCGTGATCTGCTGAGAGCTTTTATCAATGTGCTGGGAATCGGACAGCCTGGTACGCTGTTGGGTATTCTGGTCGAAGAGAAGATCGGACAGTTGAAAAAAATCGTGGATATCATTACCGAAGAAAAAATATCTTTTGGAAGTGTTCTGGTGGCCCGATACTGGGAAGAAGGCAAGCGGGCGGTGTTTCCCTATCTCTTGACCAATAATGTCGTCACCGTTAAAAAGAAACTGAGAGATAATGGTTATACCCTGCTGGATCCCATGGAATGGTATCTGGATCAACTGCCCAAGACCGAACCCAAGAATGCTGCGACATCCTGACGCTCACATGCCCGTACTTCCCGACGTCACACCTCAAACGTCCACTCCCTGTGACACGCTTTTCATCTACTATCTGGAGGGATCGTTGAAAAACGATCCCTCGGGCCTAACGGATTTCATCGGCAACTGGCAGGAAGATGGCTTTACGTTTCTGTTTTTTTCCAGTCCGGCAATGGATCAGGTTCAGCGGCTGATATCTGCTTCTAGTGGACTGATATTTATAGATCACTACCAGATGTCATATCAGGACTGGGTCGGTGAAAAATTAGCCCCTTTTCATACCCATCTGCTGTCTGTTTCACCGTCGTGGGAGCCTTTACCGCTGGAGCCGTCCAGAAAGCAGATATTACTGGATCCGGGCGTGGTTTTCGGCGCTGGAAGACACCCCACGACCCGAAATTGCCTGGAAGCTATCGAGTGCGCGTATCAGTTCCAGCCCGTGGCGTCGGCGCTGGATATAGGAACGGGCACCGGAATTCTCGCCATTGCTGCAGCGCGTCTAGGCTGCCCCTGTGTTCTGGCGGTGGATATCAACCGGCTGGCCGTGCAGACAACCTTGAGAAACATCCGTCTCAACCATCTCGAAAACAATATCCTGGCCATTCAGTCAAGTGCAGACGATTGTATGCACCGGCCTTTTGATCTGCTGATCGCCAACATCCATTATGATGTGATGAAGCGGCTGGTCCGTTCAGATGGTTTTCTGAAACAGCGCATGTGCATTTTATCAGGACTGCTCAGGAGTGAAGCCGCCGATATCGAAAGCAGTCTAAAACGATTACCGCTGACCCTCATGCGAAAATGGGATCAGGATGGCATCTGGTTTACATATTGGTATGCCCGGAAGCAATGACGCCGGCGGCTGTAAAAGAATTTTGTAAAATCATGGATGCCGCCATTGCTTGACAATATTGACGGCTTCGTAAAAAGTCCGCATGCTGCGTTATGCCACATCCTTCGTCATTGCAGCGCACGACAAGTACGCTTCGTTCCTCAGGATTTGCACGCCTTGCCTGCGAACTTTTTACGAAGCCGTCCGAAATTCGACTTTTTACGGAAGCATCAATATTCACCTGCGCGAAGCCCTGCTGCCAATCGCTGAAATTCCGAGCCGCCTGGGGTAAGGCATAAGGCATATGCTTTTTGCGATGTTGTTTTCCCGCATGGCGTGAGCGGATACAG
>LKPX01000161.1 GCA_001443525.1 Desulfobacteraceae bacterium RAAP-1 | reverse complement strand
AAGTTCGGTTGTCATGGACCAGTCATATCAGAATATGGAATAAAATGTCTCTAAAAAACGCAATTTGCGCCAGCTCACAGTATAATCATATCGGAAACGCCAGTTCTGCCACTGTATACCCATGTGTCGTCATTTCCGGAGTCGGTTGGATGGCATTTCCAAACCGGGCACTTTAGTTAACCCAGAGAAATAAAGTTCAGATTGGCTGTCAGTTCATGCTCGGGCGGACCAGCTCTGCAAGTGCAAAATCCTCGGCCAGGGCTATTCCCGTAGCGTTTTTCCGCGTCCATTCCCGCAGGGATCGAATGAAACAGGGCTCATGAAATACGATCATTTCTCCCAGGCAGCTCAAATCCTGTTGTATGCGCCAGTAAATATACATATCCACCTCCATTTTCTTCTCGTTTCGTTTAAATCGTCCGTCCTTGCCGTCAGAACATCAGGTTAACGCCGCCGTAGATCGATCTTCCCGGCATGAGGTATGCGTTTTCCGTGTAGTGCTCGTTCATGAGATTCTCGGCCCGCATAAAGAGCTGATAGTGTTTGAGGAAGGTATAGGTGAGCGCCGCGGCCACCGTGGTCGAGGATGGCTCGTCCCATCTCACGCTGTTATAATTGGGATTGTAGAGGGGAACGACCTTGGCATCCCGCCTTGTCAGGTTCAGAGAGGCCGTCAGGTTATAGGGCAGAAAAAACGTGAGCAGACTGCTTACTTTGTTTCGAGGCATGTACTCCTGACGTTGCCATTGGCCCCCCGCTGTCTGATATTGTGGATCCGCATACGTATAGGCAAAATTCATCCGCAGCCAGTCCACCGGGAAGATGTTCGCGTAGGTTTCAAAGCCTTCGGTTTTACCCTTCTCGGCATTCATATACTTGTTGATGCTGCCGTCATAGATAATGAGATTGTCAAAATCCGTGTGAAACCAGGTAAGCCCCAACTTGACGATTCCTCCAAACACCTTCTGGTCCACGCCGAACTCGTAGCCTGTGCTGCTTTCCGGCGTCAGATTCGGGTTTCCGATGGTGACCACCTGGCCATTGAAGAGATATCCGCCATAGATTTCATAGAGGGATGGCGTACGGTATCCGGTACTGACCTGGGTATGGAGTTTGGTGCCGGTCTGCTTGAAGAGGTAAGCCGCGGAAGCTTCCCCCACGGTTTTGGGATCAAACGCCTCGGAATTATTGGATCTGCCTCCGAAGTTGAGGAACAGGGAATTGTCCAGCAACTTGAGATTGGCCTGACTGAACATATCCCATGAATACCAGTTCTGCTTGTAATACACCGGTGTATAATCATTATTGTAAGGATTGCGGGGTTCCTGGCCGTTGTAATAATCTTTTTCATAGTCGGCCCCGACGACCAGGCCGAGCCAGTCGGTGATAGTGAAGTTGTGCTGTGTTTCCAGGTAGCCGGTAGATCCATCGTAATTGGAGTGATCAGTATCCACCGCCGACCAGTAGTAGTGGCGCTGCGTTTCCGTATAGGCGCCTTTGATGCTGTAGTTCCATACGGAGGAAACGTGATCGTTCAATTTGAGACCGTACTGTCCTGCCTCGCTTTCACGATGTTCGTTGGGGTCGGCGATATTCGTTATGAGATTGCCGTTACTGTCCAGACTGGGAGAAGAACCCATGGCGAGGTCTGAATTGGCGTAGATGGAACTGAATTCGATGTTGATGTCCGGCGTAAAACGGTATCCGGCGCCTGCGCTAAACCCTTTGTTACGGTAATAGTAGCCATACTGCCCTCCATTTTTTTCACCGTCGGTCGTGATGTACATCGGGTTGAAATTGAAATAATATTTGTCCTGCCCGTAGTGCAAAGTGTCATTTTCGATGAAGGTGTTGTTTGGGCCGAATTCACTGCGGATGTTTCCCCCAAGGCCCTGCTGCCACGTTTCCGGAATGATATTGATGATACCGCCCATGGCCTGTGATCCGTAAAGGGCGCTCTGGGGGCCCTTGAGAACTTCAATCTGGTGGAGATTGCTGCTCCCGTAGAGGTCGCCGGTGAAATAGCTGAACGTACTCTGGGTATCCGCCGCGTCCCGGAGCGGAAATCCGTTGTACTGAAATTGCGTGTAAGTGCTTGGCACGCCGCGAATACTGATGGTGGAATATTGTCCGATTCCGCCGTCCTGCTGGAGATTGACGCCCGGTTCATTGTCGAGAAGTTTCGGGAGATAGTATTGTTCCTGCTCGTCCCGGTCATCGGAGGTTACAACATTCACGCTTTTGGTCACCTGGAACAGCGGCGTTTCGATCCTCGTGGCCGTAACCACCATGGGGGACAGAACCGCACTGGCTTCGGTGATTCCCTGCTGCGGCGAAACATTGTCTTTGTTCTGAACGGCTGTCTGGTCTATCGGTTTCTGTACAGCCGTCTGATCTGTCTGCTTCTGTTCCGGCTGTTCCTGAGACTGCGCCGGCAGGGACGGCAGCGCCATAAAAAGGCAAAGCAGCGTGAGTAAAAAAATGCGTGTTACGTTTTCAGTGAACAGATCCTTCATTATAAAATCTCCTTTCCCCCCGCGGGGAATGTTGAGTGGTTTAAATACCGTTCAGGTTTCCTGGCTGACCTTCACCCTACTGGCCGCGCCTTCCCATCGCGCTTACAGCGTGACAGTGGCTCCATGCGGTTTTCGTCTTGATCACAGTCGCGGGGCGGCGGAAGATTCGCACTTCCTTCCCTGTATCCGGTACACATTGTGGTTATGAGGCCATCAACGATGATGAACCTCTGTTTCTTAAGTCGTCATGTCGGTACTCCCTCAACGAAACTGTTTTTACATTCCGCCCGAGCGCTTTCATGGAAACAGGTGTCGATAATATCTCAACCGTTCGGGCGCGGCACGCGGATAAGCCAGCCATACCGCCCGCGATTTCGGACTGTCATCCATCGCTTTTGACAAAAAAAATCCCGGATCGATATGAAATCGATCCGGGATGCCCAGTTTTATCGCACGGAACACAGCAAGCCTTTCCTTATCCACGGGAAAACGGCTGATAACTGTATAGGCAGGTCTTCTGGCTTCCGGTTCGCCCTAATGGCAGCGCCTTCCCGATTTGTGAATTGCAATCAGTGGCTTAAATGCTGCGGTCGTCCCCGGTTACAGCGGCGGGCCCGTCTCCGATTCTCACGGAGTTCCCTCTTAGTCTCATTTCTGAGCGCCTGTACGCCACTACGGAAACATAAACCGTGGTAAATGTCAAGATAATTAGCGCCTGAACGAAAACCCCGATCAAGCAAAATCCGACGGATTCCGTCCTGGTCGGGGATGCCATGACGCACTGAGGGCGCTGAGTACGGAGGTGGAAGGAGGCAGAGTTCACTATATTGTGGAAGCAGACATCAAAGGATTCTTTGACAATGTAGAACACGAATGGGTTGGGTGATGAAGTTTCTGGAACACCGAATAGCCGATAAACGAGTACTGCGGTACGTGAAGTGTTTTCTGAAAGCAGGAGTTCTGGAAGAAGGGATGTTCATAGAGACGGAGAAGGGAACGCCTCAAGAAGGCATCATATCGCCGTTAAGTGTTATCCAATATGACGATTAAAACTATCCAAAATCACAGTTAAAACATAATTTGTAATCGTGTAAAATTCACTCTTTAAGGCTAATATCCAATTGATATTAAATGAATATATTGCATTAAGGCAATGTTCTTATGTGTCCTTGTTATTACCCTCAAAATCTTGTTTTATGTTTTTATATTGACATTTATAACCGTCAATATAAAATAACATCTATGCAAGACGCTAATTTTTTCACTAAACCGGTTCTTACCTGGCAGCGTCGCTACGAAGCTCTGCGTGCCTTCTTTGTTGATCGCCTTCCCACTCAGATCGTGGCAGAAAGATTCGGCTTCACGTCTGGCTACATCCGTGTGCTTTGCCATATGTTCCGACACGGCAAGATCGACTTGTCGGAAATCCCACAAGAAGGCAAACCAGCTCGTCACAAGGTGACTGCTGATACACGCAGTAAAATCATTTCCTGGCGACAGCAAAAGCTTTCAGCCGGGCAGATTGTTGAACTGCTCAGCGAAGAGGGCGTTGAACTTTCTGTTCGCACTGTGGAACGAGTGCTTGCGGAAGAAGGGATTCCAAAGCTTCCTCGTCGTACCCGTCTCAAGATAGGT
>LKPX01000160.1 GCA_001443525.1 Desulfobacteraceae bacterium RAAP-1 | reverse complement strand
CATTCGGACTGAGACCGCGAAAGCAAGCGAGCAGCGATGAGACTGTACATTCAGTACGTCGAATCGCGGCACAGCGAAGCTGACAAAGGTATCAGTTTGAATGCGAACTGGAATAATAAATCGATTTTCAGACGACTTCGTAAAATGTTCACAGGCAAGGCGTGCAAATCCGCAAGAAATGAAGCGTAGTTGTCGTACGCTGTAATGCGCAGCATGCGGACTTTTTACGAAGTCGTCACAAGTAATGACTTTACACCGCCCGCGGATACCCTTATTTTTGAGGTGTACGATTGTATTCTCTGACGGCAGGGGATACGGAGCGGGGGAGACCCTCCGTATGCGTTATCCATTCTGATGGTTACGATAATTCTGTGTGGATTGATAATTAGCTGTTATAGATACCCGCAATCCATCATGTGTCCCTTTTAAGTCCGGATTATTCATGTCAATATCAAAACGTAAAAGCAAACGAACATCATCCAGAGGAAAACGCCGCGGTAAGAAATCATTTATTTTTAACGGACTAAAACAAAGTATTCTTGCAGTCAGTGTCCTTCTGATATTGATTTTGTGTCTGGGAGTGTTGATTCATAATGCTTTGAAAAAAAGTGTTTCACCGCCAGCGCCATTGGCATCGGTTCCCGAAATTCTAAGGGTTCCCATTCACCAGCCTCCGCATATAACGCCTCCCATCTATGAAGTATTTCCCAAGACAGAAACTCCGCCGGAGCAACCCATCACGCCGCCCAAGCATTTTCCAGAGGGAAAGCCGCCCAAGGTAGCCATTATCATAGACGACATGGGGTATAATGAGCAGATTGCATCCCGATTCATTCAACTGAAGGCAGCGTTTACATTTTCAATTCTGCCGTTTAGTCCGCATGAACGGCAAGTAGCTCAGTTAGCGAACGAAAACGGGATCGAGCTAATGCTTCATCTGCCCA
The DNA here is from genome assembly GCA_001443525.1 of Desulfobacteraceae bacterium RAAP-1. GTDB lineage: Bacteria > Desulfobacterota > Desulfobacteria > Desulfobacterales > Desulfatirhabdiaceae > RAAP-1. The sequence goes on along the minus strand of LKPX01000160.1, from coordinate 3,600 downwards.
TGGAACCTGACGAGTATCCGGGTATAAATCCAGGCCCAGGCGCGCTGCTGGAGCGGATGTCTCCTGATGTATTGCTGCATCAGTTAAATGATGATCTGGATGCTGTCCCCTATATCAAAGGGGTTAATAACCACATGGGGTCTAGGTTGACAGCTTCTTCCGATCAGATGAATCAAATATGTTCGGTCATCAAACGCCGACATCTGTTTTTTATAGACAGCAAGACGACGCCTAAAAGCAAAGTAGCTTCATCTGCACGGTTGTTTCATGTTCCTTATGCGGAGCGGGATGTTTTTCTGGATAATGTTCAAGACGCTGATGCCATTCGTAAACAAGTCCAGCTTTTGATCCAAAAAGCGCTTCGGAACGGATATGCTTTGGCTATCGGGCATCCGCATAAAATTACCTGTCAGGTACTCCAGGAAGAGTTGCCGGAGCTGAATCGAAAAGTTCAAATTGTCCCTGCCTCGGAACTGGTGCATTCAGCGGGATGAGCATTATTGCAATGTATGGTGCGGGTGTGAAAATGCATATGGCTCATGAAGACCTTGCACGTTAAAAGGATCATCTGAAATGCTGGCAAAAACACTAAGCAGCGCCGTCATTGGTGTTGACGCATATCTGGTAGAAGTTGAGGTGGATATTGCCTATGGACTGCCGAATTTTACAATTGTCGGCCTTCCGGAAGCCTCTGTCAAAGAAAGCAAGGAGCGGGTCAAATCCGCTATCGGTAATTCCGGATATACATTTCCGGATGACCGTATTACGGTTAATCTGGCGCCGGCCAGCATCAAAAAAGAAGGAACCGGTTTCGATCTTCCGATTGCAGTGGGTATATTAACTGCAAGCAAATTGATCTCCAAGGAAATCGTTTCCCGATATCTCCTTCTGGGTGAACTCTCTCTGGATGGACGTATCAAGCCGGTCACCGGGTCTTTGCCCATGGCGCAAAGCGCCAAACAGGCAGGGTATTCCGCCATTATCGTACCTTATGAAAATCGTCTGGAAGCGTCTGTCATTCAGGATATTCAGGTATTACCGGTTAAAACCCTGTCTGAACTTGTAGATTTTTTCAGGGGACATACCTCTATTGCACCGGAGCAGACCGATATTTCAAGAATTTTTGAACGCGGAGATGAGTTTGATTCGGATTATGCTGAAGTCATGGGACAGGAACATGTAAAACGTGCCCTGGAAGTCGCGGCCGCAGGTGGACACAACCTTATCATGATCGGTCCACCAGGCTCCGGGAAAACCATGCTGGCCAAAAGGCTGCCATCCATTCTTCCTCCGATCACTTTTGATGAATCCATAGAAACCACTAAAATTTTCAGTGTGTCCGGAATGCTTCAGAATGATCAGGCGCTGATAACCCGAAGGCCGTTTCGATCTCCTCATCACACAATTTCCGATGCAGGGCTGATTGGCGGCGGGCATATTCCCAGGCCTGGAGAGGTCAGTCTGGCGCATAATGGTGTATTATTTCTGGATGAGTTGTCAGAGTTTAAAAAACATGTCCTGGAAGTTCTGCGTCAACCGCTGGAAGATCAGAAAGTCACCATTTCCAGAGCGGCCACTACGATCACCTATCCATCCAGTTTTATGCTGGTTGCCGCCATGAATCCCTGCCCTTGCGGCTATTATTCCGATCCAAAGCACGAATGTTGCTGTACCGCCCAGCAAATTCAAAAGTATCGATCTAAAATATCGGGGCCGCTGTTAGACCGAATTGATATCCATGTTGATGTACCTGCCGTACCGTATAAAGATCTCATCATACAGAAATCAGCGGAAACATCCGGTGAAATACGAGACCGGGTCACAAAGGCCAGGTCCATTCAGTCCGAAAGATTTTCACAAACAGTTATCTTTGCAAATGCCCAGATGTCGAGTCGTCATATCAAGAAATACTGCCAGATAACCCATGATTGTCATTCGCTTCTGGAGTCAGCCGTGGACAGGCTGGGGCTTTCCGCCAGAGCTTTTAATCGTATTTTAAAAATATCCCGCACGATAGCGGATTTGTCTCAAAGTTCTGAAATTCAGATGGAACACCTCGCCGAGGCCATACAATATCGTACTCTGGACAGAGGGAAATATCACCAGCATGGCTAATGACGATGATATGGTTTTTTAAAAACGCATCAGAACCAACTGGTTTTTGATCAACCATATAATTGGGTTGACATTGCCTGTTTCACATATTATAGCTTTCAAAATAAGGATTTTGGGAGTGATCATCCAAAATCTCTAATTTTTTATCTTGAAAGCGATAGATAGAAAACTTCATGGAAGTGCACAGCTCACTGGTGGGGCTCCCGGACTTCAAATCCGGTGTGGGGCGTTAATACCGTCCCGGGTGGGTTCGATTCCCATGCACTTCCGCCAACATCCCTCCAAATATGTCCTATTTTAATCCAAAAATCATTGAAAATACAATGTTTTCCGCATTCAGGTTGTCCAACACAATACAATAAAAATCATAGACATCTACCTTTATTGGGGTATTATATTCATAAAATACCCCAATAAATATTTCGATACCCCCAAAACGAGGTAAACCCAATGCCTAAAAGGATCGTACCGCTTTCGCGGTGTTAAGGTAAGGAATGCCAAACCTCAAGAGAAAGATTATAAACTTGCAGATGGCGGCGGCCTGTTTCTGCTGGTAACGACGACTGGCGGCAAATTGTGGAGATTTAAATACAGGTTTGGGGGTATGGAAAAACTGATTGCCCTTGAAAAATACCCCATCGTTTCAATTTCCGATGCGTGGCAACAACGTGATAATGCAAAACAATTGTTGGGTAAAGGCGTCGATCCTTCCGTAAACCGGAAGGCGGAGCGGGCGGCACGAAACGATACAGCAGCCAACAGCTTTGAAAAAATCGCAAGGAAATGGTACGGACATAAGCAAGGCGAATGGTCACCGGAATATGCAACAGCCATCTTGACGCGGATGGATAAAGACATCTTCCCCTGGATCGGAAGTACACCTTTAACCGAAGTCACGGCAAAAGACATCAAGGGGAACAATAGAGGCGGCAAGGCGTTTGCTGACAATTATCGGGCAGGTGTTCACATACGCCATTTCCACGGATCGAGCCAATTTTAATATCGCACAAGGACTGCGGGGGTATTTGCCACCTTCCAGCAAAACCAAAAGGCACATGCCAGCGGTGACGGACCCGAAGGAATTGGGGCCATTGCTTAGAGCGCTTGATGCATATCAAGGTTCTTTTCCTGCTCAATGCGCTTTGAAATTGATCTCTATGCTTTTCTGTAGGCCGGGGGAATTGAGGCATTTGGAATGGACTGAGATTGATTTTGAAAACAAGCAAATCATAATACCGGGTACAAGATGAATGCGGATCATATCATACCGCTATCGACACAAGCAATTTCCATAATCAAAGAGCCAGGGTGATTTTGTTCCAGTCTTATTGATAATTTATTTTACATGGTTGGATGAAAATCTGGACAAATCTCCGGAAATGGTGTATAGGTGGACTCAATCTTGATCTGTATCCCACACATAAGCCGGAGATATTCTCGTGAATCTCAAGCAAGTCATTGTTCGACCCGTTCATCAATCTGAAG
>LKPX01000159.1 GCA_001443525.1 Desulfobacteraceae bacterium RAAP-1 | reverse complement strand
CCCAGGATTTCGCCCTCTCATGAATCTGCCAACCCTTCCCGGCCAGATTGTTCGATCGCTCAGCAACACGACAAAGGTAGTCAAATCCAACTGAAATTTGTGATCATAGGTAGAAATTACGACGATCCACAGCCCGCCAGCAAGTTTGATTCCCGTCACATCGCGCCTTGCGAGTACCTTAACTGTTCCCACAGCAAAAAAGCAGCCAATAGCCCATCCAGAATTGCCCAGATTACTTGCTGCCGAACCACCGGAAAGATAATATCCAAACTGTTGCAGCCAGTCGCCCGGATACGACCATATTCCCTTGTTTGCGCCAAACAAATTTTTTAAGAAATATTTCCATGTTGGAGAAGCAAAAAAAACGAAGTAGGGACCTGCTACCACTAATGTCACCAATATATAGATAAGCGCAACCCTGGCAAAAACGCGCCATTGTATGGCGTGACGATCAAATATTTCCATTACAGCACGATAACATGCGGACAACCCGAAAATAATAATAGTCATCGCGAATATTGACGGTTTTATCAGCAGAGAAAGTGCAAACAGCACTGCGTGAATCGCGGGCTGCCGCCAATCATCAAAATAAGTACGACTGGAAAAACCAAAAACCGCACAGAATCCAATCAATACGGCCCAGCAAGGATCTGGACGGAATTCGACAACCGCCATTGTCGCGAACGGCAGTGTAAGAAAAAAAACCATCATTGCGAAACGAATGATCAAAGGCAAATCGCGCATGACGTGGTTCAGAAAAAAAAGATATAAAAGAATCACCAGAAAATTAAATAGATAAGGCGCACTATCATTGTATCCAAGCGTAGCGAAAGCCGCAGCAGCCAACATCGTTGAATATGGAGAGTGTAATACATTACTGTTTTGACTAATTTTTTCGACAACTCCATGTAACCCTGAATTGTGGAAAGCCTCCAACAATGTTGTAGCACTAAAAAAATAAGTTACATCATCATAATTGGGTATTGATGAGAGCCGTCCCTTTTCAAAGGATGCATTTACTGACCATGTGGTGAATGTAGCTCCAAGAATCAAGATTATCAGCGCCATAATCACGGCTCTATATCTGTGATTGTCGGATAACAATGGTTGCAATCCCATAATATCAGAAGGTTCCTCGCTGTTTCAGGTGGGTAGGTTGAATTTTAATTGTAACTCCTGAGCTAAGCCCCCAGCTATGCTGGGGAGAGTTGAAAAAGCTGTGCTATTGTATGTGGGGAAATCTTCTTTTGAGTTAAGGGAACAGTGCTTATTCTGTGATCAGAACTCAAAAGGAGAACAAATATGGGCAAAAAAGCCTTAGCATACACAAGATAGGAACGCAAATATCATATAGTATTCGTGTCAAAGAATAGGCTAAAAGTAATGTATGGTAAATTATGGCGAGATTTGGTGTCAGCGCCTTTACCTTTACCGACACAGAATTGTCTCCGATGTTTATGCCGCACAGGCCTGTAATGTAGTCAAACTGCTTGCGTACGCTTTTCAAAAGGCGGGCACGACAGTCCCGGAAAAAATTGCACAAGTTCTGTATACCACTAAAAGGGTGGACTGAAGTTACCGGCTTTGATACATTCGATAAAAATGGAATCGGAGAAATCCATCGCATCGGTGGATGATAGCCGGGAACATACAGTCGAGGTGGCGGTATAATTCAATGAAAGAGAAGAAGAGAATAAAAAGTTACTCACCGGTGGAAGAAAAAATGAATATTATTTCCCATGCCATCGGTCTGGTTTTAAGCATTGTCGCTTTGGTGTTTCTGGTTATTCGGGCAGTCCAATACGGTGATGTCTGGCATATTGTCAGTTTCAGTATTTTTGGATTGAGTTTGATGTTGTTATATGCGGCTTCCACTTTTTATCACAGCGCCCAAAGCCCGGCACTGAGAGGCAGATTGAACATCATTGATCATGCATCCATTTATGTTCTTATTGCAGGAACCTACACGCCGTTTACACTTATCACGTTGAAGGGTGCGACCGGTTGGGTGATTTTTGGCATTTCCTGGGGGCTGGCTTTAACCGGATTGATTTTGAAACTTTTCTTTACAGGCAAATACAATATCGTATCGACAATCATGTATGTATTCATGGGCTGGATTATCATTTTCGCCATAAAACCATTGATCCGCCAATTGCCTTTGGAAGGGCTGCTGTGGCTTTTTGCAGGCGGCGGATCCTATACGATGGGTGCGATTTTATACAGCATGGATAAAATAAAATTCAATCATGCGCTATTTCATCTATTGGTTTTAATCGGTAGTTTTTGCCATTTTATATCAGTGTATTTTTATGTGTAAAACTGGGCATACGGCAAACTGGTGCAACCTGTGGACCAGTTTCAGTCATACAAACATCTCCGAACCTTCCGGCGGAAAGACATTGGAGAAATAAGTGCATCTTCATTGACCGAAGAAACAGGTTTGTGATATCAAAAAAAAGATTTGTTAAGAGTGTATTCAGGTTCTGTCCCTGATGGGGGATTATCATATTCTGAGAATTATGGAGGATTTTTCAATGAAAGAAGTCGTTATCGTCAGTGGTTCACGAACAGCCATCGGAAATTTCGGCGGCGCGCTTATGACAACGCCGGTTGTGGAACTGGGTGCGATTGTCATGAAAGATGTCTTGAAAAAAGCCGGATTGAGGCCGGTAATTGATGACAGTATGAAAGCCGGTTGTCCGGACAAACTCAAAGATCAGGGCCTGATCGAACTCGAAAAAAAATCCTGCACCTGGGACGATCAGGCAACACCAATCACCATTGATGAAGTCGTCATGGGCAATGTGCTTCAGGCTGGTCAGGGGCAGAACACCGCCAGACAGGCTATGATCCGGGCCGGTATCCCCAAGGAGACACCGGCGGTCACCATCAACAAAATCTGCGGTTCCGGCTTGAAAGCTATTGCCATGGCCGCCGCTTCCATCATGAGCGGTCAGGCGGATGTGGTACTGGCCGGTGGTCAGGAAAATATGAGCCTGGCGCCGATGGCGCTTCCCAAAGCCCGCTGGGGACACCGTATGGAACTGACCGGCAAAGGCGAAATATACGATTTGATGGTGTTTGACGGCTTGTTTGAAATTTTTTATGGATATCATATGGGGCTAACCGCCGAAAATATCGCCTCACTCTACGGCATCAGCCGTCAGGAACAGGATGAATTGGGCGTGTTGAGCCATAACCGCGCCATGATGGCCATCCGTGAAGGTATTTTCGCCAAGGAAATCGTTCCGGTCGTTATTAAATCCCGCAAGGGGGAGATTGTTTTCAATACTGATGAACGTCCCATGGAAACCAGCATGGAAAAAATGGCCAAGCTCAAGCCCGCTTTTAAAAAAGACGGAACCGTCACGGCCGGAAATGCGTCCGGCATCAATGATGCGGCCGCCGCTGTGCTGCTTATGAGTGCGGAGAAAGCCAAAGACATGGGGCTGACCCCCATCGTCAAAATTAAGGGCTTTGCGTCCGGAGGGCTCGATCCTGCCTACATGGGACTAGGGCCGGTTCCGGCTGTCCGAAAGGTTCTGAAAAACACCGGAATGTCATTAAAAGACATCGATATGATCGAACTCAACGAAGCATTTGCCTCTCAGGCCATTGGATGTATGCGGGAACTGGGTATCGCAACCGACAAGCCCAATGAACTGGGAAGCGGCATTTCGCTCGGGCATCCCATCGGTTGCACCGGTGCCCGTCAAATGGTCACCGGCATGTATCAGATGCAACGCAAAGGGTATCAGACCGGTCTGTTCACGATGTGCATCGGCGGCGGCATGGGAATGGCCATGATTGTCGAACGTTAAACGCTTTTGCGAGTCATCTGAGATTCGCGATTAAATAATCATTGACATGGATATGTTTTTTGTTTACATATAGCCGTCTTTGAATGGGGCTGTAGCTCAGCTGGGAGAGCGCATGACTGGCAGTCATGAGGTCAGGGGTTCGATCCCCCTCAGCTCCACCAATAAAAACAAGGGGTTAAGGCAAAAAGCCAAAACCCCTTTTTTGTTCCAACGTCATTCTGTACAACTCCTGTACAACTTTTTATAAAATCACCTGCAAAGTTCAAAAAAATAAACCCCGGCCTTTTGCCGTGACTCACACGTCACTATTTAGACCAGAAATTCTATAATCTGACATCATGTGACTATTTCGTGAACCGTGCGTCACATTTTGGATTGCTTTCAAGGGAAGATCGTTCAGCATCGTCAACGATATGATGCAGGCTTTCCACAAGGCTTCCCAAATGGAACAGGCGAATACCTACGATCTGCGTGTAAATTCCTGGTAAATCTTTATTGACTTATTCAAACACAGGCGACATTATTGGGGCATAAGGATATCCAATGGTAAATGATATGACGCTCATAGATTTTAATGACAGTTCCCAAACAGCCTTTACGAAAGCATTCTTAAAGGGTTTAGCTGCGCCCGTTATGCTGTTCGGTATGTTTGATATGCCAGATTGTGTGCGTGTTCCTATGATTCCCCCGCATGATACCAAACCGGCAAAATCAATAACTGATGATATGGAAACAGTCATGAACGACTTTATTAAAGCCGTTCATCGCACAAAATGAATCCCACCAAAAAGAATAGTCTATGATCGCAAATTTCAGTTGGGTCGTTATCTGGATAGGGTTTGAATGTCCGATATGCCATACTTAATTAGCGTCTTGTTGGGGGTTTGTACGCCGATAGGCTATAAGAGTAATT